>JBIILC010000001.1:0-91795 GCA_044232865.1 Opitutales bacterium | reverse complement strand
CGCCGGCGCCGGCGCCATAACCAGCCATCCAGGCGCGCGCGCCTTGGACGGAGAACGCCGTCTCCAGTGCGTCGCCCCAAATCATAAATGGGATGATTGTCCCGGCGAGGAGGACGACGACGGAGACGATCAGCGCGCGTGATCCGAGCAGCGCCTTCATGCCGGCCCGCGCAATTGTTTCCAAGGGGCCTCGCCGCTCACGTCGACCATGAATGGTCCCTTGCTCGCGCCGGGCGAAAGGATGGCGAGAATCGTGGCGTCCGCTTGCGAGACGTTGAAGGTCGCATGCACGACACCCGCGGGGATGTGTGCGGCGTCGCCGGGCTTGAGGATGCGCTTCTCCTCTTCGACCCACTGCTCCACCTCCCCGGCGAGGACGTAGATCATCTCCTCGAGCTCGGGGTGCGTGTGGAAGGCGTGGCCTTCGCCTGCGGGCAAGGTCGCTTCGCAGACCTGCAGGTCCTTGGCTCCGGTCAGCTCAGGCCGGGTCAGCCAGTAATTGGTACGACCTTTGTACTCTTCCTTGATGGCCTCGGCCTTGGTCACGAAACGCAGGGGTTTACTCATGCAGATTCCTATGCCAGCTGGTCGCATGTGAGCAAGCCAGAGGGGGAGGTCGTTGACAGGGGGGAACCCAGAGGCGAAATGGAGGTCCCCAAGTTACCCCTATGAAACGCACCCTATCCCTCCTCCTCGGGCTTTCCCTGTTCGCCGCGACCTCCGTTGTCGCCCAGGAAGCTAAAAAAGTCGCCCCTAAGAAGGCCGCCGCTCCGGCCGTTAAGATGCCGGCGCAGCCGGCCGACGTCGCCGCTCCTAAGTTCGGTAATGACGGCCAGGTCAACGCCGGCTTCGCCAAGTCGCATGAATCCTTCGTCGCCCTCGCCAAGAAGGGCGAAGCGCAGGTCGTCTTCCTCGGCGATTCCATCACCGCGGGTTGGATCAGACAGAAGGCTCTCTTCGAAAAAGAATACGGCCAGTATAATGCTGCTAACTTCGGCATTGGTGGCGACCGCGTCCAGCACGTCCTTTGGCGCGTCGAAAACGGTGAGTTCGAAGGTATCAAGCCTAAGGCCGTCGTGCTCATGATTGGTACCAATAACGCTGGAGTCGCCGAGAACTCCCCCGAGCAGATTGCGGCCGGCATCAAGAATATCATCGACGCTATCCACAAGCGCTCGCCCGACTCCAAGGTGCTCCTCCTCGCGATCTTTCCGCGAGGCCCGAACTCGACGGACGTCAATCGCGTGAAGAACGAGAAGGTTAACGCCATCATCGCCAAGTTCGACGACGGTAAGAAGGTCCACTTCTTCGACATCGGCGCGAAGTTCCTTAAGCCCGACGGTACGCTGGAGAAGTCGGTCATGCCTGACCTGCTGCATCTGAACGCTGCCAGCTATCAGATCGAAGCCGACGCGATCCGCGAGAAGCTGGCTTCGCTCGTCAAATAAGCCGCCCCGCGGTTGAATCAAAAGGCTGGTCCTCCTCGAGGGCCGGCCTTTTTTGCGCCGCCCTTACTTGCCCCACCCGGCGGGCAGGTTCGGGAGTGTCGCCGTCAAAATCTCGTGGATTGCGGCGCGTTCGTCGTCGGGGAGATGTCCGAAGGAAGGTGACGGCGGGAAGGCGCGGAGACCCGCCGAAAGCCGGAGCAGGATGATGTCGTGCAGTTCCTTCGGCAGCGTCGCGAAGCTCTCCGAGTAGATCAGCGGGCTGCAGCGGTAACGGAAGAGGCGAGTCTGCAGGTCGAGGTCGCGCAGTGAGCGGCCTTTCGCATCGGGCTTGCGCGTCTTGGCGTAGGCGGGCGCGAAGACGCCGTCACCTTGAATGCCACCGGCAGGCCAGGCGGCCTCATCGCGGCAGAGCAGGGCGTCGAGGACCTTCTCGGCTTGGCTGTCGAAGACTACGACGCACGAGCCCTGCGGTGGTGCGTCCTTCGGCAGTCCGAGGATCTCGCGCATCGCCGGCCAGCGGTGGAGCGCAATGCGCGCGTCCTGGTTGGCCGTTGAGAGAACATTATGCACGTGCACCTGATGGTCATGCATGAGCAGCGGCACGACGTCGCTCGTCTTGAGGAGGTAGCGGCGGGTGTCGACGACGCCTTCGAGACTCAGGAGATTACGGGTCGGCTGGGCCGTTGGACCTTCGAAGTCATCGATCTTCTTGCCGGTCAGGTTGCCGCGGTGCTCAAAGGGCGCCTTCGTGCCGGTGACATACCAGCCGCCCCAGCGCTCGGCGAGCGGGGTGGAGGGGGCGATGTTGGAGCTGCCGGAGCCGCTCAGCGGTTCGCCGTTCGCATCGGGGAAGACGGAGCGCGTACGGAGTGAGGGCGTATGCTCATGCCGGGAATGGCACAGCAGGCAGTCGCCATTGCGTGCGAGCAGGGGCTCTTCTTGGGTGGCATGCGGTTCGAAGAGGTAAAAGGTCGCGCCTAGCTTGGCGTCGAACACTGCGACCTCGAAGGCGCCGGTCGGCGACCAGCCGATGTAGGCCTCGTCGGAGAAGTAGAGTACGCGCGGTGCCTCCGGATTGATGAGGTCGCGTTGCATACTCGTCTTGCTGAAGACGAAGATCTGGGATTCGACGGGTACGCCCAGCTCGTCGAGGAGCCACAGGAGACGCTTCTTCGCAGGCATCGAGCGAATCTCCGTGGCGCGACTGTGGAACGAGGTGTTGATCGCCGTCGCGCGGTCGTTCGTCTGCGAGGCCGAGTAGTTGATCGGTGGCTCCTCGAAGGGCTCGACCTGCTGCGCCGACGCGGAGGGCGTCAGCGGGCCGATGAGTCCGACGACAAGCAGGATCCGAAGGAGGGAGGGCACGCCTTCATCATGGCGAAACCTCCCCCCGGCACAAGGGGTTAACGGCGGATGCCTTGGTTCAGCTTGCGCAGGGCGGCGGCTTCGATCTGCCGAATGCGCTCGCGGGAGACGCCTTGGAGCTGGCCGATGGCGTCGAGCGTCAGCTCTTCGCCGTCCAGCCCGTGGCGGAGGCGCGTCACCTCAAGTTCGCGGGGCGTCAGCTGGGCCAGGACTTCGCGGAGTGCGTCCTTGTGGTCGGCGGCTTCGGCGTGCGCGGCCGGCGTCGTGGCGTCTTCGTCCTTCAGCGTGTCGCCGAAAGTGGTATCGCTTTCTTCGCCGAGGGGCGCGTCGAGCGACTGGCTGTGTTGCTGATAGCTGCGCAGCTCAATGATCTTCTCTGGCGAGCATGCCAGAATGTCGGCGACATCCTCTGCTTCGGGTTCGCGGCCGAGCTTCTGGATCAGCGCGGCCTCGGCCTTGCGCAGCTTCGACAGCTGTTCATGGAGGTTGCGCGGCAGGCGGACGGTACGGCGGAGGAAATTCAGTTCGCGCATGACGGCACTGCGGATACCCCAGAAAGCGTAGGTGCTGAAGCGATGGCCCAGGTCGGCGTCGAAGTCGCGGGCGGCGGCGAGGAGCGCGAAATTACCAGCCCCGACGAGCTCCATCATTTCTTCGCGGGGAACGCGCATCTGTTTGGCGGCGTGATACGGCAGGCGGAGATTGCGGCTCACGAGTTCGTCGAAGGCGACCTGGCCTGCGGGGGTGAGGTTGCCGTCGGCATGCTTGCCGGCCTTGATGAGGCGCCCGAGACGGAGTTCCTCTTCGGCACTGAGGCGCGGCCAGTGGGAAATCTGGTTGAGGTAACGCGTCAGGGTGTCGGCCTCGCCGGAGTGGTCCGGGGAGGTTTCGACGACGCTGACCCGGATTTCACCGAGGTCGGGGAGGTCGGAGCGGAGGAGGGAGGTGAGGGCGTCGGGCTTGGCGGTGCGGGGGGTGATGTTGTTGATCATGTGGAAAAAGAAAGGGGCCTGTATATATAGGGCTAAAAAAGGGGGGTCGGAGGGGTGCATTTACACAAGTTATTGATTAACAACTTGATAAAAGTGTATAATATTTTCTACAGGGGGCGACCCGGGGTGGGTCGGGGTGGCCTGGGGCGGGCGAAGAGGCTTGTTGTGCCCAAGGTCGCTGGTTCGTCAAAGGGGGTGGCCACGCTTTTCTTTGTGGGAGCACTTAATGACTACAATTGGCTGACTTTTTAGGTGGGAACGGTCGGCGCTTTGGGGAGTCTATAAGGCATGCCCCGCCTACTGCCCCTTTGCGTCGCCGCCATTGCTAGTCTCTGTCTGGCGCTTTCCGCCGCCGACCGTCCGCCGAACATCCTGATGATCGTCTCCGATGATCACACCTGGTTCGATTATGGCTTCATGGGTTCGAAGGCGGTCAGCACGCCGCACCTCGACAAGCTCGCGGCGGAGTCCCGTCTCTTCCCTCGCGGGTACGTGACGAACTCCCTCTGCGGACCGAGCCTAGCTTCGATGCTGACCGGCCGCCACGTGCACCGCCACGGCATCACCGGCAACGACCCACGCATGCCGGTTGTCGAAGGCGTGAAAGGCGCCGGCAAGGCCGCCGCCGCTAAACAGAAGAGCGCAGCCTTCCTCGAAGGGCGCGCCCAGATGATCAAACTCTTCCAACAGTCGCCGATCCTGCCCCGCCTGCTCGGTGAACAGGGCTACGTCAGTCTACAAACGGGTAAGTGGTGGATGGGCCCCTATCAGACCGGCGGCTTCACCGAAGGCATGACGAAGGGCGGTCGCCACGGCGACGAGGGCCTCGACATCGGCCGTAAGACCTTGGCGCCCCTCACCGATTTCATCAGCCGCGCGAAGAAGGACGGCAAGCCGTTCTTCGCCTGGTATGCGCCGATGATGCCGCATGACCCGCACACGCCGCCCGAAAGGCTGCTCGCCAAGTATCGCGACAAGTCGCCGACGCCGCAGGCCGCCAAATACCACGCGATGGTCGAGTGGTTCGATGAGACCATCGGCGATATTCGTGCCCATCTGGAGAAGGAAGGCCTCACCCGCGACACGATCATCGTCTACATCGCGGACAACGGTTGGATCCCGCGCACGGATAAGCCGTCGGTCGATTTTGAGCGCTCCAAGCAGTCGCCCTTCGACGGCGGCGTCCGTACGCCGATCTTCGTCAGCTGGCCCGGGCACATTAAGCCGGTGGTGATGGCCGAGGCTGCCAGCGCGGTGGATATTCTGCCGACGTTGCTGAAGCTGGTCGGCGCTCCGGTGCCTGCCGGCGGTGACGGACTCGACCTGCTCGATGACGCGGCCCTGCGCGCGCGTCCGTTCGTCGCGGGTCAAAATTCGACCCACGACCTCCTCGATCTTTCGCGTCCTGCGGCCAGCCTGCGCTACCGCTGGCTCGTCGCCGGCGACCTCAAGTTGATCGTCTCGAGCGGCCTCAAGACCGGCACGACCCAGAGCGGTTCCACTGACGCCACCGAGCCGCCCCGCCTCTTCGATCTCAAGGCCGACCCGGGCGAACTCAAAGACCTCGCCGCGGCGCGCCCTGACGACGTTAAGCGACTCACGGCCCTGCTCGATGGTTGGTGGACTGGCCGCTGATCTCTGCCTCTCTTATCATCATGAACACCCCCCGCATCCTCCTCGCCGCGCTCGCCGCCGCGCTCGTCGGCTGTCAGTCCGCCGACACCACTGCACCCGCGCCGAAGGCCGCCACCAAGGCCGCGCCGAAGCCGGCCCCCGCTCAGTATGTCTTCTACGTCGGCACTTCCGGTGCCAAGGCGCCTGGTATCCTGCGCTGCGTGCTCGACGGCAAGACTGGCAAGATCTCGGTGCCGACCGTCGCCGCCGAAGCCAAGTCCGCTTCTTACGTCGCGCTCAGCCCTGACTCCAAGTTTCTCTACGCCACCGCCGAAGCCGCCGAGGGCGCTGTCGCCGCCTATGCGGTCGAGGGCGACAAGCTGCGCCTGCTCAACACCGAAGCCTCCAAGGGTAAAGGTCCGACGCACCTCGTCGTCGACGCCGCCGGCCGTAACCTGGTCGTGGTGAATTACGGTTCCGGATCAACGACTGCCTTGCCGATCAAGGCCGATGGATCCTTCGCGCCTGCGAGCTCTTCGATTCAGCATGTCGGCTCGGGCCCGAACGCCGGCCGTCAGTCAGGTCCGCACGCCCATGGCGTCTATTTCCATCCGAAGAACGGCCGCGCCTACGTCGCCGATCTGGGTACGGACGATATCTTCATCTTCAAGTTCGACGCCGAGAAAGGCCTGCTCACGCCGAGCAAGCCGAAGTCTGGCCGCGTCACCGCCGGCGAAGGCCCCCGTCACTTGGCTTTCCATCCCAGCGGTCGCTTCGCCTACGTGAACACCGAGATGGGTCTCAACGTCGTCGCCTTCTCGGTCGCAGGTAACGGCGGCCTCAATCAGATTCAAAGTCTGCCCACGCTGCCGGAAGGCGCGGACAAGAAGGGTGTCTCCACGGCGGAGATTTTCGTCCGCCCCGACGGCAAGACGCTCTACGTCTCCAATCGCGGGCATGACTCCATCGCGGTCTACACGATTGCGCAGGACGGCAAGCTCACGCTCCTTCAGCACATGCTCGGCACGCCGGCCACCCCGCGCGGCTTCGGTCTCAGCGCCGACGGTCGCTGGCTCGTGTGCGCTGGCCAGAAGTCCGGTACGCTCAACGCTTACCGCATCGGCCGTGACGGCAAGCTGACCGACACCAAGCAGTCGGTTGAGGCCTCGGGCTCTGCGGCGATTGTATTCGTCCCTTGATCCGTCTGTTGCTGCATGCGTCGTAGTCCTCTTTTTGTTGGCCTGCTTTTGTCGGCCTCCCTCGGCGCCGCGCCGGTCGACTTCGCGCACGAGGTCGTGCCGATCCTGCGCAAGCACTGCAGTGAGTGTCACACGGGCGACAAGAAGAAGGGTGGCCTTTCCATGAACACACGCGCCTCGCTGCTCGAAGGCAGCGAGAACGGCGCTGTGATCGTGCTAGGCCAAGCGCAGAAAAGTAAACTCCTTGAAGTAGTCGTCAGTGCCGATCCAGATCTTCGCATGCCGCCCAAGGGCGACCGGCTGAGTCCGGCCGAAGTCGCCACGCTCCGCGACTGGGTCGAGCAGGGTGCCGTCTGGACCGATGGTTTCGCCTTTAAGCAGCCCGCCTACGAGCCGCCGCTGCGTCCGCGTCAGCCCGTGCTCCCCGCCGCGAAGGCTGGCCGCACGCACCCGCTCGATCGCGTGCTCGATGGTTGGCTGGCGGAGAAGGGCGCCCCGACGCCGCCGCCGGCGGACGACGCGACTTTCCTGCGTCGCGTTTCGCTGGACCTCGTCGGCATGCTGCCTTCCGCCGAGGAGGCGCAGGCCTTCGCCGCCGATCGTCGCCCGGACAAGCGTGTCCAGCTCGTCCGTACGCTGCTCGCGCGCGACGTCGACTACGCCGACCATTGGATGGCGTTCTGGAACGACCTCCTGCGCAATGACTACGCCGGCACGGGTTACATCGACGGCGGCCGTAAGCAGATCACCAACTGGCTCTACCTTTCGCTGCTGTCCAATAAGCCTTACGACCGGTTCACGCGTGAGCTCGTCGCTCCTTCCGCGGATAGCGAAGGGTTCGCGAAGGGCATCATCTGGCGCGGCGCCGTGAGCGCCGCCCAGATGCCCGAGCTCCAATATTCGCAGAGCGTCTCGCAGACGTTTCTGGGTATCAACATGAAGTGCGCCTCCTGCCACGATAGCTTCGTCGATCGCTGGAAGCTGCGCGACGCCTACGGCCTCGCCGCGATCTACTCGGACCAACCGATGGAGCTCGTGCGCTGCGACATCCCGACGGGTAAGCCCGCCTCCGCCGCCTGGCCTTTCCCGGAACTCGGTCAGGTCGACGCCACGAAGCCGCGCGATGAACGCCTCGCCCAGCTCGCCGCCCTCATCACCCATCCGGAAAACGGCCGCTTCCAGCGCACCATCGTCAATCGCCTCTGGCATCGCCTCATGGGCCGCGGCATCGTGCACCCCGTCGACGCGATGCAATCGCAGCCTTGGAACCAGGATTTGCTCGACGTCCTCGCCAACCGCCTCGTCGAATCCAAGTATGACCTGAAGGCGGTACTCGAATTTATCGCGACCTCTCAGGCCTACCAGTCGCGCGCCGAGGTTCTCGCCCGCGACGCGGAGGATAAGGGCTACGTTTATCGCGGCCCGCGCGCCAAGCGCCTCACCGCCGAGCAGTTTGTCGACGCCGTCTGGCGTCTCACCGGCACGACGCCCGCGAAGATTGAGCTCAAAGTTCCACGAGCCAATCCCACTGCGGCTTCGGCCAAGAAGCCCATTGTTGAACCTTTGGTCGCCACGCCGATCTGGTCGGGTGACATCGCTGGCGGCCGCCTGCCTGTGGTTGGGGAGACACGTTCCTTTCGCCACCAGCTCGTGCTGGCTGCCGACGTGGACTTGGCCACGTGCGTGATCACCTGTGACAACGGCTTCGAGCTTTACGTAAACGGTAAGAAGATCGGCTCGGGCGACAATTGGGCCGACCCGAAGAGCTTCGATCTTTCCTCGGCCTTACTGAAGGGCGCCAATCAGGTCGTGATCGTCGGTAGTAACGCGGGCTCCTCGCCGAATATCGCCGCTCTCTTCTTCCAGGTGAACGTCTCGCTCAAGGGCGGCGCCCGCGTAAGGATGGCCACCGACGCCTCCTGGGAATGGACGAAGAGCGTGCCGAACGCCCGCGGCACCTTTGCCGCTGCCGGCAAAGCCAAAGCAGCCACCAAGGCCGCGGAGGTCGTCTGGCAGCCGGTCTCGATCGTGAAGAGCGAGGCGTGGCGCAAAGCCGAAGTCCGCATGGCCGAGATGCTGGCCGGCGTCGATGGCACGAGTAGCTTGCCGGCGCGCGCGAGCCTGATGAAATCCGATATGCTGCAGCGCGCGTTGGGTCGTCCGAACCGTGAGCAAATTGTTTCAATGCGTCCGAACGAACTGAGCACGCTTGAGGCCATCGATCTTTCCAATGGTCAGGCGTTGACGAACCTCCTCGCCGCCGGCGCCGCCAAGCTGAAGAAGCGAAGCTGGTCGTCGCCCGAAGAACTTGCGAGCTGGCTCTACGTGTCCGCGTTGAGCCGCGAGCCCGCGCCGGCCGAACTCAAGGTCGCTGCCGGCATGGTTGGCCCCGATCTTTCCGAGCAAGGTATCGCCGATCTCCTGTGGGCCGTGTGCATGCTCCCCGAATTCCAGACCATCCGCTGATTGCCATGAACTCCCCGCTGCCGCTTGACCCTTCCTTGCCCGAGCCGCTCGCCCGTCGCGAATTCCTCAAGATGCTCGCGGCTGCCGGCGCCGCGACGCTGTCGATGAGCGCGCCGCGCCTCCTTGCCGAGAGCGAGAAGGTCGTGCAGCCCACCGCGACGGCAGATTCCTGCATCCTCATCTGGCTCGCGGGCGGTATGGCCGCTCCGGAGACCTTTGATCCGAAGCGTTACGCGCCCTACGAGAAGGGACTCTCGTATGAGCGTGTGCTTAGCACTTTCCCGGCGATCCCCACTTCCGTCGACGGCGTCCGGATCTGCCAAGGGCTCGAGAACATCGCGCAGGTCATGGACCGCGCGACGCTGATTCGTTCGGCGGTACAGCCAGACCTTGGCAGCATCCTGCATTCACGACACCAGTTCCATTGGCACACCGGCTACGTCCCGCCGCAGACCGTCGCCTGTCCGCACATCGGTGCCTGGATGGCCCGCGTGCTCGGCCCGCGCAATCCAGTGATGCCCGCCTTCGTTAACATCGGCCAGCGCCTCGAGGGCGTCGGCGAAAGCGAGGAGCTCAAGTCCTTCACCACCGCCGGTTTCTTTGGCGGCGAGTATGGGCCGATGAATCTCCCGTTCCCCGAAGAGGCGGCTGCCGCCGTGCGCCCGCCTAAGGGCATGGATGCTGGTCGTTTCATTAACCGCGATCGCGAGTTCCGTCGGCTCGTCGACGCCACGCCCAGCCGCGACCTGCTCAGCGACCATCAGCTTGAGTCGATGCTGCGCTCGATGGATAACGCCTATCGCCTGCTCAGCGCCAAGGAACGTTCCGCTTTCGACATCACGCTCGAGACGCCCGAGGTGCAGAAGGATTATGACACCGGTCGTTTCGGCCGCGGCTGCCTGCTGGCCCGTCGCCTCGTCGAGAATGGCGCCCGTTTTGTCGAGGTCACCACCGAGTACGTGCCGTTCTTCCAGTGGGACACGCATGGAAAGGGCCATGAGACCGTTGCGAAGATGCACGCCGAGATCGACCGCCCGATCGCGCGCCTGATCCGCGACCTCGAGCAGCGCGGGTTGCTCGACCGCACACTGGTCATTATCGCCAGCGAATTCAGCCGCGACGCCATGATCGAAGGTCGCCCTGGCTCCAAGGCCAAGGACCAGGCTTTCAATAAGTCCGGCGTTATGACCAGCCCCGACCACTACGGCCTACATCGCCATTTTACCGGAGGAACGAGCGTGGTCATGTTCGGCGGCGGCGTGAAGAAGGGTCATGTCTACGGCGCGACCGCCGATGAGCGTCCGCTCGTCGCGATCAAGGACCCCGTGTCGATCTCCGACATGCACGCCACGATCTTCCGCGCCATGGGCATCAGCCCGAAGACTGCCTTCGATATTGAAGGTCGTCCCTTCTACGCGACCGTCGACGGCAAGGGTGTGCCGATCCCGATCTTCAGGAGCTGAGCGCGCGCAGAGCTGTAGCGTGGGCGCGTACGGCGGTCTCGATGAGCTCGCCGGTGCGACGCATCGCTTCATCGAGCGGCATCGCGGCTGGCTTGATTGGGATAAGCAGGTCGAATTGCCCGCGCAGCGCGGCCGAGTCGTCGACCGAGCCGGCGACGCCGACGATCTTCTTGCCGAGACGCCGCGCGAGTCGGGCAACGCCGACGGGCCCTTTGCCTTGCAGGCTTTGTTCATCGAGTCGGCCTTCACCCGTGATGACGAGGTCGGCGGCAGCGACGCGGGCTGCGAGTCCGACTTGCGTCGCGACCATGTCGAAGCCGCTGACGAGACGCCCGCCGAAGAAAGCCATGAGACCGAAACCGAGTCCGCCAGCGGCGCCGGCGCCAGGCACATCGCGCGGATCGATGCCGAGGTCGCGGCGCACGAGGTCGGCGAGATGTTCGAGCCGCTGTTCGAACCAGGCGAAATCGGTGACACCTTTCTGCGGGCCGTAGACGCGCGTGGCGCCACGGGGGCCGAGCAGGGGATTGTCCACATCGCAGGCGACGATGAGCTCGAAGGGCGGCAGGGCGGCTGGCTTCTCGACCTGATCGGCCTGCAAAATCGTCTCGAGAGTGGGGGTGAAGGGCTCGCCTGCTTTCTTGAAGGTATATCCTAGGGCGATCGCCACCCCGAGGCCGCCGTCGTTGGTGGCGCTTCCTCCGATGCCGATAAGGATGCGGCGGGCGCCTTTGGCGAGGGCGGATTGGATGAGAATACCTGTACCTAAAGTGCTGGCAGTAAGCGGGTTAAGTTTTAAATCTTGGACGATGGCCAGGCCGCTGGCGGCGCTCATTTCCATGATTGCCGTGGCCGAACTGGCTACCCACCCGAAGGGGGCTTCGAGCGGCCTTCCCTGGGCGTCCTGGGTGGTGCCACGGACCCATTCACCGGCCAGGGCAGTGGTCATCGCTAGGGCGGTACCTTCGCCGCCGTCCGCAATTGGGCAAAGGTCGAAGGAGGCCTGTGGAAAGGTCGTTTCTAGGCTATTTTTAATATGAAAACCGGCTTTTTCCGCCGGCAAGGAGCCCTTGAATTTATCGTTGGCGATCAGGATACGCATCGTCCGGCCCGGCCATCCTCGCCGTGGGGTCTTTCCTTTACAATCCGAATGGGGAAGCGCACTTGATTTCCGGGGGTCTTGGCTTACATTTGATTCAAGGTCAGTCCGTCCCCGGGCTTATTCCCTACCCTTAATCCCATCTTAAGAAACACGCACATGTTGTCGCTCCGTCTCCCCTCCCTCGCGTTCGCGGCCCTCGCTGCCCTCGCCGTCGCTCCCTCCGCTCAGGCGATGCCCCCTTCCAAGGAAGGCCTCGAGTTCTTCGAGAAGAACATCCGCCCAATCCTCGTCGACCGCTGCTACGAGTGCCACTCGGCCGAGAAGAATTCCTCCAAAGGGGGACTCATCCTCGATTCCATAGACGGCGCTTATAAGGGTGGCGATGAAGGTCCCGCGGTCGTCCCCGGCAATCTCGAGAAGTCTCTTCTCATCAAGGCTGTCCAATACACCGATCCCGAATTCTCGATGCCTCCGAAGAAGACGGGTGGCAAGCTGCCGGATGACAAGATCGCCATCCTCGAAGAGTGGGTGAAGATGGGTGCGCCCATGCCTTCCGGCGGCGCCGCCAAGCTCACTGGTCTCACGGGTAAGGCCCGCGATCACTGGGCCTTCCAGCCCGTCACGAAGCCGACCGTTCCTGAAGTGAAGAACCGTGCTTGGGTCAAGACGCCCATTGATGCGTTCGTTCTGGCCAAGCTCGAAGAGAAAGGCCTCCAGCCCAATCCGGCCGCCAATCCCGAAGCTTTCCTGCGTCGTGTTTCCTACGATCTGATCGGCCTTCCGCCCACTTCTGAGCAGGTCGATGCCTTTGAAAAGGCCATTCAGGCCGCGCAGATTACTGACACGATGGCCCTTCGCTCCGGCAAGCCCGCCGTCGCCGTCGAAGCAATCTACGCCAAGCAGATCGATAGCCTCCTCGCCTCGCCCCACTATGGCGAACGCTGGGCCCGCCACTGGCTCGATACCGCCCGCTACTCCGACACTCGCGGCCTGCAGGTCGACCAGGGCGATAGTCTCTTCAAGGATTACCGTTTCGCCTATGCTTGGACGTATCGCGATTACGTCATCAACGCGCTGAACGACGATAAGCCTTACGACAAGTTCATCGTCGAGCAGCTCGCTGCCGATCGCATCCCGGGCATCTCCCCCGACGATCCTCGTCTCGCCGCGCTCGGCTTCCTCACCGTCGGCAAGCGCTTCGACGACCCGAACGACATCATCGACGAACGTATCGACACCACCACCAAGGCCTTCCTCGGACTCACGGTGTCCTGCGCCCGTTGTCACGACCACAAGTTCGACCCGATTCCGATTAAGGATTACTACTCCCTGCACGGCATCTTCGCCTCGACCGTCGAGCCGCTGCACCACCCGACGATTGCCGCCACTTCGAAGTCCGCCTCCGCCGCGCGCTCCGACTTCACCAAACGCCTCCACCAGCTCCAGGATGAGCAGGTCGCCGGCTTCTTCCGCTACATGCGCGAAACCCGCGCCCGCTATGACAGCGAGATGGCTGGTCGCCTCATGATCGCCAGCATCCGCGGCGGTTCCGCCGAAGCCGGAGACTTCTCCGAGCGTTACAAGATCAGCCTCCAGGAAGACACCGACTTCGCCGCGATGCGCATTCAGAAGGACTCCCCGATTACCGGTCCCTTCTACGCCGTCTCTCAGGTGCCCCTCGTCTACTTCGCTGAGCGCGCCCCGATTGCGATTCAGGAAGCCATCAGCGACCCCGACCGTCCGGTCAACCCGATCATCGCCGCCGCCCTCCGCGGCCTGAAGCCGAAGTCGCTCCATGACGTCGCCGCTGCCTACCAGAAGGCTTACAACGAGAACAAGGCCGCGATCCTCGCGCATCTCGCCCTTCTCGCCAAACCCGGTGAAGATTGGAAGAAGACCTCTCCGGCGATCGCCGAGATGACTGGCTATCCTTGGGCCATCCCGAGCTACGACGAGGTCTTCGATAACGAAGACATGATCTCGCTCTTCAGCACCCGTAAGTTCTGCGCCGACTGGCAGAACCGTCCCATCTACGGCGGAATCGGTAACCGCGAGCCCGTCGCCTACTTCCGTCACACGCGCGTCAACGAGCTCCGCCTTTCGCACCCCGGTGCTCCCGGCGAGGCGATGGTCGTGCAGGATTCCGAAGCCCCGAAGGACAGCTACGTGTTCAAGCGCGGCGACAAGAATAACAAGGGTGAAATCGTCCCCCGCCAGTTCCTCGACATTCTCTCCAAGGGTGAGCGTCGTCCGTACGTCGATGGCAGCGGTCGCTACGAGTTCGCTCAGTCTATCGCCACCAAGGAGAATCCGATGACCGCACGCGTGGCTGTTAATCGTACCTGGATGAAGCACTTCGTCGAAGGCTTCGTCGCTTCGGTGGACGATCTGGGCAACATGGCTGAGAAGCCTTCGCACCCGGAACTTCTGGATTATCTTGCCTCCGAGTTCATGGAGAACGGTTGGACGATGAAGCGACTCCATCGTATGATTGTGATGAGCAACGTCTATCGCCTAGATTCCGACCCGACCGCCAATTCGCTCGTCCAAAAGAAGGGCCTCGTCGATCCGCTCAAGATCGACGCTGGTAATCGCCTGCTCTGGCGCGGCAATCTCCGCCGCCTCGACTTCGAGTCCATCCGCGACTCGATGATTCTCCTCACCGGCAAACTCAACCCGGCGGTGGGCGGCCAGCCCGCCAACATCACGGATGAGCCCTTCAGCTATCGCCGCAGCCTTTACGGCTACGTCGACCGCAGCCGCCTGAGCGACACGCTCTCGCAGTTCGACTACGGTGACCCCGATCAGCCGAACTCGAAGCGCAACTCGACCATCGTGCCTCAGCAGGCCTTGTACTTCATGAACAATGCGCTCTCCGTCGAGGTCGCCCGCGCCGTCTCCACGCGCAAGGATGTCGTCAACGCGATGTCTGAAGACCAGCGCATCGTGGCGATGTTCCGCTGCATGTTCCAGCGTCGTCCTTCCGCCAGTGAGATCCGTGTGGCTCAGGAATTCCTAGCCAAGGCCAAGATGACCGTTGCGACCGCTGGCCTCCGTCCTTCGACGAAGGCCGCCGCTGCTGGCACCAAGGCCGGTACCAAGGCCGTGGCTCCAGTAGCTCGTACCATGGCTCCCGCGTCCAAGGGTGTGGCCATCATGGCTCCCGATGGTGAAGAGAGCATGATGACCTCCGTGACCGGTGGCGGTGCCGAAAGCGTGATGCAGAACGTCGGCGAGTCTATCGCCCGCACGCCGATGACCCCGACCGAACTGCTCATCCAGGCCCTGCTGCTTTCGAACGAGTTCGTCTACGTGAACTAAGGGGCGACCCTCTGCTTCCTCCGAAAGCCGGCCATTTGGCCGGCTTTCTTGTTTTTAGGGCTGAAGGGGAGGGTGGTTCCTGGGGCGCGGCCGGCGGGATTTTGACAAATTTTTAACCAAAATCGCCCAAAGTGCGTTGGCCGGGGTTGTATGAGGTAACAACGACAAACCTGAGGTTGATGTCCTTCATTCGGACATAAGAATTATCACCTAGCAGGAACCCCCAGCCGCCCCCGGCTTTCCTCACCCTTTTAATCCGACCGCACCCTTATGAATCGCCACCAGAACATGCTTCGTCTCCTCCCCGTAATCGCCGCCTTGGGGTCGACCGCCATGCTTTCCGCCGCCGACGCTCCCGCCGAAGCGAAGATGGACCCGGCCGGCTTGGAATTTTTCGAGAAAAACGTCCGCCCAATTTTCACCGAACGTTGTTACGAATGTCACTCGAAGGAGAAGGGCGTCTCCAAGGGAGGACTGATCATGGACTCGCGCGCGGGCATGCTTGCAGGTGGCGATCTCGGTCCGGCAGTCGTGCCGGGCGACATCAAGAAATCCATGCTGATTGTTGCCGTCCATCAGACGGATCCTGATCTTTCGATGCCGCCGCGCAAAGCGGGCGCTAAACTTTCCGCCACGCAGATCGCATTGCTTGAGCAGTGGATCAAGATGGGTGCACCGGCTCCCGCCGGTGCCGGTGGCGCCAAACTCACCGGTCTTTCCGACAAGGCGCGCAGCCACTGGGCTTTCCAGCCTGTCCGCGAAGTCGCCGTGCCGACCAAGCTCAGCAACGCCGCCTGGTGCCAGAACGAAGTCGACGCCTTCTTGCTCGCGAAGCTCGATGAGAAGGGCCTCAAGCCCAGCCCTGCCACGGACGGAGAATCGCTCCTCCGCCGTCTTTCCTATGACTTGATCGGCCTGCCGCCCACGAGCGTCGAAGTCGACTCCTTCTCCCGCGATTACGACGCCGCCCTCGCCATGGACAACATGGCCGCCCGGAAAGGCCAGGCTGGCCGCGCCCTGAATGCTGTCGTTGAGCGCACCGTCGACCGTCTGCTGGCTTCGCCCCACTACGGCGAGCGCTGGGCTCGCCACTGGCTCGATACCGCCCGTTATTCCGACACCAAGGGCCTGAAGCGCAATGGCACCATCGAGACCTTCGATGCTTCCTGGACCTATCGCGACTACGTCATCGACGCGTTCAATACCGATAAGCCTTACGACCAGTTCATCATCGAGCAGCTCGCCGCCGACCGTCTGCCGGACCTGGCTAAGGACGACGCGCGCCTCGCCGCCCTCGGCTTCATCACCGTCGGGAAGCGTTTCCAGAATAATGACGACACCATCGACGAGCGCATCGATGCGACGACCAAGGGCTTCCTCGGCCTGACCGTATCCTGCTCGCGTTGTCACGACCACAAGTTCGACCCGATCCCGGCCGCTGACTACTACTCCCTTCACGGCATCTTCGCCTCCGTCATCGAGCCCCAGCAGAATCCGGTCGTCCGTGACCCCCTCCTCGTCGGCAATAACGCGCCGACCAATGCCTATCGCGCCGACTACGAGAAAAAGCTCGCCGAGCTGATCAACACCACCGCTGGCGGCTACTACAAGCACCTCGCGGGCATGCAGGCGGCCTACCACCGTGAGTTCGCTCCGCGCGCTCTCTCCGCGTTGTCCGGCGGGTTCCGCAGCACCGCGGGCTTCGATATCCTGAAGAAGTTCGACATGGGTGAGAGCCGCGAACTGGGTACCTCCTTCGCTGGTTCGATGAACCGCCCCGATCACCCGATCACCGGGCTGCTCGTCCGTCTCAAGAAGCTCAGCCCCGACAATTTCGAGAAGCAGGCTCCTGCCATCATCGAAGCCGCCTTGGCTGATAAGAAGATCCCGGTCAACCCGCTCGTCGCCGACGGCCTCCGCGGTCTCAAGCCTAAGTCCCTCGAAGAAGTCGCCTTCGCCTACCAAGCGATGTTCAAGAAGAACCGCGATAAGATCGTGGCGCACATCCAGCTGCGCAGTCAGCCGGGTCGCAAGGGCGACAAGGACGACCCGTCCGTCGCCCAGCTCGCCGCCTTCCCCTGGCCCCTGCCCAACGTCGAGGACATCTCCACCGTCTCGCTCCTCGAGCGCGCGACCACGAGTCGCGACTTCTGCGAGAGCTGGCAGTTGCCGATAGCCGCAACCTTCGTCAATAACAACATGCCCGCGAAGTACTTCAAGTTCTCCGACATCAACGCGCTCGACATCACGCACCCCGGCGGCCCCGGCACGGCGATGGTGGTCACCGACGTCGAGAAGCCGCGCGACAGCTACGTGTACATCCGCGGCGACCGTAATAAGCGCGGACCGGTCGTCCCTCGCCAATTCCTCGAAGTGCTCGCCGGCCCCGACCGCCTGCCTTTCTACGAAGGTAGCGGCCGTCGCGAACTCGCCCTGGCCATTGCCAGCCGTACCAATCCGCTCACGGCCCGCGTTCTGGTGAATCGCCTCTGGATGCACCACTTCGGCGTCGGCATCGTGACCTCGCCGGACGACTTCGGCAACATGTCCGAAGCCCCGAGCCACCCCGAGCTCCTCGACTGGATGGCCACCACCTTCGTCGAAGGCGGCTGGTCAATCAAGAAGATGCACAAGAAGATCTTGCTCTCGGCGGCCTACCGTCAGTCGGCTAATCCGAACACCAACCCGCTCGTCGTGCAGAAGGCGTCCGTCGATCCCATGAAGATCGACGCAGCCAATAAACTGCTTTGGCATGCGAACCTCCGTCGCCTGGACTTCGAGTCCATCCGCGATTCGATGCTGCTTCTCTCCGGTAAACTCGACCGCGCCCTCGGCGGCCGCGCGGTCAATATCAGCGACGAGCCCTACAGCTATCGTCGCACCATCTACGGCTTCATCGATCGCGATAAGCTCAGCGAATTCCAATCCCAGTTCGACTTCGCCGATCCCAACATGGCGAACTCGACCCGCGGCTCCACCATCGTCCCGCAGCAGGCCCTGTTCTTCATGAACAATCCGCTGGCCGTTGAGGTCGCCCGTAACGTCAACGCTCGCCCCGAGATGACCAAGGCCAGTTCCGACGACGAGCGCGTGACTCAGCTCTACCGCATCATGTACCAGCGTTCGCCGACCGTGCAGGAGCGCCAGATCGCCCGCGAGTTCGTCGCCCGCATCGCCGGCTATATCGACGAGCCGCCCGTCTCGCCTAAGGCCGATAAGGTCGCCAAGGCCAAGGCTAAGGCCAAGGTCGCCGCGGCCGTTGCCACCAAGTCCGCCCCCGAGGTGAAGATCGAAACCTCGGTTCAAGGCGGAAAAATCGTGAATAACACGGAAAAGGTCGACCGGAAGGTGCCTTCCAACCCCTGGGTCATGCTGGCCCAGTCAATGGTCTGCTCGAACGAATTCGTGTACCTGAATTGATCACCTTACACTCGTTATCTAGTTTGAATATTCAAAATCCCCCCCCATATTTAATCCTAACCAAATACCCCCAATGAAAGACTCCAACTGCGGTAATTACGTGCCGACCGCCAACTCCCGTCGAGACTTCCTGCGCCAGACCGGTCTCGGCATGGGCACCCTCGCCTTCGGCACCATGGTGTCCGAGTACATGGTCAGCGACGCTCACGCCGAGGTCATGGCCAATCTCAAGCCGCGCAAGGCTCCCCTCGCCGCCAAGGCGAAGCACGTCATCCACATCTTCGCAGGCGGCGCTCCCTCGCACCTCGACACTTTCGATCCGAAGCCGAAGATGAAGGAACTCGCTGACATGTCCGCTTCCGGCATGAACGGCGTCCTCTTCCCGACTCCCTTCGAGTTCAAGAAGTCCGGCAAGTCCGGCCTCGAGATCAGCGAAATCTTCCCGAAGCTCCAGGGCGTGGCCGACGAGATGTGCGTCATCCGCTCGCTCCACCAGGATCTCCCGGCTCACGGTCCGGCCGCCAAGCTCATGCACACCGGCTCGGCGATTCTCTCCAAGCCTTCCCTCGGCGCCTGGGTCCTCTACGGTCTCGGTACCGAAAGTCAGGATCTCCCCGGCTTCGTCTCCCTCGGTGGCAGCTCCGACGCCCGCGCTTCGGCCTTCCTTCCGTCCCTCTTCCAGGGTGCGAGCACCTCGTTCCGTCCGGGTGCCCCGGCGAATAAGATCATCGCCAACCTCCAGAGCGAATTCACCACGCAGGACGCGCAGCGCAAGCAGCTCGACCTCGTCCGCCAGCTGAACGAGCGCCACATGCAGACCGTCCAGAAGGACGAGCAGCTTGAGGCCCGCATCGAGTCCTTCGAACTCGCGTTCCGCATGCAGACCGCCGCGACCGACGCTTTCGACATCTCCAAGGAGTCCGAAAAGACCCGCGAGATGTACGGTAAGTCCGACCTCGGCGCCAAGCTCCTCTGTGCCCGTCGCCTCGTCGAACGCGGCGTCCGCTTCGTCCAAGTCGATGCCGGCGGTTGGGACCACCACACGAATCTCTTCACGGCGATCGCTGGTAAGGCTGAAGCCATCGACGGCCCGGCTGCCGCCCTCATCGCCGACCTCAAGCAGCGCGGTCTCCTCGACGAGACTCTCATCATCTGGGGCGGAGAATTCGGCCGCACCCCGACCACCGCGGGCCGCGTCAACGCAGCTTCTGGTCGCGACCACCACGGCAAGGCTTTCTGTTGCTGGATGGCTGGCGGCGGCGTCAAGGGCGGCATGCACTACGGCGAGACCGACGAAATCGGCTCCCAGGTCGCTGCTGACGGCGTCGACGTGCATGACCTGCACGCCACGATCCTGCGCCTCCTCGGCTTCGACCACACCAAGCTCACGTTCCGCTACAACGGCCGCGACTTCCGCCTCACCGACAACTTCGGTAAGGTCGTCGATAAGGTCATCGCCTAAGCGACTTCGGTCGTACCAACAGAAGGGCGGGCACCGAGAGGTGCCCGCCCTTCTTGTTTTCACGAGACCGTGGCTTGTGTCCGCCCTTCTTTGGTTTCTAATAGAATCATCCCCATGAAGACGTTCCTCCTCCTTGGCACCCTGGGCGCCGCGGTGCTCTTCGCAGCACCGGTCGATCCGAAGAAGGACGCCGCCCGTAAGGACTCGGCCCGAGCTGAGGTCAAGCCGGCGGCGAAGCCGGAAGCTAAGCCAGCGGCGGAGGTCAAGGTCGCGCCCCGCACGGGCGAAGCTCCAAAGTCCGGCGTCAAGGGCACCGATGCGTTCGGTCGCACCCAGACCCGTTACGATAACGGCGTGACCGCCGTGACGACGCCCGACCCCTTCGGCGGCTCTTCCACGCGCTACAGCAACGGCGTCACCGGTTCGACCCGGACGGATCCTTTCGGTGGCTCGACGACCCGCTACAGCAATGGTGTGACGGCGACCACCCGGCCCGATCCGTTCGGCGGATCGACCACGAGTTACAGCGACGGAACGCGTGCCACGACGCGCACCGATCCGTTCGGCAACCAGGTGACGACTTATTCTGATGGCCGTCGCGAGACGATCCGTCCCGACCCATTTTCTTCGGCTCCGGCGAAGAAGGATGGGTCGAAAGAGCGGAAATGATAGGGGTGCCGCCCAACAGGGCGCTTGAAACCCACTACCGTCGGTGCAGTCTTCCGTGTCTTACCCCATGAAGCGTCATCTCCATCTCTGGGCCGCCTTGGCCGCCCTTGTCCTTGCTCTCCCGGCCGTCGCTGCGGAGGCCTTTACTTCCGGCCCCGGTTGGCTCGAGTTCCCTGCGAGCAAAGGCCCGGGCGCTGGCAAACACGTCGTGCTCCTTGTCGGCGACGAAGAATATCGCTCCGAAGAAGCCTTGCCGATGCTCGCCCGCATTCTCTCCGAGCGCCATGGCTTCAAATGTACCGTCCTCTTCTCCCATGACGACGGCGTGATCAATCCGAACAACGGTGCCTCCCTGGGCAAGCCCGAGGCCCTCGACACTGCCGACGCCCTCGTGCTCGGTTTACGTTTCCGTAAGTGGAATGACGGTGCTCTCGCGAAGTTCGACGCCGCCATCAAGCGCGGCGTGCCGATCGTCGCCACCCGCACGAGCACGCATGCTTTCTCCGGCATCCCGAAGGACAGCGCCTTCGTCGCCTATAACTGGAACAACAAAGGAGGCTTTGGTAAGAACGTGCTCGGCGAGACCTGGGTCAGCCACTGGGGTAACCACAAGGGCGAAGCGACCCGCACCGCCGTCGAAGCCGGTGCCGAGAAGCTCGCGATCCTCAACGGCGTCGGCGTCATCTTCGGCGACACCGATGTCTACGAGGCTTACCCGCCCGCCGATGCGCAGATCCTCCTTCGCGGATTGGTGCTCAAGGGCATGAATCCGCAGGACCCGCTGAGCGAGCGCGCGAAGAAGCGCGCGACCGATAAGCAGGAGCAGGGCGTCAATTCGCCCGCGATGGCCGTCGCCTGGACCCGCGAAGTCCCTAACGCCGGTAACACCAAGAATCGCGTCTTCACCACCACGATGGCTTCGGCGAGCGACCTCGCCGACGAATCGCTCCGCCGTCTCCTCGTCAACGGCGTCTTCTGGGGCCTCGGCCTCGAAGTGCCCGCCAAGGCTGACGTCACTCCGCTTGTGGAATGGAAGCCCAGCAAGTATTCCTTCAACATGTTCCACCCCGGCCTGAAGGCCGAGGATTTCGCCGGCGTGCTCCCGCCGCCTCTGACGGCTGCGCCGGCCAAGAAGAAGAAATAAGCCGGGTCCTTTTTTTGCCTCACGGGCGCATCGCAGGATGCGCCCGTCTTGTTTACGCGCGGATGCCGCGGTTGACCAGGAGCTGGATCAGCGCGTCGTTGTAGATGATGTAGGCGCCTTCGCGGGCGGTGGCGTCACGTACTTCGATGTCGTCGCTGACGACGAACCACGGCGCCTCCACGGTCTTGTCCTTGGCGACCAGGTCCATGATGTCATGATCGGCCTTGGCGCCGGCGCGGCTGAAGGTAACCCGCACGCGCGAGTTGGTCGTCTTGAGCGCCGTCTGCTGGCCGTCGAAACTCACCCATACGTGGAGGCCGGGCGCATCGTCGGCCAGCTTCTCGGCGAGTTGGACGACTTTCTGGCGGGCGGCGGTGTCGAGCATGAAGCGGCTTTCGCCTTGGGCGTTCTTCTTCGCCGTCAGGCGCAGGCCAAGGTAATCTTGGCGAAGACAGGCGAAGTTGTTGGCATCGAGAGCGAGGCGGGCCTTCTCGCCGGTGGCCACCGCCCGCTCAAGTAACGCGAGCGGCCCAGACTGCTTCTGCTCGTGGAAAGCGCGGTCCGCCATGTAGGAACGGCGGCGATGGATGTCGCGACGATAAAGGTCCGCGTGGCGCGAGTCGACGAGGCCGGACTCCTCGGCAAGGAGGAGGGCGCTTTCGATTGATTTCAACTCACGCGCATCGGCGCCGTTGATCTTGGCCGAGATGCGCTCGAGGAAGGGATCGGAGGGCTGGTCGCGCTTCTCGAGTTCGTAGCGGACCTTCTCGATGTGCTCCGTGAGGCGCTTCTCGAGGGCGACGACTTCCGGCAGGGCCTGCCCGGCGGTGCGTAGGTAACGGCGGAGCAGCTTGAGCATCTCCTCCATCTGCGGGATGGCCTGGCGGAGTTCATGCTCCTTGGCGAGAAAGGGGTCGGCGTCGCGCTGGGCCTTGCGGACCTTCTCGACGGTCTCCGTGGTGAGCTGGCGGAGCTTGGCCACTTCTTCAGAAGCGGACTTCAAGGTACGCGCGTCGGCCAGCCAAGGACGGATTTCCTCGGAGAGGAGTTCTTCGGCGATTTCGCGGGCCCTCTTAGCCACGTGTTCGCGGGCACGATCCAGCTCGCCACGCAGGCGGGCAACTTCGGTTTCTTCCGCCGTCAGCTTGGCATTCAGGGCCACGATGTTCGCCTCGAGCGCGGCGGCCTGCTTGGCGGCTTCCTGGACCTGACGTCCCGCATCCTCGCGGGCCTTGCGGATTTCAACGTCTTTTGCTTCGAGTTCGTTGGCATGCTGGCGGCGAATCTGTCGTCCTTCGTTTTCGCGCGCGGCTTTGCCTTGGGAGAGTTCCTGCAGTAGTCGACGGACGGTCTTGCCGGCGGAGTCAAGGGCATCGACGGAGTCGAGCGGTTCCTTTTCCGTCGCACCACCGAGCTTGGCCATGGCCGACTTCCATGCTTTGGTTTCAGGCTTGTTGGCCTGCGCTTTGGCGTTGGCTAGTAGGCGGGGGAGGAGGTCCGCGGGCAGGGCGGCGTCCTTCTGTTCGGCCTTATTATTCCAGAGGACGCACAGCAGGGCGGTGCGTGGGCCGCCGATGGCGCTAGCGAGTTCGTCTAGGTGCTCGAGTAGCTTCGCCTTTTCGCACTTCAGGGCCTCGGCGTACCAAGGAAGGTGCTCGGCGATGGCAGTCGCATCCAAGGCCAAGTGGCCCAGGCGTTTCTTGAACAGCCACTTGGCGTCGCGCAGGAAGGGTTTGCGGTGGATGTAGCCGCCGGGAATCTGCTTGGCGAGGGCGAGCAAGGGGGTCTCAGCGACATGCTCCAGGTCCATGACAAGCTGCTCGGAGAGAATCTTCCGGTGCGGATCGACAGCCTCGTTTTTGTAAGAAAATTGCCCCATGGCTCCAGCGTACCCATAGGCGGGCATGGGGCAAGGTCATGGCTGGCCCGTCGGGCGGTTTTCTTGCTTCGGTCTCGCCAGCGGGGAGGGAAGGGCGTTCGTTCTGGCCTGCCTGATGCGTTCTCCCGCCTCCATTATCATCCCTCTTTGCTCAGCTGTGGGCTACACTCTCGCGGCGATGGCCCTCAAGCGGGCCATGGATGGCGGCCACCCTTGGCGGGTCCTATTCATCGTTAACCTGATGGGGGCCGTCCTTTTCCAGACTTGGCTGCTTCATGGGGGCGAGCCCTTCACGGCGACTAACATCACCCACGCAGTCTTGGCGGGCACCGCGTTCTTCATCGGTCAGGTCTTCACCTTTATCGCGATCAGCCGGGGGGACATCTCCATCGCGACCCCCGTGCTCGGCACCAAGGTCGTCTTTGTCGCACTGCTAGTCTTCCTGACGGGCGGTGAGCAACTCGGATGGAAACTCTGGGTGGCCACTTTCCTGACGACGCTGGCCTTAGCCTTGCTGGGCGGAGAGTGGCGTGCAAACCGTGAGCGACTGCTCGTCAGCGTCGGTTTTGCCTTTCTCGCCTCGATTGCCTTTGCCGCCACGGACGTGATGCAGCAGCTTTGGGTCCCGGCTTTCGGTTTCGGCCATTTCGGCCCGGTGATGTTCCTGACGGTGGGAACGTTGTCGTTCGCGCTAATCCCGTTCTTCTCCGCACCATTGAGTCAGATGCCCCGCCCGATGGTCATCTGGGCTTTCGGCGGTGGGCTCCTGCTGACCATTCAGGCCATGGGTATCGCCTACTGCATCGCGGTCTACCAAGAGGTCACGGTCACCAACGTTCTCTACAACACCCGCGGCCTTTGGAGCGTCGCGTTGGTGTGGATCGTCGGGCATTGGTTCTCTAATTCAGAGAAACAAGTGGGCCGGAGCATCATGACCCGCCGATTGATCGGGGCCTTGATTCTGCTGGCCGCAGTCTACCTCAGTCTGGCCTGATTAAAGGTCGGCGTTGTCAATCAGGCGCGTCGCGCCCAGATGGCAGGCGATCGCGATGGCGCACTTAAATCCTGTGGTCGAGGCGACGGGCGCCATCGTCTCAAGATCGACAATCTCGCAGTACTGAAGCTTCAGCGCGGGCTGGGTGGCCAGGACGGCATGCGCGGCGTCCCGCAGGCGAGCGGCATCGCTGACGCCGGCTTGGGCGAGCGCCTTAGCTGCGGCCATCGCGGCAGGGATGGCGGTCGCCTGTGTCAACTGTTCAGCGGAGAGATAACGGTTACGTGAGCTCATCGCCACACCGTTAGGCTCACGGACGGTCTCGTGCGCGAGGATGCGGATTGGCATATGCAGGTCACGGACCATGCGGCGGATCACCGCGAGCTGTTGGAGGTCCTTGCGTCCGAAGACGGCGACATCCGCCTGCGCGGCGTTGAAGAGCATCGCGACGACGGTAGCGACGCCGCGGAAGTGCCCCGGGCGGAATTCACCGCAGAGCTTGGCGGAGATACCTTCGACGTCCACCCAGGTTGAAGCGCCGGCCGGGTAGAAGTCTGCGGCGGCGGGTGCGAAAATCAGGCTGGCGCCCGCGGCTTCGCAGCCGGCGCGATCTTCCGCGAAGGTCCGCGGGTATTTGGAAAAGTCCTCGTTGGGGCCAAACTGAGTCGGGTTCACGAAGATGGACACCACGACGAAGGCAGCCTCCTGCTTGGCCCGCCGAATCAGGCTAAGGTGGCCTTCATGGAGGCAGCCCATTGTCGGCACGAACCCGATGGCCTTGCCGGCCTGACGGGCCCGGGCGACTGCGGCACGCAGTTCGGGGATGGTGTGGACGACCTCCATGCCGCCACCCTAGGCAGGTCTAGCAAAGGCGCAAGGCGCAGTTGTATGCGGACTCCCTGCCTGTCGTTTTGTTCATAGACCGACCCCATTCCTTTCTTGGCAGCAAGGGGGCGGACTCCAATGTCAGAAGCCTCCCTCCTATAAGTCATGTCGCACTTCCCTAATGTCCCAGTCATCGAGTTCGAAGGATCGAAGTCCAAGAACCCGTTCGCCTTCAAGCACTACAACCCGGACGAGAAGATCGGCGGGAAGAAGATGAAGGATCACATGCGCTTCGCTGCGGCCTACTGGCACGTGATGCGCAACAGCCTCTCCGACCCGTTCGGCGCCGGCACCGCCCTCATGCCTTGGGATGATGGCTCCGATTCCCTCGACAACGCTCTCCGCCGCATCCCGGTCTTCTTTGAGTTCCTCCAGAAGTGCCAGATCGACTTCTACTGCTTCCACGACCGCGACATCTCTCCTGAAGGCAAGACCCTCACTGAGACGCATGCGAACCTCGACCGCATCACCAAAGAACTGAAGGCTTTTCAAAAGGGCACCGGCAAGAAGCTCCTCTGGGGCACCGCTTGTCTCTTCTCCCACCCTCGCTACGCGCAGGGCGCGGGCACCTCGCCCAATGCCGATGTGTTTGCCTACGGCGCCAGCCAGGTCCGTCACGCGCTTGAAGCCACCAAGGCCCTCGGCGGTGAAGGTTACGTCTTCTGGGGCGGCCGCGAAGGCTACGCCACGCTGATCAACACCGACATGAAGCGCGAGCTCGACCACCTTGCCGCGCTCCTGCACCTCGCCGTCGATCATGCGAAGAAAATCGGCTTCAAGGGCCAGTTCCTGATCGAGCCCAAGCCGCGCGAACCCTCGACCCACCAGTACGATTCCGATGCGGCCGCCTGCCTTAACTTCCTCCGCGAATACGGGCTCCTGAAGCACTTCAAGCTGAACCTCGAGACCAACCACGCCACGCTCGCTGGTCACACGATGGAGCATGAGATGGAAGTCTCGATCGGCGCGAACGCCCTTGGCTCGGTCGATGCCAACCGCGGTGATACGCTTGTGGGCTGGGATACCGACCAGTTCCCGACCGACCTCTACCTCACGACGAACATCATGCTGCGCATCCTCAAGATGGGTGGCCTCACCAAGGGCGGCCTTAACTTTGATGCCAAGCGTCGTCGCGAATCGCACGAGCCCGTCGACCTCTTCCACGCCCACATCGGTGGCATGGACGCCTTCGCCCGCGGCCTCAAGATCGCCCACGCCATCATCAAGGACGGCAAGATGGATAAGTTTGTTTCCAATCGCTACGCCTCCTGGGACAGCGGTATCGGCAAGAAGGTCGAATCCGGCAAGGCCACCCTCGCCCAGCTCGACGCCTACGCCCAGGGCATCAAGGCGCCGACGCTTGCGTCTGGCCGCCAGGAGATGCTCGAGAACCTGATCAACGAGTACATCCGCTGAGGCTATGGCGATCGTCCTGGGTCTTGACCTGTCCACGCAGAGCGCAACGGCGCTCGTGCTGGATACGGCGAAAGGCACGACGGTCGCCCGCGCCCGCGCGGCGTTCGGCGCCGACTTCCCTGACCGCGGACATCCGGAAGGATTTATCCGCGGAGGGCAGGGCGGCGAAGTGCACGCCGATCCGCTCCTCTGGCTGGATGGCCTTGAGCTCGCGCTCGACCGCCTCGCTAAGCTGACCGATCTCTCGCAGGTCGACGCGGTCTCGGTCTCCGGCCAGCAGCACGGCAGCGTGTACCTCGCCGCCGGCTACGAAGCCGCGCTCGCCGACGGAAATCGCGCCACATCGCTGTCCGCCAAGATTTCGCCAGTCCTCTCTCGTCGCTCCTCGCCGATCTGGATGGACTCGTCCACCGCCGCCGAATGCGCGGAAATTGCTGCTACCCTTGGCGGTGATCAGGCTGTCTGCGATCTCACCGGCTCCGTGGCCACGCAGCGCTTCACCGGCCCGCAGATTCGCCGCTTCGCCAAGCTTGAACCCGCCGCCTGGGCCAAGACCAAGCGCGTCCACCTGGTCTCTTCCTTCTTCGCCTCGGTGCTCGCCGGCAAGGATGCCGCGATCGACACGGGTGACGGCGCGGGCATGAACCTGATGGATATCCGCAAGGGCGATTGGGCTCCGGCCGCTCTGGCCGCGACCGCTCCCGATCTCGCCGCCAAGCTTCCGCCCGTCCGCCCTGGTTCGACCGTCGCCGGCGGTATCTCCGCTTACTTCGTCGCTCGTCACGGCTTCTCGCCGAAGTGCCAGGTCGTCATCGGCACGGGCGATAATCCTTCCAGCCTCGTCGGCATGGGCGCTTCGAAGCCCGGCAAGGTCGTCATCAGCCTCGGCACCAGCGATACACTCTTCGCCGCGATTGAAGGCATCCGCACCGACTCCGCCGGCCTCGGCCACGCTTTCGGTAATCCGATGGGCGGTAGCATGAGCCTCGTCTGCGTCCGCAACGGCTCGCTCGCCCGTGAAGCGATTCGTCGCGAATGCGGCCACGCCGATTGGGTTGCTTTCTCCGCTGCCGTCGACGCCTCTCCCGCCGCCGTCTCCGCCGTGCTTCCGATGGAAGAGCCCGAGATCACCCCGCGCCGTCCCGCTGGCCGCATCTCCCTCGGAGCCGCCACCACCCGGGCCTCGCTTCCTCGCGCCGCCGTCGAAGGCCAGGCCCTCAGCCTCCGTTTGCATAGCCGCTGGGTCGGCACCCCGACCACGCAGCTGCTCCTTACCGGCGGCGCTTCCGAGAATCCCTCTGTCGCCAAAATCTTCGCCGACGTCTTCGGTGCCCCGGTACTCCGTCTGGCCGTCTCCGATTCCGCCGCCTTGGGTGCTGCCCTCCGTGCGGCCGAGGGGGCTTGCGGGGCCAAGATGGCCGATCTGGAGCCTGTTTTCTGTGCTCCCGCCCCAGGTGTCGTCCAGCCGAACCCGGCCCTCCGGGCGGCCTACGACAAGCTGGAGGCCGAACTGGGCCAATCGCTGTCGCGTAAGGCATAAATTGGGGGTCTGTGAGCATTGCCCACTTGAACAAAGTGGGGTGATTGGCTGACAGTGGGGACTCACCCCTACTCACCATGTCACAGCGCCCTGTTACCCTCTTCACCGGCCAGTGGGCCGACCTTAAAATCGCCGAGCTTCTCCCCAAGGTAAAAGCCATGGGCTACGAAGGCGTCGAGCTCGCCTGTTGGGGCGACCACTTCGATGTCGTCCGCGCCGTCAACGAGAAGGGCTACGTCGAATCCATCTGGGAACTCCTGAAGAAGCATGACCTCGGTTGCTGGGCGATCTCCTCGCACCTCGTCGGCCAGGCTACCTGCGATAACATCGACGAGCGCCACCAGTGCATCCTGCCCGCCCACGTTTGGGGTGATGGTAATCCGGAAGGCGTCCGCCAGCGCGCTTGCGCCGAGATGGCCTTGACCGCCCAGGCCGCTCGCAAATTCTTCGACGCCGGCAAGTCGTATATGGCCAATAAGTCGAAGGGTTCCGGCAAGACCGTCGTCAACGGTTTCACGGGTTCTTCCATCTGGCACGCGATCTACGCCTTCCCGCCCACCAACCAGGCCTATCTGCAGAAGGGTTACGACGACTTCGCCAAGCGCTGGAAGCCTATCCTCGAGGTCTTCGAGAAGAACGACGTCTACTTCGGCCTCGAAGTGCACCCGACCGAAATCGCCTTCGACATCGCCTCCGCCCAGCGCGCGCTCGACGCCGTCGGCAACCACAAGCGATTCGGCTTCAACTACGACCCGAGCCACCTCGGCTACCAGGGCGTCGACTACGTGAAATTCATCCGCACCTTCGGTAAGCAGATCCACCACGCCCACATGAAGGACGTCTGGTGGGGTCACGGCGACGGCACTGTCGGCGTGTTCGGTGGCCACACTGATTTCTGCGACCCCCGTCGCGCCTGGGATTTCCGCTCCGTCGGCCGCGGCGATATCAAGTTCGAGGACGTCATCGTCGCCCTCAATGACGTCGGCTACGCTGGCCCGCTCTCCGTCGAATGGGAAGACGGCCGCATGGATCGCTTCTTCGGCGCCGCCGAATCGGCCGCCTACGTCAAGAAGCTCGACTTCCCGAGCAACAAGGTCGCCTTCGACGCCGCCTTCGACAAGTCCGCCCAGGGCAAGTAACCCCCTCACCGAACAATCTCATGGCAACCAAAGTAGGCGTCATCGGAGCGGGTGGCATGCTCCAATACCACGCCGCCGGCTTCAAGCAGGCCGGCGCGGAAATCATCGCCGTCGCGGACCCCGCGCCGGGCGCTGCCCAGAAGGCCGCTACGAAGTGGGGTATTCCGCATGCCTACGATTCTGTGGACGCCATGCTCGCGGCCCATAAGGACCTCGACGCCGTCAGCGTTATCGTCCCGAACAAGTACCACGCAGCGCTCGCCATCCAGTGCCTCAACGCGGGTAAGCACGTGTTCTGCGAAAAGCCGCCGGCGCTCAGCGCTCCCGAGGTCCTCGAGATCACCGCCGCTTCCAAGAAGTCGGGTAAGCACGTGATGTTCAATTTCAACAACCGCGCCCGCCCTGAGTCGCAGGCGATGATGAAGTACGTTGAGCAGGGTCAGGTCGGTAAGATCAACTCCGCGCAGGCGAAGTGGATCCGTCGCACCGGCATCCCGGGCTTCGGCGGTTGGTTCACCACTAAAGAGCTCTCCGGTGGCGGTCCGCTCATCGACCTCCTGCACATGGTCGACCTCGCGATGTATTTGATGGGTTACCCCGAGCCGGCGCACGTCCTCGGCCAGACCTTCAACGACTTTATCGAAGATAAGTCCTTCAAAGGCCCATGGGGCATCCCGGACCGCGTCGGTGGCGTCACCGACGTCGAGAACGCCGCGCACGGCTTCGTGACCTTCAAGACCGGCCAGGTGCTGACCCTGCAGGTCTCCTGGGCCGAGATGATCAAGCGCGAGGAAGTCTCCGTCGTCTTCCAGGGCACCAAGGCCGGCGGCAAGGTCGAGCGCCTCTTCGGCATCGACGGCCTCGACAACACCGCGATCGATACCTGTGAGCTCTACGTCCAGGAAAACGGCAACAGTGTGAACCGCTCTATCGTCACGCCGGCGTGCGAAGACATGGGCCGCATCGCTTCCGCCGCGAACTTCATCGAGGCTATCGAAGGCCGCGCGAAGCCGCTGAACACGCCTGAGCAGGCCTACCGCCTGATGCAGGTCATCGACGCCATCTACGCTTCCGCGAAGTCCGGCAAGCCCGTCTCCCTCTGATCAACACACCTATGGAATCCCTTAATCGCAAACTCCGCATGGGCATGGTCGGCGGCGGTCGCGGCGCCTTCATCGGCGGCGTGCATCGCATGGCCGCGGCCCTCGACGGCAAGATTGACCTCGTCGCTGGCGCGTTCTCCTCGGATCCCGAGAAGTCTCGCCTGTCCGGCCAGGACTTCTGCCTCGATCCCGCCCGCGTGTACGCTTCGTACGCCGAGATGGCCAAGGCTGAGGCCAAGCGCCCGCTGGGCGACCGTATCGACTTCGTGTCGATCGTCGCCCGCAATGACCTGCACTATCCCGTAGCCAAGGCCTTCCTTGAGGCCGGCATTCACGTGATCTGCGAGAAGCCCCTGGCGTTCTCCCTCGCCGAGGGCAAGAAGCTCCGCGCCGTCGTCAAGAAGAGCGGCTTGGTCTTCGCGCTGCTCCATAACTACACCGGCTACCCGATGGTCAAGGAAGCCCGCGACTTCGTGGCCGCCGGTAAACTCGGTAAAATCAACAAGGTCCTGGTCGAATACCCGCAGGGTTACGCCATGGGCGCCCTGCAGTCCGGCAAGATCCAGAAGATTGCCAACTGGCGCATGGATCCGAACTGCTCCGGCGTCTCGAACTGCGTCGGCGACATCGGCACTCACGCCGAGAACCTCGTCCAGTATGTCACCGGTCTCGAAATCGCAGAGATCGCCGCCGACCTCAGCACCTATATCCCGGGCCGTCTGCTTGATGATGACGCCAATATGCTCGTCCGCTACAAGGGCGGCGCGAAGGGCGTCCTGCACGCCTCGCAGATCTCCACTGGCGACGAGAATAACCTGAACATCCGCGTCTACGGCACCTTGGCTTCTCTCGAGTGGCACCAAGAGCATCCGAACGAGCTGATTGTGAAGTACCTCGACCAGCCCCGCCAGACGCACCGTCGTGGCAACTCTTACAACGGCGACGCCTGCAAGAAGTATAGCCGTACGCCTTTCGGCCATCCGGAAGCGTTCATCGAAGCCTTCGCGAACATCTATCGCGCCGCCGCGGAAGCCATCACTGACCGTCTCGAAGGCCGCAAGGCTCCGAAGGGCGGTTACGACTTCCCGTCGATCGACGACGGCGTCACCGGCATGGCTTTCATCGAGGCCGCAGTGAAGTCTTCCAAGGGCAACGCCCGCTGGACCAAGCTCGCCGACTAAGTCTCGCGTCAGTCCGTCACGAAGGCCCCGGGTTCCGGGGCCTTTTTATTTATTGAGCCACCAGATACTCGCGTTGAGCGCGGTGGCGAAGCTGACCCAGAGCAGGTGCGGAAGTTGGAGTAGGGCGGCGACGCGATGCTGCGGCCAGAGCTGGCGAATCCAGATGATGAGTAGGATGAGGTAGCCGAGGATATCAATCAGCGCGAGGTCTGGGTGATGCATCCCGAAGAAGAGCAGCGACCAGAGCGAGTTCACGAGCAGGATGATGAAGAACGTCCGGCGGGCCAGGCGGTCGGTCCACGCGGCGTTAGCTGAACAGGCCATAAGGACGTAGAGTGTCGACCAGACCGGGCCGAAGATCCAGTTAGGCGGATTGAAGGGCGGCTTGATGAGGCCGGCATGCCAGCCCTTGATTTCGGGCATCGTGGCAGCCGAGCCGAGCCCGCCGATGGCTAGGCAGAGGGCGATGAGGCCGATGAGTCGCCAAGGGAATCCCGGGTTACACCTTTCACGCCGCTCGCGGGCCAGGTCTTCAAGGCTGGGTTCCATGGAGGCATTTTTATCGTCGATTCACGGGTGGCAAGCCCTCGGACGGAGTCCGCTTGCCATTGGCCGTCTTCCCCTTCTTTTTAGGGCCTTATCACTATGTCCGACTCTTACATCCAGCAGCTCTTCGCCGAACGCATCGGCGGCGTCAATTACGGCAAGTCGACCGCCATCTATAAGTTCGAAAAAATCAAGCGCGCCAAGGCCGCCGCCAAGAAGGCCAAGCCGGATGTCGCCCTCATCGACCTCGGCGTCGGCGAGCCCGACGAGATGGCTTTCCCGATGGTGGTGAAAGCGCTCCAGGCCGAAGCCGCTAAGCCCGAGAACCGTGGCTACTCAGACAACGGTGGCACGGACTTCAAGCAGGCCGCCGCCCGCTACCTGCAGAACCTCTTCGGCGTGACGGTCGACGCCGATACCGAAGTCCTCCACTCGATCGGCTCCAAGGCCGCTCTCTCAATCCTCCCGGGATGCCTCATCAATCCCGGCGACTACGTGCTCATGACGGTTCCGGGTTACCCCGTGTTCGGCACTCACGCCAAGTATTACGGTGGCCTCGTCCACAACCTGAAGCTCACCGCCGAGAACAACTTCCTGCCCGACTTGAAGTCGATCCCGGCCGACATCCTGGCCAAGGCCAAGGTGCTCGTCCTCAACTACCCGAACAACCCGACCGGCGCCTGCGCTACGCGTAAGTTCTACGAGGAAGTCGTCGCCTTCGCCAAGCAGCACAACCTCGTCGTCATCCAGGACGCCGCCTACGGCTCGCTCCACTTCGGCGCCGAGCAGGTCTCGATTCTGCAGGTCCCGGGCGCGAAGGACGTGGCCCTCGAGCTGCACTCGCTCTCCAAGAGCCACAATATGACTGGCTGGCGCATCGGCTTCGTCGCCGGTAACGCACTGCTCGTCCGCGCCTATGGCGACGTGAAGGACAATTCCGACTCGGGACAGTTCCTCGGTATCCAGAAGGCCGGCGCCGCCGGTCTGGACGAAGTCTCCATCCCGAAGGCTATCGCCGCCAAGTATTCCCGCCGCATGGACAAGCTCGTCGGCGTGCTCGCCCAGCTCGGCTTCCAGGTCCGTAAGCCTGGCGCCGGCTTCTTCCTCTACATGCCCGCTCCGAAGTCCGCCACCGGTCCTTCTGGCACGGTGAGCTTCGAGTCCGGAGAAGCCTTCTCGCAGTGGATGATCACCGAGCACCTTATCTCCACCGTGCCTTGGGATGATTGCGGTTCGTTCGTCCGCTTCTCCGTGACCTTCGTTTCCGATAAGGGCGAGGCCGGCGAAGGCGAAGTCATCGCTGAGGTCGAACGTCGCCTCTCGGCTTGGAAATTCAGCTTCTGAAGGCCTTTTTAAGCCTCCCTTTCTTGTCGGATTGACAGGGAAGGGGGGCTTTGTCCTTCTGAACGTCCAGTTAATTGGCCTGATAGCTCAGTTGGTAGAGCAGACGCCTGAAGAGCGTCGTGTCGTTGGTTCGATTCCGACTCAGGCCACCATTTAACGCCAGCCCATCCGATTCAACCCGGGTGGGCTGGTCCTTTTGAGGCCTCAGCGACCGAAGATCAGGCGCCAGACCGAGAAATCCTTGCCGCGGTCGACCGGCTCGGCTGGAGGGGTCTCCCAGCCGCTGGCCAGCAAGGTCAGGCGGCGGGTCTCCTCGCGGTTACGCTCTTTCTTCGTGGTCTTCTCGAGCCACTCCGCACGCACGACACCGAAGGGGGTCGCGTCGGAACGCCAGACGGTCCCTTTGAACTCGATGGTCTGCTTCGGGACCACGGGCGGATCAGTCACCGTGCTCGCGAGCATCTTCATGCGCTCGCAGGCGAAAGTCTTGCCAGCGGCTGAGAGCGATTCCTGTGCAGGGGTATCTGCGCTCAGCTCGCTGGCGTAAGTGAGATTCGCCCACTTCGAAACCCAAGCGATGTCTTCGCGGGTCATGTGGTAAGCTCCTTTGACGGGATTGGAGAAGACGATCTCGTGCGAGTTCTCGATCAGCCGGCCGGCGCGCTCACGATCCATGTCGGCGCTCAAGAGGAGGCGCAGCGGCGCCTGTTCGCGCGAGCCCAACCAGCCGACCGGCTCGACGGTGAACCAGACGTGCGGTTTGCCGCCGACGTCCACGCCGGAGCGGATCGAGAGGCTCAGTTCGGATTTCGAGACGACCTTGCCGTCGCGGATCGTCTCGTACTGGTAGCGTGCCCAGGTGCCGGGCTTGGGCAGTTTCTCCGCGAAAATTTGCCACTGGGCCGGCGAAGAGATGGCGCCCGCCAAGAGCAGGAGGAGGGCGACGAGGCGGCGCATGGGCTGATTAATGGGCATTTATTGGCCTTTTGGCGAGCATCGACCCGCTTCAGGCTCCTTTGCCTTTGACTCTCCATGCCTCCGCCCTTGAAGTCGGGGTCTTCGTCATGGAATCCCTGGCCCAGTCTTCGACCTCCCTCCGCTCCGCGGCCGGTCGTGCCATCATTCCGGCGATTATTACCATCATCGGGCTCTAAGCCCGCTGAACGGAACGCCCGACGGGCGACTCCCCGTTCCGCGGCGCCCGGAACGGCCCCCTCCCTTTACACCTCTTTCCCACCCACACCACCATGGCACGCTCCATCGAAATCTATGATACCACCCTCCGCGACGGCTCGCAGGGGCAGGGCATTCATTTCTCCGTTGATGACAAGCTGCGCATCGCCGCTGAGCTCGAACGCTTCGGCATGACCTACATCGAAGGCGGCTGGCCGGGCTCCAATCCCCGCGACGTCGAGTTCTTCGCCCGCGCGAAGAAGATCAAGTTCAAGCATGCCAAGCTGGCGGCCTTCGGGTCGACCCGCCGCAAGGGCGTGCGTGCCTCCGAAGACGCCCAGGTCCGCGGTCTTCTCGAAGTCGATACCCCGGTCGTCACGATCTACGGTAAGACCTCCGCCCTCCACGTCCGCGAAGTGCTCCGCTGCTCGCCCGAGGAGAATCTCGAGATGATCCGCGACACGATCGCTTTCTTGAAGTCCCATCGCCGCGAAGTCGTCTATGATTGCGAACACGCAATCGATGGCTGGAAGGAAGATCCGGCCTACGCCATCGCCTCCATGCTCGCCGCCGTCGCCGGCGGTGCCGACCGCATCGTCCTTTGCGACACCAACGGCGGCTCCCTGCCGGCCGAAGTCGCCGCGGCCACCCGCGCCGCGATCGCTGCCCTCAAGAAGACGCCCGTGGGTATCCATACGCACGATGACGCCGGTCTCGGCCTCGCCAACGCCCTCGCTTCGCTTGAAGCCGGCGCTTCGCATGTCCAGGGTACCGTCAACGGCATCGGCGAACGCACCGGTAATTGCGACCTCACCGCGGTCATCCCGTGCGCCCAGCTGAAGTTCGGCTGGAAGTGCGTCTCCTCGACCTCGCTCAAGGGCCTTGCTGGTCTATCACGCTTCGTCGACGGCGTCGCCAACCTCGCGCCCGATCCGCGCCGTCCGTGGGTCGGCACCGCCGCCTTCGCCCATAAGGGTGGCACGCACGTTGATGCCGTCCGTAAGTTCTCCGCCGCCTACGAGCACATCGATCCGACCGTCGTCGGCAATGAACGCAGCGTGCTCGTCAGCGACCAGTCCGGCCGCAGCAACATCGTCCTCAAGGCGAAGTCCCTCGGCATCGACCTCGATCGCGACTCTCCCGCCACCGCTACCGCGCTCGACGAACTGAAGAAGCTCGAGCACGTTGGCTGGAGCTTTGAGGACGCCGAAGCGTCGCTGGCTCTTCTGCTCCGTCGTCATATCGGCAAGAGCAAGGCCGCGCCTTTCGAGGTCGCTTCCTATCACGTCACCGCGCGCGGCGCCAAGGGCTCGGCCTATTGCGAAGCCGTGGTGCGCGTCAGCATCGGCGGTGAGGAGACCCTCACCGTGGCCGAAGGCGACGGACCGGTCCACGCCCTCGATCAGGCCCTGCGTTCCGCTCTCGTGAAGTCCTTCCCGAAACTGGCGAAGGTCAGCCTCGTGGATTACAAGGTCCGCATCCTTGGTGGTGCCGACGGCACCGCGGCCAAGACCCGCGTGGTCATCCGCTCGTCCGATGGCAAGGGTTCCTGGGGTACGGTCGGCGTCAGCGAAAATCTCGTCGAAGCCTCGTTGCAGGCCATCGTCGACGGTTACGCCCACGCGCTATCCTAAGTTCGGTCTGACGCGTTGACTGCCTTCGAGGGCGGGGTAGAAACTTTCTACCCCGCCCTTTATGCGTCCGCTCCTCCTGCTCCTCGCCGCCTGCTCCGTCTTCGCCGCGGATACTTCTAAGTTGCGCATCGGTGAGCTGGCCAAATTTGGCGCGACGGTCGAGATCGCGAAGGTCGCCGCTCTGGCGGCCGAAGCCTATGCCCGCCCGCATACCATGGAGGTGCCGAATCCAGTTTATCGTCTGAGCGACATTCCTTTTCTCGGCGCCAATCGTAAGGAGAAGCTCGATCTTTATTTTCCGTCAGGCGATTTTCGCTCCAATCGCCCGGCGGTAGTCTTCATCCATGGCGGCGGCTTCACTGGCGGCGACAAGGCGGAGTATCGCTCCGCCAGCGTGAGCGCCGACCTCTGTCGCGCCGGCTACGTCGTCGTGAGCTGCAATTACAGGCTCGGCCCGATGACCCAGGCTGGCGTCTGGCCGCAGAATATCGCCGACTGCCGTAATGCCGTCCGCTGGGTGCGTGCGCATGCGAAGGAACTCGGCGTAAACCCGGACAAGATTGCCGTCGCGGGCGGTTCGGCCGGCGGCTACCTCGCGCTGATGGTCGGACTTTCGGACGACAAGACCGGACCCGGCGGCGATCCCGCCGCGACGCATTCCGCCAAGGTCTCCGCCGTCATCGACATGTATGGCGTCGTTAACTTCGCTAAGCGCGGTAAAGGGGAGGTCCCAGGGACTTCGCCGGCGGAGCAGGCCGCTTACTTCCCTGAGTCCCAGTGCGACGCGCAGGATCCGGCGGTACTTATCCTGCACGGCACGGCTGACAGCACGGTCGATATCGCGCAGTCGGATGACATGGCGAAAGCGCTCCGCTTCGCGAAGGTTTCCCACGAGTATATCGTCGTCGAAGGGGCGCCGCATACCTTCGATCTGCATCCCAAGGGCAAGAGCTGGAAGCGGAGCGGCGTCTTCGCCGGAGCCGAAGTCATTAGTGTGTCGGACAAGCCCGACTTGACCGAGGTGACTTTGGATTTCCTCGCCCGGACAATCGGGAAGTAAGGCTTACTCTTTCAGGCGGGCCATCACCGTCGAGCCCTGGAGCTGGACGTCGAAGCGGCCGGTGTCCTCGAGCATGCGGTAGAACTTCGCATAGCGAGGAGCGTTCGCTTCGAGGCCGGGATGTTCCTGCAGCAGGAACTTCTTGATGACCTCGACCTTCAGCCATTCGCCTTCGGGCGCTAGGCCCGTGGCGACGTCGACGAGGGCCTCGATGATATCTTGACGCTGTTGCAGCTGGGCGCGTCGCTGATCGGCTTCGGCTTTGCCTTGGGCCTGCTGGGCGGACGAGAGGTTCGGGCGGTCGCGGTAATCTTGGCCGGAATTATCAGGCGCCGGGCGGGCTTCGCGCGGGGCGCGTGGTTCGCGGGCCGGGCGGGGTTCGCGCTGGGCACGTTCTGGGCGGGGCTCCCGGGCTTCGCGTCGGGGGCCAGGCTCGCGCTGCGGGCGCGGGGCGTCGGCGAAGCGGAGTTCAGGCAGCATCTTCTCGAACTGGTCGAGCAGAGCGCCGACTTCCTTGTTCGTCTTCGGCGCTAGCGCGCGCAGGGCCTGAGCGAGCAGGCCGAGGGCCTTGCGCGGGTCGGATTTCGCCGACTGTTCGTCGTCCAGACGCGTGCGCAGTTCGGAAAGGTTCAGGTAATGATGGGCCGTGGAGCGGAGGGCCTTGTGCGTGCGTTCGCCCATCACGATGATACGGACGCCGAGACGCTTGGCGTCCTCGACCACCGGCGTGAAGTCGCTGTCGTTCGTGACGAAGATGAGGGTCGTGGGCGGATTGGGGCCGGCCATCAGCTTCACCGCGTCAATGGTCAGGCGCATATCGGCGGCGTTCTTGCCCGGCGTGTAGCTGCGCTGGTCGACAAGATCCAGTTCTACCCATTCCTGGGCGGCGGCGCGCCAGCCGCTGAGGCGGCCGTTGAAGTCGCCATAGGCGCGGGCGGCGGAGATCTCCGTCTCACCGATAAAGCGCCGCAGGGTGGGGAGGTGCTGGTGCGAGACGTTGTCGGCGTCGATCAGTACGCCGATACGCTGGTTGGGCTGAGCCTTGGCGGCTTCGGGCGTGGAGGTGGAGGCGGCGTCGGCCTGACGGCGGGCCGGCTTGGCGGCGCGGCGGGCGGAAGGTTTGGCGGAGCGGCCGCGCGCGGGAGCGGCGGCTTTCTTGGGCTTAGGTCTGGGCACGGCGGAAAAGGTCCCTATCCGTGCGACGAAAGCTTCGCCGCTACAATGCGAAACGCCGCCCACCGCCAGAGCGTCGGAGGCCTTTGAGCGTTCGTTCGTCATATTTTAATTGGAACTTTCGATTCCCTCTGTTGTTAAAAAGATGTGAATCTTAGCTTCCTTCGCTCTCTCGGCCTTCTGGCCGCCGTCTGCTGGGGGGTTGTTGCTGGTGCCGTCCCCAGGGCCATCCCCGGTGCCATCGTGGAGCCGATGTGGCTGACGAAGTCCGGCCCTTGGGGGCAGCTGGAAGTCCGTTCCGTCTATTTGGAGCCGCCGGAATCTTTGATGGCGGTAATCGCTAAGCCGTCTGCGGTGACCCGCTGGACCTTCGAGCAGAACACGCAGGGCGGCGTCCGGGCGATATTGGTTAAGGCCGGTGTACCCGAGGCGGTGATTGCGAGGCTCATCAGCCCCGTGCGACTCGTGGAGAGCGGCAACAGCATTATCCTTCTGCCTGAACGGGAAGACCTTATCGCCCTCAGCATGGAGGTGCGCAGCGCCCTTTACCTAGAACTCGCCAAGTCTTCGGCTAACGAATACCAGCGCGACCCGGTCTTCATCCTGGGTGGCGATGTCGACGACTGGCTCGAAGAGGTCTCGCTCACTTCCGGGCAGCGTGCCTTGTTCCGGCAGCTGCTTTGGCGACGTGGTAGCGCCCTTGTCTTCAGTGATGTGCAAGCCTTGCTCGCCTTGGCCAAGGGGCCTGAGGAGGTGAGCGCCGTCTTCCGGAGTATCACCCGTGTGCGTAGCCTAGTCATCAGCCTCCGTCTGCCGCTGACCGTGGACCGCCAGGCTTTCATCGATTACTGGACGGCCGATCAGGTGGGGACGCCGCGTCTGGCGTTCATCCGCGCGGTGACCCAGCGTCGAGCCAAGCAGCTCATCGACGTCACCCATTTCCTTCCTTCGGCGTTTCGGCTCCGGGTCTACAGTTTCCCGGAACTTGATCTCGGTCTCAAGGGACGTTTTCCGGACTGCCATTGGACCTCCCTTAATTTCTTCAATCAGGAGCCCAAGGATATCTACCTCGATACCCGCCAGGCCGCCGAGCATCTCCTGAAGGACTACGTGGCGGTCGATGCGCCCTACCGATATGGAGACGTGCTCTGCTTCCTGGATGACGGCGAAGGACTGCACACCTGCGTCCATATCGTGGATGACATCGTGCTGACCAAGAACGGAGACAGCATCCTAGCGCCGTGGACCCTGATGAGGCTCCGAGATGTCGACGAAATCTATCGTCGCACTCCGGACACTCGCATTCAGGCCTATCGGCTTAAGAAGTAGTCCCCCGGTTCGCGTCGCTGTCCCCGGCGGGAATCGAACCCACATCCTCGGTTTAGGAAACCAATGTTCTATCCGTTGAACTACGGGAACGCGAAGGGTAGTAAGTCGGGGGAGGGTCGGGCGGGCAAGCCCGCATCAGCGGGGAGGGCTTGACTCCCCTGTGGTTAGGCTAACTTCAAGGGGATGTCCGCCTTCCTGTCCGCCGTTGCCGAGGCCCCCTTGATGATTCCCAACTGGGCTTGGGCGGCCTTCCTGGGGTTCGTCGGGTTCATGCTCGCACTCGACCTCGGCGTCTTCAAGAAGAAGGCCAACGAGGCGCCTAGCTTCAAGGAGGCCGTCGCTTGGTGCGTGGTCTGGGTTTCGTTGGCCGTCGGATTCGCCTTCTTGCTCTCCGGCTGGCGCGGGCCGGAGGACGCTGAGCTCTTCGCCGCCGGTTATGTCCTAGAGTTGGCGCTCTCGGTAGACAACCTCTTCATCTTCATCCTGGTCTTCGCGCACTTCAGTATTCCTCCGCACCTCCAGCATCGCGTTCTCTTCTGGGGTATCCTCGGTGCCGTGGCCATGCGGGCGATCTTCATCATCGCCGGTATCGCCGCCGTCGATCGCTTCACCATCCTGTTGCCGATCTTCGGTGCCTTCTTGCTCTTCACAGGCCTCAAGATGGCCTTTTCGCATGACGAGACCGAAGGGAAGGGCGTCGATGAGAACTTCGTGGTGCGGATGATCCGGCGATTCTTGCCGGTCACGAATCGTCTGCACGGCGAGGCTTTCATCGCCCGTGAGGATGGCCGTCGCGTCTTCACGCCGCTCTTCGTGGTGTTAGTCGTCATCGAGAGCACCGACCTGCTCTTCGCAATCGACTCGATCCCCGCCGTACTTGGCATCCTGCCGGTCCAGATGCCAATCGAAGATAAGCGTTTTATCGCCTTCACCTCGAATATCTTCGCGATCATGGGCCTTCGCTCGATGTATTTCGCCATCTCGGGCTTCATGCACCTCTTCCGCTTCCTTAAGCCTGCGCTGTCCTTCATCCTGGTCTTCATCGGAGTTAAGATGATCCTGCCGTGGGCGGCCACCGTGGGTGAGCCCGAAGGGCAGTTCGCTGGCTGGGCCCAGGCTCTCGTGCATGATGGCCGGGTGCATATCCCTACCTCGGTCTCCCTCTCGATCATCGGCTTCGTCCTGGCTCTCGCGATCGCCCTGTCGGTCGCGTTTCCGAAGAAGAAATAGGATAGATTTGATGTTTCCACCGGCGGGGCTCGCAGCCACGCTAGTGGCGTGTTCCGAGGCCGCTATAAGCTCTACCTGCCTTACCTGAAGGGTAGCCGCACGCTACTCTTCCTGTCCTTGCTCGCGGCCATCGTCTTCGCCGCCGCCAACGCCTTTGGTCTGCCGTTCCTCGTGGGCAAGGTCCTGCCGGCGGTCTTCGGCGATGCTGCGACGCGAGCCGCCCCTCTCCTGACGTGGCCGGAGTGGCTGGGTGGCCAGCCAGCGCTCACTCTGCCGAAGGGCTACGAGATGGTCTTCGCCGTCGCTTTCCTCCCCGCGGTCATGCTGGTCCGCGGTCTCGGCGAATTCTTTTCGACTTACCTCCTCAACCTCGCCGGTCTGCGCGTGATCGAGGCCGTGCGTCGCGATGTGTTCGCCAAACTGCAGCAGCTTCATCTCGGCTTCTTCGGGCGGCTCTCGATTGGTGACTTGCTTTCACGCCTGATTGCCGACGCCAATTCGGTTCGGCTGGTGCTGGTTGACGTGTCGAATGACCTCATCGTCCAGCCTCTGTCGATGGTCTTCGCCCTCGCCTATGTGGTGTTCATCTGTTTTTCGCACGACAGCGGTTATTGGTTCTTAGCTTGCCTCTTGGTCGTCCCCGCCGCGGTCCTGCTCGTGCGTAGCGTCGCAGTCCGTATCCAGACCCGGATGCGTCAGGGGATGGAGTCCGCCTCCGACCTGAATAGCATCGCGGTCGAAAACCTCCAGTCAGCCCGCGAGGTCCGCGCTTACGGTCTGCAGGAACGCGAAGCCAAGCGCTTCAATCAGGCCAGCCAGGAAGGCCTGCGCATTCAGGGCAAGCTGGTGCGCTACGAGAAAGCCCTTTCGCCTTTAGTCGAGATCACCGCCGCCGTGGGGATTTCTGCGGCCATCGCTGTCGGCGCGATGAACGGCTTCTCGATGAGCGAACTGATTTCGCTCATTATCGCCTTCTATTTCGCATACGGCCCGATCAAGCGGCTGGGTAATGTAAGCAGTCGCCTGAGTATGGCCGCCCCCGGCCTTGTCCGCCTAGAGGAGGTCATCCTCGCCAAGGTCGAGGTCGATGACGTACCTGATGCTCGCCCCCTCGGACGTATCCGTGGCGAGCTCGAGATGAGCGGCGTCTCCTTCAGCTACGGCGCCGACCCGGTGCTCGTGGACGTCACGCTGAAAATCCCCGCCGGACAGTCCGTTGCCCTCGTCGGCCCGAGCGGCGCCGGCAAGAGTACCTTCGTCAACATGGTGCCGCGCTTTTTCGATCCGCAACAAGGAGCGATTAGCATCGATGGCCATGATCTCCGCGCGGTTCGCCAAGCCGACCTGCGTGCCAACATCGCCCTGGTCTCGCAGGAGCCCGTCCTTTTCAACGAGTCGATCCTGGAGAACATCCGTCTCGGACGCCCCGCCGCCACCGATGCAGAAGTCCACGCGGCCGCCCGTCTGGCCGGCGCGTTCGAGTTCATCGAGGCCCAGCCCGAAGGCTTCCTGACCAAGGTCGGCGAGCGCGGCGGACGTCTTTCCGGTGGCCAGCGCCAGCGTGTCTCGATCGCCCGGGCCTTCCTCAAGGATGCGCCGATTCTTATTCTCGATGAAGCCACTTCCGCTCTCGATACCGATACCGAGCGCAGCATCCAGCAGTCGCTGGCGCTCCTGATGAAGGGCCGGACGACGCTCATCGTCGCGCATCGCTTCAGCACGATCCGGGACGTGGACCGCGTGCTGGTCTTCGACGATGGACGGATCGTCGCCGACGGCACCCGCGAGGCGGTCTACGCCTCCTCGGAGCTGTTCCGTCGCCTGTGGGATAACCAGGCCAAGAATCTCGTCTGAGATGCGCCTGCTGGTCGTCAAGTTCACCGGACTGCGCGGCGCGTTGGCCGCGACGGCGGGTCTGCGCACGATCCGCGAGCGGCATCCCGGCGCTCAGATCACCTTCGTCACTTCTCCCGGTTCCGAGCCGGCCCTCGAAGGCTGTCCCGCCGTCGTCGAGACCATCGGCTTTGGTCCGGAAGGCTCTCATCTGGCCCTCATCTCCCGGCTTCGTCGGCAGCGTTTCGACATCGCCATCGCGCTGGGCGGCCATTGGTTGGCCAACCGCCTCGTGGCGCTCAGCGGCGCAGGCGTACGGGCCTGCGGCGGGCATGCGCCCTTCTTCCTTCGTCCGCTCATGCATCATCAGGTCTTCGGGGCCGTCGTCGACCCCCATGAGGCCGCCCGTGATCATGAGGTGATGTCGCGCGTCCTAGGCTTCCATGCCGAGACGCCGGCGATGTGGTTCGCCCCGTCGCGCATGCAGGAGCACGGCATGATGCTGGAGGAAGGACGCTTCGCGGTCATTCACCCTGGCGCGACGCGCCCTGAGCGCATCCTCGAGATCGACAAGTGGGCCGCGGTCGCCCGCGAGCTCATCGCTTCCCGCGCGGTCGAACGTATCGTCATCTCGGCCGGACCCGGTGGCGCGGAGCGTATCATGGCCGAGGCCCTGTGCGGCCTGATCGGGCCCGTGGCGATGTCGACTGGCGGCCGGCTCCGCTTCTCGCAGCTCGCCCGGCTTATCAAGGAGTCACGCCTCTTCCTCGGCGCGGATTCCTCTGTCTTACAGCTCGCCGCGGCGGTCGGCACGCCAGTGGTGGGCGTCTTCGGGCCCTCCGATTACGCCCGCGCCCGTCCGTGGGGTACGGTCCAACGAGTGGTCCGCGTCGATACCACGATGTTCGCAGGCGAACTCCGCGCCGACTATCTGGCGCGCATGGATCGCGCCCTCGCCCGCATCACCGCCCAACAGGTCACGCATGCGGCGGAGGAGGTCATCCGCATCACCACGCCCTGAGGGCGTCGCTTGACCTGTCGGCGACTTCTGAGACCTTACCCCCGTGTCCAGCTCCCCCTCCCATTACGACGCCGTCATCATCGGAGCCGGCATGTCTGGCCTCGCTGCCGCGGTCCGGCTGGGAATGTTCGGTCGCAAGGTCCTGGTACTCGAGCGGCACAACGCCGCCGGCGGCCTCAATTCCTTCTACGCCCGCGGCAAGCGGAAGTATGATGTCGGCCTGCACGCCCTGACGAATTGGGTGCCTGAAGGCACCAAGGGTGCGCCCTTGGTCAAGTTGATGCGCCAGCTCCGTATCCGTCGCGAGGAACTCGACCTATGTCCGCAGCTGGGCTCCCGCGTCACGATGGCCGGGAAGAATCTGCGGCTCAATAACGACTACGAATCCCTGCTGGCCGACGTCGCCCGCGAATTCCCAAAGTCGGTTGACCGCTTCCGCGCGCTCGACGCCTGGATTGCCGGGCTAGATGAAGCCGCGCTTGAGGCCCACGGCGGCTCGGCTCGCGCCTTGCTCGACGAACGTCTCGGCGACCCATTACTCCGCGATATGTTGCTCTTGCCGACCTGCTTCTACGGCAGCGCGCTGGAGGATGACATCGAGGTCTCGCAGTTCGCCGTGATGTGGCGCTCGCTTTTCCGCGAAGGCTTCGCGCGGCCTTTCATCGGCGTACGACAGGTCATCCGTCTGCTTACCGACCGTTGCCGCGAGCACGGCGTGGAGCGGCGCATGAAGTGCGGCGTCATGAAAATTGAAGTGCGTGCCGGTCGCGCCGCTGCGCTCATTCTGGACGACGGCACCGAAGTTACCGCCGGCGCGGTTTATTCTTCGGCCGGAGCGGTCGAGACCATGCGTTTACGTTCCGATGCGGCGCCCACCGCCGGCGCCGAAGCCGTCGGCCGCCTCGGTTACGCCGAGACTATTGCGACCTACGACCCGGCGGCCTTCGCTGGCTTTGGCTGGAAAGACACCATCGTCTTCTTCTGTGACGCTGAGCGTTTCAGCTATCGCGCGCCCAAAGAATTAGTGGACCCGCGTTCCGGCGTGATCTGCATCCCGAACAACTATGAGTACGGCGAGGGCAGGGCGTTGGACGAAGGCTGGCTGAGGGTGACTTCGTTGGCCAACCACGACGCCTGGTGCGCGCTACCCGAGGAAGAGTATCAGGCGCGCAAGCAGGAGTGGTGCGGCCGCCTTAATCGCGTCGCCCGCGCCCATCTTCCGGCCGTCGCCGACGCGACCCATGATGCCGCGCAGACCTCGACGGATGTCTTCACGCCGCGGACCGTCCGTAAGTTCACGGGGCATCTCAACGGCGCCATCTACGGCTCGACCGTGAAGCGGCGCGACGGCCGGACCGACCTTGAGAATCTCTTCCTAATCGGCACGGACCAAGGTTTTCTGGGGGTTACCGGGGCAATGTTGTCTGGCATTTCCATGGCCAATCTGCACGGTCTGAAGGCGTAACCCCGTCTTCATGAGTACCTCTATTTCTCCGGACCAGCAACGCCCCCTCTGGAAGGATCTCCTGCATCCCGCCGTCATCGTCGGGGCGCTCGGCTACTTCGTCGATATCTACGACCTCACGCTGTTCATGACCGTGCGCGAGCAGAGCCTGAAGGATCTCGGGCTTGGACACCTCATCACGGGCGGCCAGTGGTATCACGACCTGATGTCCTGGCAGATGGCCGGCATGCTCCTCGGTGGTATCTTCTTCGGCATCCTCGGCGACCGCATGGGCCGTCTCACGACCCTCTTCGGTTCCATCCTGCTCTATTCCCTGGCCAACATCGCCAATGGTTTCGTCAACAGCTTCGAGGCCTATGCGACCTGGCGCTTCATCGCCGGCATCGGTCTCGCGGGCGAGCTCGGCGGCTGCATCGCGCTCGTGTCGGAATCCCTCTCCAAAGAACGACGCGGCTACGGTACCGCGCTGGTGGCCACCGTAGGTGTCTTCGGCGCCGTCGTGGCAGGCCTGATGGCCGAGGTCGTGACCTGGCGGACCAACTTCTTCATCGGTGGCGGTCTGGGCTTAGCTTTGCTAGCCATGCGGGTCGGTGTGCGTGAGTCCGGCATGTTCCATCAAGCGAAGGCTTCGGAATCGGCCGGCTCGATTTCCCGCGGCAATTTCTTCGCCCTGTTCACCAGTCGTGACCGTTTTGCCCGGTACGCCCGTTGCATTCTTATCGGTCTGCCTACGTGGTTCATGATTGGCATCCTCGTCCAGCGCGCCGGTTCACACTTCGCCCCCGCCATGGGCGTTGAGGGTGCGATCTTGTCTAGCCGTGCAGTGGCGCTCTTTTATCTCGGCCTCACCTTTGGCGACTTCGGCAGCGGCTTCGGCAGCCAGCTAATTAAGTCCCGCCGCAAGACGGTCTTTGCCTTCCTTGTCTTCAGCGCCGTCTGCGTGGGCGTCTATCTGATGGGCACCCAGGGTTGGACGGCGACCAGTTTCTACGGGCTCATCTTCCTGCTTGGCCTCGGTATGGGTTACTGGGCGATCTTCGTCACGATTGCCGCCGAGCAGTTTGGCACGAACCTCCGCGCCACCGTGGCGACCACCGTACCCAATTTCGCGCGCGGCTCCCTGGTCTTGCTGACCTTGGGCTTCACGTGGCTGACGGGGACCAAGGATCAGCCTTGGCTCAGCGCCCCGCAGGCCGCTGGTGTTCTGGCGCTCATCTGCTTCGGTGCCGCCTTCCTCGCTTTGTGGAAGATGGAAGAAACTTACGGCAAGGACCTGGACTACCAGGAAAAGAAGTAAGCCTTACTTCGCCGACGGCGCTGGCAGGTCAGCGACACAACGGAAGCCGACGTGGTTGGTCGACGTGAGTGTGTCGAGGCCTTGGCGCGACGTGGCCCGGTAGCGGAAGCAATAGCCTTCGTCGCACAGCCAGGAGCCGCCACGGATCACGTGCTGGCCGTAGCCGGTCTTCTCGGGGTCATAGCCGATGGCTGGTCCGATGGGGCCATCTTTCGGCGAGACCTTGTAGTATTCGAGGCCATACCAATCTTCGCACATCTCCCAGACGTTTCCGGCCATATCGTAGAGGCCATAGGCGTTCGCCGGAAATGATTTCACCGGAGCGACATACGTGAAGCCGTCGACGCCGTTGTCACGCTCGGGGAATTTACCCTGCCAGTGATTGCACATGATCTTGCCGTTCGGGCGTTCTTCATCGCCCCAGACAAAAGGTTTATCCTTGAGGCCGCCGCGTGCCGCGAATTCCCACTCGGCTTCGGTCGGCAGGCGTTTGCCGGCCCACTTCGCGTAGGCTTGGACGTCCTTGTAGGTCAGGCAGATCACGGGGTGGTTCATGCGCTCCTTGATGGACGATTTCGGGCCTTCGGGCTGACGCCAGTTGGCCCCGGCGGTGAAGTTCCACCAAGGCAGATTGGCACCGCCGCACTGGAACGGGTTCACGCCCGAGACCTTCTTGAAAAGCAACGAGCCGCCTTTGAGCATTTCCTGGGGCGCGTCAGGGAACTGACGCGGGTCGAGGTCCTTCTCGGCGTCGGTAATATATTTAGTCGCGTCAACGAAAGCTTGGAACTGCGCGTTGGTGACTTCCGTGACATCCATCCAGAATCCTTTGACGACGACGGCGTGCCCCGGCGCTTCTTCGGTGTGTTTTTCGTCGGCTTTGTCGCTGCCCATCGTGAACTCGCCGCCGGGAATCCAGACCATGGGCGCTGGGGCGGGGTTCTTCCGGAGCGCTAGGACGATGAATGGCACCACCATCAGGACGACAGCGATGATGATAATCCAGGCCTTGGCGTTGCTGGCAGGTTTCGGGCTATCGGCGGAGTCCATGGGGAGGTCTGTTATGTTGGTGGGTGGGCGGGGCAGGGCGAACCTTTTGCGGTGGCCGGGCGGATATCGCCTCGCCCAGGAGGCCCGTTTCGCCTTATCCAGAGGCCGTATGAGCTCGTCCCAAGAAGAAGTCCTCCAGATTTTCCGTGATTCGAAGGCCCTCCTGACCGGCCACTTCGTCCTGCGCTCTGGTCTCCATAGCGGCCACTTCTTCCAGTGCGCCCAGGTTTGCCAGCACATGGATAAGGTCACGCGCCTCATCGAACTGCTCCGTCCGAAACTCGCCGCGCACCCTTGCGATACCGTCCTCGCTCCGGCGATGGGCGGACTCGTCGTCGGCCAGGAAATCGCTCGCCAGCTCGGTGTACGTTTCGTCTTCGTCGAAAAAGAAAACGATAAGCTCGTGCTCCGCCGCAATTTCACCTTCCGTCCCGGTGAGAGGGTGATCATCGCCGAAGATGTCGTCACCCGAGGTGGTCGCGCCCAGGAGTGCCTCGACATCCTTCAGGCGAACGGCGCCAACGCTGTCGCCGTCGTCTCGCTCGTCGATCGCTCGGCCGGACAGACCAAATTTAGCGTGCCTTTCGTGTCGTTGCTGGAATTAAACTTCCCGACGTATGCGGCGGATGCCGTGCCAGTCGAATTGGCGAAGCTTCCGGCGACCAAGCCGGGTTCCTGAGCCGCCGGACTGCTCGGCGGTTTTCGGCCTAAAAACAAGGGTTTAGGGGTAACCTGCGCCTTGTGCCTTGCACCTTGGCGGGGGCTTCCCTACGCCAAACCACTCACTTTCCATGGATCGCAAGAACTTCTTCCTGGGTATGGCCTGCATCGTCGGCGCCTTCGCCCTTTTCTTCCTCACCAAGCCGGCCACCCCGCCTCCGGGCGCCACGCCGGCCCCGGCCGCCCAGGTGCAGGCTGCGCCAGCCGCTCCGACCGCGCTTAACCCCGTGGCCAATACTTCGCTCGCTCCGTCTGCGCAGGCCGCCAAGCCCGTCGCCCGTGCCGACGCCAAGAGCTTCGTCATCGAGAACGAGCGTATCAAAGTGACGCTCAGCAGTCGTGGTGGCGCGATCTCGAAGGTCGAGCTGAAGAAGGAATCCGCTGATGTCACCAAGACCCAGGTCGTGACCTTTAACTCTGGAAACGACGAATCTGCTCTGGCAATCGCGGTCAAGAATCCGACGACCGGCAAACTGGAAGCCGTCCTCTCCGAATTCGTCGCCCAGCCTGGCGCTTCGGCCAACTCCATCACGCTCGTCGGTTCGCTTGATGGCGCCCGCGTCGAGCGCACCTTCTTTTTCGCCGCCCCTAAAGACGGCGAGGCGATTGAAGCCCACTTGCTGCGATTCGCCACGAAGGTGATTCCGGTCGCCGGCAAGCCGGCCCCTTCAATCTGGGTTTCGACCGGGAGCTGGCAGCCGACCGAAGCCGATTCCGCTAACCAGTTTCTTTCGGTGCTCACCTATGATGGCGACGAGCTGACGCGCGTCGGCCTCGATGTGTTTACTGACTCTTCCGGCTTCTTCGGCCTTGGCTCGCATAAGGCGCAGATCGAGCACCCGGTGGCCTCCGTCGCCAAGCCGCTCCTCTGGGTGGCCTCCGGCAACCAGTTCTTCGCCTCCATCGTGCACCCGCGCGACGCCCAGGCCCGCGGTACACGCACCGAAGTCATGGTCCTTCCTGTTCCCCTGGAAGCCGGTAAGCGCAGCCTTCACGCCTTCGCCTCTTGGGAGACCGTTCCTGCTGCCGACCTCTCCCGCACGCTCGAAGGTGACTTCTTCGTCGGCCCTAAAGAATACGCCCGCGTCGCCGCCTTGCCGGATGGCCAGGTCGCGGTGCTTCAGTTCTCGAAGCTGCTCGGTTTCATTTCCTTCGGTGCCATCTGCAAGCTGCTCCTCGCCACCCTCGGCGGCGTCCATTGGCTCCTCGAGTGGAGCGGATCCTGGTCGTGGGGCTGGGCCATCGTTCTGCTGACCTGCCTCATTAAGGTCATCACCTGGCCTTTGACGGCGATCCAGATGAAAGCCGCGAAGAAGATGCAGAAGTTCGCCAAGCCGATGCAGGATATCCGTGAGAAGCTTAAGGATAATCCCGAGAAGATGCAGAAGGAGCTCATGAAGCTCTACACCGAGAACAAGATCAACCCGTTCGCCGGCTGCCTCCCGATCCTCATCCAGATGCCAATCTTCTTTGGCCTCTACACCGCCTTCCAGACGACCGTCGAGCTGCGCCTGCAGTCGTTCCTCTGGATCCATGACCTCTCGGCACCCGACACCATCTTCGAGATTGGCGGCTTCCCCATCAACATCCTGCCGGTGCTCATGGGACTCACCATGTGGCTATCGATGCGCATGACGCCGATGCCTTCGGCCGACGGCTCGCAGAAGATGATCTTCCTGATGATGACGCTGCTGTTCCCGATCATCTGCTACCCGATGCCGGCCGCGCTCACGCTGTACATGACGATTCAGAACCTATTGACCATTCTGCAGACCTGGCTTACTAAGGACGAACCTGACGTCGTGGTAATCCCGCCCGCGACGAAGAAGGTCAAAGGCTGATTTTCCCTAACCCCACCCACCATGTCTGGTCATAGTAAATGGCACACGACGAAGCGGCATAAGGCCGTCATTGACGCCAAGCGCGGCAAAATCTTCTCGGTTCTCGCCAAGGAAATCACCCTCGCGGCGCGTGCCGGCGGAGGTAGCCCCGAATCCAATACGCGTCTGCGTGCGCTGATCGATAAGGCCCGCGCCGCCAACATGCCGGCGGATAACATCAAGCGCGCGGTCCAGAAGGGTACCGGCGAGATTCCGGGCGTGATTTACGAAGAGATTGTCTACGAAGGCTACGCCCCGGGCGGAGTCGGGCTCATCGTCGAAGTCACCACCGACAACAAGAACCGCGCCGCCGCTGAAGTCAGGCAGGCCTTCAACGATAACGGCGGCAACATGGCCCAGACTGGCGCCGTGTCTCATAGCTTCCTGAAGAAGGGCCAGTTCCTCATCGGTGCCTCCCAGATCGGCGAAGACGCCCTCATGGAGCTCGTGCTCGAGGTTGGTGCCGAAGATGTCGTGAACAACGGCGACCACTTCGAGGTACTTTCCCCGATCTCAGCGTTCGATGCTATCTCCAAGGCCTTGCAGGAGAAGTCCATCAAGCCGGAGTCAGCCGAGCTGGCCTATATCTCCAGTATCCCTGTTCCGGTCGGCGACGCCGCGGTGGCCAAGCAGGTGCTGGAACTCATCGACGCCCTCGAGGCCTTGGACGACGTGAAGGCGGTCCACGGCAATCAGGAGATCGACGAAAAGCTGATGTCCTGAGTCGGGCGGATTTCCGCCTACGCTTTACGGCTTCACTGTCCGGCTTGTCTGGGTAGTGTGGCCTCGTGTCCGCTCCTCGTCGCCAGTCCGGTAGCAGTTCCTCTGGGGTCAGGACGGCCGCCCGAGCGGTCATTCTGCGGGGCGAAGACATCCTCACGGTCCGCATTCGTACCGAAGAAGGGGAGTTCCTTGTTCTCCCTGGTGGCGGACAGAATCACGGCGAGACGTTGCGCGACACTGTGCGCCGCGAAGTCCTGGAAGAACTTGGCCTGAAGGTCGTACCGCAGGGTCTCCTGTACCTTCGTGAATACGTCGGCAAGAACCACGCCATGCATCGAATCCATGGCCACTTTCATCAAGTCGAGGCCGTCTTCCATTGCCTCTGTGAGGACCTTGCCCCGATTGGGGAGGGGCGGGAACGCGATCGTCGGCAGGTCGGTTTCGAATGGCTGCCGTTAGCCCGTCTGGCGGATTACCCCCTTTCGCCCAAGGGCTTGGGTGAGGTCATCGCCAAGGCCCTCAAAGACGGTTCGGCCACCTATCTCGGGGACGTACATTGAAGGCTTGCCAGAGGGCGTTCGTCTCCCTTTGTTCACTTTCCTCTTTATTGGGGTTATAGCTCAGTTGGTTAGAGCGCCTGATTGACATTCAGGAGGTCGATGGTTCAAGTCCATCTAACCCCACCACTTCAAAGCCTCGGCCTGGAAACCCCAGTCCGGGGCTCTTGTTTGGCGGGTTTTCCGCAGGGTCGGACGGCTGAACGTAACACCTTTTTTCTCGCTCAGCCACCCCCCTTGTCCCTAGCCCTATGGGACTTCATTTTCCATCATGAGCAGCACCCAAATCGTTGATATCAAAGCCCGCGAAATCCTCGACTCCCGCGGCAACCCCACCATCGAAGTCGATGTCGTCCTCGCCTCTGGCGTTCGCGGTCGCGCGGCCGTCCCTTCCGGCGCCTCGACTGGTACCTACGAAGCCCACGAACTGCGCGACAGCGACGTGAGCGCGAAGTCCTTCGCCAAGGACATCGACCCGAAGAAGCGTTACAACGGTAAGGGCGTCCTCAAGGCCGTTGAAAACGTGAACGAAGAAATCGCCTCCCTCCTCGTCGGTCATGACGCGCAGGACCAGATCGGCATCGACACCGCGATGATCGGCCTCGATGGCACGAAGAACAAGAGCAAGCTCGGCGCTAACGCCATCCTCGGCGTCTCGATGGCCGCCGCCCACGCTTCCGCCGCCGCCCTCGGCCAGCCCCTCTACCGCTACATCGGCGGCCCGAACGCCAAGGTCCTCCCGATGCCGCTCATGAACATCATGAACGGCGGCGCTCACTCCGACGCACCGGTCGACATCCAGGAATTCATGATCGTCCCGAAGGGCGCCAAGTCCTTCAGCGAAGCCCTCCGCATGGGCACCGAGATCTTCCACGCCCTTAAGAAGGTGCTTAAGGCCCAGGGTCTCTCCACCTCCGTCGGTGACGAAGGCGGTTTCGCCCCGAAGGTCGCTTCCAATGAAGCCGCCCTCGAAGCCATCGCCGCGGCCGTCAAGGCCTCCGGCTACAAACTCGGCAAGGAAGTCTTCCTCGCCCTCGACGTCGCTGCTTCCGAGTTCTTCGACGAGAAGTCCGGCAAGTATACCTTCCACAAGTCCGACAAGTCCCAGCGCAACTCGGAGCAGATGATCAAGTTCTACCAGGACCTGCAGAAGCGCTACCCGATCGTCTCGATCGAAGACGGCTTCTCGGAGGCTGACTGGACCGGCTGGAAGAAGGCCACCGACGCCATGGGCGCCAACACCCAGCTCGTCGGCGACGACCTCTTCGTCACCAACACGGAGTTCCTCTCGCGCGGCATCAAGACCAAGACTGCTAACTCAATCCTCGTGAAGGTGAACCAGATTGGTTCCCTGACCGAGACCTTCGACGCCGTCTCCATGGCCCAGCGCGCTGGTTACTCCGCCATCATCTCGCACCGCTCTGGTGAGACCGAAGACGCCACCATCGCGGACATCGCCGTCGGCCTCAACGCCGGCCAAATCAAGACCGGCTCGCTCTGTCGCTCCGACCGCGTCGCCAAGTATAACCAGCTCCTCCGCATCGAGCAGGAACTCGGCAGCCGCGCGATCTACGCTGGCAACACCTGCACCTGGGGCGAATAAGTCCTGGATATAGGCAAAGCAAAGGGCCGCCCAGTGGGCGGCCCTTTTTCGTGGTCCGTTTCAGCTGAGGCGCCTACGGCCTGGGACAAGCGATAGATTGCCAGGTCGCCCCGGAGGCGGTAGCCATTCCATCCCTCCGCTGAGCTCCGTCGCGAGCCAAGGGCCGTTTCGGAGCAAGCCCGCTCCTGGCCTCTAATCATCTACCCGCCCAAAGCATGCTCAACATCCTCGAAATCCTCCCCCCTTTCGGAAAAGTCCGGGTCATCGACGTCGGCGCCATGGACCTCGGCGGCGAGATCTACGATCCGCTCGTCAAGGCAGGCATCGCCAGCGTGCTCGGCTTCGAGTGCGTGCAAGCCGAGTGCGACAAGCTGAACGCGATGGCCAGTGAGTCACGCGCCTATCTGCCCTACGCGATCGGGGATGGCACGGTGCGCGCTTTTCACGAGTGCAACTTCCCGATGACTTCCTCGCTGCTGGAGCCTAATTCCGGGCTACTAGACAGATTTCAGAACTTAGAGAACCTGACGCAAGTGGTGAAGAAGCATACGTTTGCGACGAAGCGCCTGGATGACATTGCCGAGATAACTGGGGTGGATTTCCTCAAGCTCGACGTGCAGGGGGCGGAATTGGATGTCATGAACGGCGGTGATCGGGTCTTGGCGGAGGCGTTGGTCGTCCACACCGAAGTCGAGTTCGTCGAGATGTATAAAGGTCAGCCGCTCTTCGCCGAGGTGGACCAGCGGCTCCGGCGGAGCGGATTCGTCTTCCACAAGTTTGCGGGGGTCGCCGGTCGCACCTTCAAGCCGCTGATCTTGAATAACGATGTCAATCAGTGCCTGAGCCAGATGCTCTGGGCCGATGCGGTCTACGTGAAGGATTTCATGGCGCTCGACCGCCTGCCTGCCGAAAAACTCCTCCGCCTAGCGGCCATCCTCCACATGGTCTACGGCTCCTTCGATCTGGCGATGCAGGCCTTACTCGCCTACGACCGCCAACACTCTTCAGCCCTCGCGCCTGCCTACCTGCATCGCCTGACCTTGGGCAAATGACCGCGCGGTGTAGCCCTCGCTTCGCACGGTCTAAAGCAGGTTATCCGGCGCTTACTTTGACTCCAGCCCGGCGGAGTTCACCGCGACGACTTGGTATTTCGCGCCAGCCTGGGCGCCCTTGTCGACGAAGCGCATCTGCGCGAGCGGCTGCGTCGGGGTGTCGCCGTAGCTCATACCCTGAAAGAGCGGCCGACCATACGGGTTGACGAGTTTCTCTGGCACGCGACCGACGACCTGGCCGTCTTTCTTGATGAGGAACTGGCGGATCCCGCTCTCGAAGTCGGCGTGCGCATCCCAAGTAAGCTCGACGCCCTCGGCGGTGGCCTTGGTCGCGACGTTGAAGGGCGCGGGCGGCGGCGTGGTGTCGTTGGTGGCGCCGGTCTTCACGTATTCCGTCCAGGCCTTGGCGAAGGCCGCGTTGGGCAGCCAGTTGGACTCGGCCTTGTCGCCCGCGTATTCGCCGGCGGACTTGGCTTCGCTGCCGAGCAGGGGAGACAGCCAGCCTTTCGACTGGTCGATCTTGCGGAGCTGGTTGCCGGATTCAGGTAGGCGGAGTTCGAGGCACGCATCGAAGAAAGCGATGGAGGCGTAGCGCTGATCGCCGGTCTGGTGCGAGGTGAGCGGATCCGGGGCGAAGCCGATGGGCGCACCCTTGGCGCGGTAGGCCTTGAACATTGCGAGGTTGCCGGTCCAAGCTCCGTTGAAGCGCTTGTCGCCGTTCTCCTTCGCGCCCGGGTTGGCCATCATCGGAATCTCGTAGGCGGCAGGCGGCAGGACGACTTCGGGGATGGCGCGTTCCTTGGTCGGGTCCTCGGGCTTCTGCCAGTAGGAGTAGGCCGTGCCGGAGCGGAACCAGATGGCGACGATACGCTCGGGGTATTTCGCCTGCATGATGCTCGACCAGAAGCCGCCGCCGCTGTGGCCCCAGAGGCACCAAGGGGCGGTCGCAATCTCGGGGTGGCCGGACTGCTTGGCAAGGTCGGCGAGGGCCTGCAGGTAGGTCTTATCGGAGCCGTTACGAGGATCGCACCACATGCGGCAGTTGGCCTTGTCGGGTTCGCCGATCACTGGGCCGACGAGGGCGCAGTCCCATTTACGGGCGAGGGCCTGCCAGTGGAGGTCGTCGGCGGCGGTCGCGGCGCCTTTGTTGGAGCCGGTGCCGCAGCCGTGCTGGTGTACGATGATGCCGCGGACGGTCTTCACGCCTTCGGGCAGCCAGAGATTATAGGTCGAGGCGAAGATCAGTTCGCCGGGCTTGTCCGAAGCCGGATAGCTGACGGTGTATTTAGTACCATCTGCGAGGGCGGCCAAGGGCAGGAGGAGCAGGGCGACGAGGTAGCGCATGGGGTTGTCTTATGGACAGTCAGAAACCCCTTTGGTTCAAGCCAGCGTTGGCTTGTGGGAGCGGAAGTACCGCTTAGGGTCATGTCATGGCCGAAACGAAGCCCTTGTCGGAGCAGCTCGTCGAGTGCGAGCAGTGGTGCGCCGAGCGGGCGGAGAAGGAGTATCTCGCCGTTGCCACGAAGGGCTTGCGCATCTTGCCGGAACATCACGCCGAACTGGCCAGGCCTTTCCCTGGGCAGGAGCCTCGCGCCAACGGCTGGTTGCTGCGCTCCGACGTCATCGGCTTCGGTAGCTGGCTGCTACTGTCCTTAGGCTTGGTCGCGGGCGTGGGGGCGATTTGCGTCTTGGTCTTCCCTTACGTGCAGAAGACTACTCACCCCTTCCTTTACGCTACGTTGCTGACCATTCCGGCCTGCCTGCTGATGATCTATTTACCGTTCCGGATGATCCTGCAGAGCCACGAAGTCGTTTTCGGCGATGATGTCTTGGTCGTCCGCCGTCGCACCTTCGGCTACCTGGATGGAGAGTGGCGCCTGCCGTTGGACGGAGAGGTCCACGTCGGACTTGCCTATCGTGGTGTCCAGGTTTCGCGGGGTCCCCAATCGGTCGGGACTTGGGGGCAGTTATCCGTGGTCGTGGGCTCAGGCGCAGCGGAGGTAGCCTTCGGGACGCATCTGGACCACAATGAGCGGGCCCGACTCGCCATCCTGATCGACCATTATTTCAACGGCGTTGCGTAAGCCGCCCCATCAGGCCATCAACAGTCATGGGACTCATCCAAGACCTCGGCGCTAAGCTCGTCCGCATGAAGGAAGAGGCAGAGGCGCGGCAGGCGGCGCTGCAGGCCGGTCGCCCGGCGAAAGTGTTGACGGACGAGGAGTTGGTGAAAGGTCATCCCAAGGTTGCCTCTTCGCTCGATTTCCAAGGTGTCCAATACGGCGTGCGCCTCGGTACCTGGTTTGGATGGATCTGGCTGGCCTTCACCTGCCTCCATGGGGCGTTTATGTTCGCTGGGCTCGCTGGCGGCACCGTCAAGATGAACGGCACACTCATCACTCAGGCGCACTGGTGGGACTTCCTTTTTATGGGCCTGATTTACGTGCCGTTCCTCCTGATCGGGCTCGCGTTCTCACTTGCTCGCTATCGTGTGACTCTGAGTGACGAAGCCTTTATCGTCCGCTGGCGTATCCTGCCTTATCTCGGCTGGACGTGGAGGCTTCCGGTGGGCGAAGGGGTCGCGGTCACGTTGGCCTTCCGTGGGTCGAGTGATAACAAGAAGCCGGTCGAATCGATTGTCATTACGTCACTCGGCAAAGAGACGCACTTCGGGGCGTTCCTGCCGGCTGACGTGAAGGACTTCCTTGCGGGTGCCATCCGACATTATTACGGCGAGCCTGTCGCTGCGGCCGTATCGACTCCGTTCATCCCCAACGACTGAGACTCAGCGTCCAGACGGATCGATGACGCGGAACTTTACGACGGTGTTACTGGCCGGCTCATAGAGCACACCGATGCGTCCGTCCTTGAGGAGCGCCATACTGCTGTAAGCGAAGGGTCCAGGAAAGGTAAGGCGCGAACTCGCCCACGTGCGGCCGTCGTCGTTCGTGAGGCGTAGCGTGCCGTTGGCGCGCTTGGGTCCAGCGGCATTAAGGAAGGCGATGGTGCGATCATCCAGGCGAAGCAGGCTGCCTTGGCAGATGGGGTCGGTCAGGACGGCGTCCTCGGCGGCCTGAGTCCAGGTCTCGCCGGCATCTTGTGACCAAGAAATCTTGCGCAGGCTGGACCCACGACGCCAGCTGCGAGAATTCAGGTAAAGGCCGCCACCCACGGACTCGGCCACCTGGACTTCGTTCAGCTGGATTGTTTCGGTCTGCGGCACTTTCTCGCCACGCTTCCAAGTGGCGCCAGCGTCGTCGCTGTAGGCGACCCAGTTGTAGAAGTTCTTCTTTGCGTCCTGAGAGTTGAACGGAATGACCAGACGGCCGGCCTTGGGCCCCGACTTGAGCTGGATGCCGATGCCGGGACCAGAAGCGGTGGTGATAGCTTCGTCGGGTTTGAGGGTCGCGGAGACGTCGGTCGGCTTGCTCCACGTCACGCCGTCGTCATCTGAGGTGATGAAGCAAGAGCGATTGCCTTTCGGATCGGCGGGCCCGACGGGCAGCGCACCGAACTCATGCCCGCCAGCCGGGAAGGTCTGGTAGAAGAGGAAGATACGGCCGGACTTGGTTTCCTGGACGAGGCAAGGGTTATTGCAGCTGTCCGCACCCTGTTCGTAGGCGACGACGGGCTTAGACCAGGTGGCGCCTTCATCCTTTGAGAAGGAGATTACCAAGTCGTTTCCAGCTTGGTCGGTGGGCTTGTCGCGTCCTTCGGCGACGGCGAGCAGCGTGCCCTTCTGCGTGCGTAGCAGCGAAGGGATGCGGACGGAGGGGTGCGATAGGTTCTGCTTGGCTTCGAAGACGATGACGTCGTTTCCGTCTGCCGCGAGTGCGCTAACGGAGAGCAGGCTGAGGAGGAGGGCGAGACGCATGTTTAGAAATTCCAGCTGAAGAAGCCGATGGCTTCGAGTTCACCGATCATCTTCTTCGTCTCGTTGGCGTCGGGGTTGCCATTAGGCAGGCGGGCGGGGCCGAGCGGCACGCCGAGGTGCCCCATCAAGGCCTTGGCGGCGCCCATGTAGCCGCGCTTGGCGAGAATATCGACGACGGGCTGAACCTTGGCCTGTTCGGCTTCGGCCAAGGCGGCGTCACCTTTCGCATGCGCCGCGATCGTGCGGAGCAGGGGGCCGGCGTTGAAGTTATAGGTGCTGCCGACTCCGGCTGTCGCCCCGGCGCGTAGCGCCAACAGGAAGCGTTCATCGACGCCGAAGGGCAGGTCGAAGCGGCCCCCCTCGAGCGTCTGCGCCCGGCGCATCGCGTCGAGGTCAGGGTTGGAGTACTTTACGCCCGCAAGATTCGGGATGACCGGCGAGGCGGCCTTGAGGAATTCGTCCACCGGGAAGCCGCTGATGCCGGTCATGCCGGGGATGTCGTAATAATAGAACGGCGTGCGCGGGGCGGCCTTGGCCACCATTGCGCAGCTGGCCACGAGGTCAGCCATCTTACGGGGCTTGAAGTAGGAAGGCGCGATCATTGACACGGCCTTGGCCTGATTCTTCTCCGCGTGTGCGGCGAGTTGGGCGGCTTCGGTCAGGCAATTCGCGCCGACGTGGACGATAACGTCGATGCCGGAGGCCGGACCGACGACGGCCCAGCGGTCATTGAGCGCGGCACGTTCGGCGGCGGTGAGCGAACTGCTTTCGCCGGTGGTGCCGCCGATGAATACGGACGTGATGCCTTTGCCGCGGAGGAAGGCGGCCTGCTTTTCGACGACGGCGAGGTTGAGCGAGCCGTCGGCATGGAAAGGTGTATGGGTGGCCGTGCAGAGGCCGGTGAACTTGAAGGCGGACATGGTCAGGAGGTGGTGCTTTCGCGCGGGCGGATGCAGAGTGCGACGAAAATGGAGAGCAATGCGATGCCGGCGAAGACGCCAAAGATGAGGTTCAGCGGCATGTGCCGGTCTCGCAAGACGCCGAAGATCCAGTCAGCGAATCCTCCGCAACTGATACTCACGAAGTTCATCAGGCCATAGCCCGTGGCGCGATGTTCCGGTCCGACGAGCTGGCAGAGGATGGGCATGCTATTGCAGTCAAAGAAGCCCCACCCGAGCCCAAAGACGATGAGGAAGAGCACGGCCACGAGGAGGGTGGACGCGTTACCCACGCCGAAGAGGGCCGGCAGGAGTAGGAACGTGCCGATCGCGCTGACAAAGATACGCCCGCGGATATTCGTACGTATCCAGCGGTCCGCGAGCCAGCCTCCGAGCACCGCGCCAACGATAGCGGCGAGTTGCCAATAAATGACCGCGGAGACACCCGCCTTGCCTTGGCCAAGGTTGAAACGTTCGCGGAGGATATCAGGCATCCAGTCGCGCACGACCCATGCCGCCATCGCGGGTAAGGTGAAGTAAACTACAAGAAGCAGGAAGCTGGGATTGCCGAGCAGCGAGCGGACGGTCGAGCCTGCGGTCGGGCTGACTGTTGCCTGCTCGGTCGCTGGTCGGTTGCGCAGGAATAGAAAGAGCGGGATGGAGTAGGCGATGCCGAGCAGGCCGCACCATGCGAAGGCGCCGCGCCAGCCGATGGTCGGCTCGTCCGCGGCGTAGCCGGCGAAGCCGCCGATGATGACCCCGATGTAAATGCCCATCTGGTGGAGCCCAATCGCCCGTGAACGCGTAGGCCCGAGGTGGTAGTCGGCAATCAGTGCGAGCGCGGCGGGAATGTAGAAGGCTTCGCTGACGCCCATGATGGCGCGCGTCCAGAGCAGTTGGTCGTAGTTATTAACCTGGCCGGTGGCCCAGGTGACCGCGGACCATGCGAAGAGGCTGAAGCAGATGACGTGGCGTCGGCTGACTCGGTCGGCGAGGTAGCCGCCGATAGGGCTGAAGATTGCGTAGACCCATTTGAATGAACCAAGGACCAGGCCCCACTGCGCCTTGGTCTGAATGTCCGGCAGGTCGCCGAGCATGGACGACTTCATCGTCGCGAGCATCTGGCGGTCGAGGTAGTTGAGCAACGCGACCGGAATGAGTAGCATGACGACCAGCCATGCCGTGCGAGAGGCGGAAGGAGTTTCGTTCATCGGTATTTGGCGGGGATCGGCCATCGGGTGAGCTTGGCCGTGCGGACGCCGGGTCGCACTTCACCGCTCACGGTGACAAGGTCATCACCTAGTCTCAGGAGTGGCGTGACCGCGACGGGGTGTGGCCATTCGCCGAGGTCAGTCACCTCGAAGGTCTCGAGGTCCATGACGAGGATGCGCCGTGCCAAGCCGGTGTGCGTCTCGTAAGGCTGGCCATATTGGGTGCCGTCGTCGCCGCCGACAAAGAATAGATGCGTCTGCGAGAGCACGCCCGGGCCAGCGGCCCCGGCGAGCTTGTTGGGTAGGCCGTGGAAGCGATTGCCTTCCCCGTTAGTGGATTGGTAGGCGAGATTCTCGTGGTAGCTGCGGAAAGGCTTACCGTCCTTTTCCGAGAGCGAGCAGCCACCGCCCCAGACGAGTTTGCTTAGACCCGCGCCCACGAGCGGGATGATACGCCCGAAACTTGGGTCGACGTCGGAGGTGCGCCAAGGTTTATCGGGGTCGTCGAGGTCGAGCGACGTCAGGGTCTGGATTGTGGTCATGTCGTCGGGCCGGGCGATGCCGCCGATGACGATGAGGTGTCCGTTGGCCGAGGTGAAGCCAGCGTAGGCACGCGGGCGAGTCATGCTTTCGGCGAAGCGAGTGACCTTGCCATTCAAGCCGACGAGCCAGACGTCCGCACGATGTCCTTCGGTCGAAGCTCCGCCGGCGATGACCAGCCCGTCGCGCTTAGGCGTCGGACAGAACGCCGCGCCGACTAGACCTTCGGGCAAATCGCCAATCTTGTGCCAACTCCAGACGCCGTCCTTGCGCGAAAGCTTGAGGATGTCCTTGTGATATTTCCGCTGGCCACCTTGCCAGGGCATCTTGTCCGGGAAATTCGTGCCGCCCGTGGCCACGATGACCTCGCTGCCGTCGGCTTCACGCAGGACGGCCGCCATCATGCCGGCACGGCCAAGCGGATCGGGCAGGTCTGGTAACGGCTCAGCCTGCGCGCCAGCGAGCGCTGCCACGAAGAGGCCGAGTAATGGGGTAAGGCGGAGCATGGCGCCGGGGTGGGGCTTTTTGTAGTCCCTTTCCGGCGTCTCGCCAGCCCCAACGCTTATTCGGGGCGGAGTAGCCAGCCTTCGGCGGAGCGGACGAACGGACGGAGCTCGCCGTTGGTCAGGGCATAGCCGCCGGACCACTTCGTGCAAGCGGTCGAGAGTACGTTGGCCGAACCTTCTTCGGCTTCGGTCCAAGTGTCGGTGGACTTGTCGTAAGAGAGGACCGATTTTGCGTAGCCTGGATGCTTCGAGGCTTCGACCTTGCCGGCCAACTTACCGTCGTCGCCACCGAGCACGAGGATATCGTTGTCGAAGATCGGGCAGGGTGAAGGCGCGCCGGCGATCGCGCGGGGCATTGCGGAGAGGAGGCGCCATTCCTTGCCGAGGGTGAAGGCGTGACAGTCGGAAAGGAATTCGCGTTCGACACCTTTGGCTCCGGGGCTCAGCGCAACGCCACCGAAGAGGAAGAACGTGTCCTTCGTGCCGGCGGACTGGGCGAGCATGCGTCCGGATCCGGCGCAGAGAGGGAGTTCTTTCCAGCCGGCGTTGAGATTAGCGAGGTCGATGGCGAAAGCGCTAGAGGAGGCTGCGGTGGCGTCCGGGCGTTCGGTGCCGCCGGCGACGATGACCTTGCTGCCGACGAGCGCGCCGGTCGCATAGGCGAGCGGGCGGGGGAGGAACGGGAAGGGGCGGACCTTGAGTTCGCCTTCTTCGACCGACAGCGTGTAGCAATCGGCGTAATGGCGATGCGAGTCAGCGCCGCCGATCATCAGGAGCCCTTGGCGGATCGAGACACTGACGCCGTAGCCGCAAGGGCGGGGCAGTTTACCGAGGCTCGCCCACTTCTTGGAGCGGGTGCTGGCGAGGGAGAAGACTTCGTCATGCCAGACCTTAACGCCGCCATCCCAGGCCGGCTTGTCAGGGAAGTTGGAGCCGCCACCACAAAGGAGCAGGTCTCCAGAGGTGCCCACGAAGGCGCCACCGAAGCCGGGGGCGTTGGGAGTTTCAGGAAGTCGGGTCCAGCGCATAGGAAGACGCACAAGGAAGACAGGCCGCACAAGGGTGTCCAGAGATTAGGGGGCCGTGGGGCGAATGTCGTCGCGCACCCCCGCCAATCCGTGCTTTTCGGATGATTGCAGAGTCTTTTCGGGGATAAAATCCTCCGCGGTCGGTCGGAGGATTTGTTTGACAGAGACGCCCCGACCTTGCCTTGATTGGACTCCTTTCGCACTGCCTGGTAGCTCAGCGGTAGAGCAGGTGACTGTTAATCACTTGGTCGTAGGTTCGATCCCTACCCAGGCAGCCAGAAAGGACTCTTTCCTCGCCCCGACCCTCCGGGGAAGGTCCGTAAACCTTCTCCTTGACCATCCAAGAGGTTGCGGGAGGATGCATTCACTATGGGCCAACAGAGCAATAAAGTCATCAAGCGTCGCCGTCGCCGCGCCTACCTCGAACGCAAGAAGGCTCGCGTCAAGGTTGCCCGCGTCGCCGCGAGCAAGAAGAAGGCCAAGAAGTGAGGCGAGCGGTGAGCCAGGCCTCTGCGTGGGCCGCGCTCGCTGCGCTGCTCCTCACGGGTTGCGACACCCCCGTGGCGTCCTCGGATGAGGTGCCCGGCATCGCCTATGTCAACGAACGTCGCCGGAGCGAAGCCGATGTGGCCCGCGCCTCGGAAGCATTCTATGCCAAGGAGCACCATGGGGACGACGTGGTCTTCCGCACGGAAGAGGATGCCCGTCCGGGTTACTATTTCTTCGTGAAGCTCGACGTCGTGCCGCCGGCCGACGGTCGCCTCGTCCTTGAAGTGGTGCGTAAGGAAAACACGCCGCCTGAGCGTTATGATTTTGCGGTCAACCTGAAGCCGGGCTTCCCGTTCGGCGAATACGTGATCGGCCTCACCGGTAAGCAGTCTGGCGAGGCTAGGTGGCGCCCGATCGCTTGGCGCGTATCCGTGGTCGACTCCAAGGGTAAGTTCCTCGCCTCGAAGCATAGCTTCCTCTGGGGCACGCCTTCGGACCTCGCGCGCCGCTAAGTCCGATGGCCTCGGCGGAGTGGACATCTTGGCGACCATTGCGGCTCGCCGAGGATGTTTCCGCCGAGACACTCGCCGAGCAGATGGACGGCGGGCAGGCTTTCCGCTGGTCGCTTGCCGCCGACGGCAGCTGGGTCGGCGTCTTTGGCCGCACGCTCGCCGCCGTGCGCTCAGGTCCGCAGGGCTTGGAGTGGCGCGGCCAGAAAGGCGCGGCTCACGCCGAGGGCGCTTTACGGCATTATCTTGATGCCGAGGGCGCGCAGGCGCGACTCTCCGAGACGCTGCCGTGGCGTTCCGATTCCGTGCTTCGGTCCGCGCGAGCGGCCTATCCCGGGCTGCGCATCCTGCGCCAGAATCCGCACGAGGCGCTGATCGGTTTCCTTTGTAGTTCGAACAAGCGCATCCTGCAGATCCGCGTCATGGTCGCCGCCTTGGCCGCGAAACTGGGCGAACCTTTGGGCGGCGGTTTTCACGCGCTGCCTTCGTGGCAGGCAATCGCTAGCGCGGATGATGCCGTGCTGCGCGCATGCTCACTGGGTTACCGCGCAGCTTATCTTCGCGGTACCGCCAAGAAGCTGCTCGCCCGCCCGCGCTGGGCCGAAGAATTCGCGGCCCTCACGACCGCCGACTTGCTAGACGAATTACAGTCGCTACCAGGAGTCGGCCCGAAAGTGGCCGCCTGTGTCGCGCTCTTCGGCTTCGGCCGCTTGGAAAGTTTCCCGGTCGATACCTGGGTCGTACAAGCGCTCGCCGATGCCTATGGCCTGCACGGATGGAAGCCCGCCCAGCTAGAGCAGTTTGGAAAAGCGCACTTCGGCGAGGCCGCCGGTTTGGCGCAGCAGTATCTTTTCTCCGCTATCCGCAACGGTCGGCTGACGCGTGCCGAAGTCAGTGTGCCGACGAAGCCGACACGCCCCAGACCCCGGAAATAATTTCGGGGGTCAAGGTCGACGCGGGTTCACCGGCGGCGATGAGGCGGCCTTCCGAGAGCACCACAACCCCGTCGCAGCGCTTCGCAAAGGAGAGATCATGTGTGGCGACGACGCAGGCACCGCCGGCTTGAGCAAACGCAAGGATAGCCTGGGCAACGGCTTCCTGTCGGCCGAGATCAAGGGCCGCCGCGGGCTCATCGAGCAACAGCGCTCCGCCGAAAGGCTCGGCGAGTGCGGCGAACGCCATCGCGAGGTGCGCGCCTTTCTGTTCGCCGCCGGACAGCTCGGACAAACGGCGGTCAGAGAATTCGCCGAGTTGCAACTTCGCCAGCCACTCCGCGTAGCCGACGGGGTCGCCGATGATATCGCCGAGGTCGCTGACGCGATAATCCCACGCGCTGACGGGTTTCTGCGCGCAGTACGCGCGGGTTTGGGCGCAGGTTGCCGCATCGATAATCCGCGGATCATATCCGCCGACATCTAGTTCTCCTTCGGAGGGGAGCAGCCCAGCGAGGGCACGCAGTAGCGTCGTCTTGCCGGCGCCATTGGGTCCGACAATCGCTACGGCCTGCCCGCGGGCCGCGGACAGGGACACGCCGTCGATGAGGCGGCGGCCGCCGATCTCGACGCCGAGTCCAAGCGCGTGGATCAAGGCGTCACTCATGGCGCCCCCTTGCTATCCAGATAAAGAGAGGTGCACCGAGAATTGCAGTCACCGCCGCAGCGGACAGCGGAGCCTGCGGCCAAAGGCCACGACCGATGGTATCAGCTCCTAAGAGCAGGCCGGCGCCGAGAAGGGCCGACAAGGGCAGGACGTGCGCATGGCGGGGGCCGACTAAGGCGCGGGCCAAATGAGGCGCCAGAAGACCAATGAAGGCTACCTGGCCCACAAGGCAGGTAGCGGCCGCGGCGGCCAAGGCCGTCAGGAGGACGGCCTTGCGCCGAGCGCTACCGACCTCGCACCCAAAGCCGCGAGCCGCGTCTTCCCCAAAGGACAGAAGATCCAGCGAGCGCGCGAGTGGGAGCAGCAGTAGCGCCGCCGCGAGGCAGAGGAGTACGGGCAGCCAGGTGAGTTCGAGCGTGGCCATCCCCAGCCAGTCGCCGTAAGCGCCGTTGGTCAGTAGTTCACGTGACTCCCCGCTGCGGGAGGCGATGACGAGGGTGCCAGCTGCGGTGAAGGCGTTCAGGCCGAGGCCGGTGAGTAGCAGGCGGGAGGAGGAGCCCCCGCTGCCGATCAGCGTGAGCAAGGCGGAGGTGCCGAGTGCGCCCCCGAACGCGGCGGCGGGGATAAACCAAGCGCGCTGCCACGCCGCTTCTGGAAAGAGTCCGAGCAGGACGGCGATGCCGAAGAGTGCGCCACCGAAAACGCCGGTCAGCCCCGGATCGGCCAGCGGATTACGGAAGACGCCTTGTTGCGCGGCGCCGCCGATGCCGAGGGCGAGTCCGGCCGCGAGAGCCGCGAGCACGCGAGGCGAGCGGAGGAGAAGGAGGGAGCCACCGTCACCCCAGCCGAAGCCTTGGGTGCCGACGGAAAGGGCAAGGACAACGAGGCCTGCCAGCAGGACGCAGCCCGCCACCCATGCCTTCGTTGCCGTCATCAGCGACCGAGTTCCTGGAGTAGGTCGCCGAAGGGACTCCGCTTCTTCGGGCTTGGTGTCGTCGGGGCGGGAGCAGTCTGGGTGCCCGGGGCGGCCTGGGTGCCCGGATTGGAAGGCGCCGTGGACTGGCTTGCGCGGACGTTGTCGATCGCCTGTTGGAGTTTCTCGGCGAGGTCGGTCTTCACTTGATTAAGAGTTCCGCCGACGCTGACGCCGGGTCCTTCGGTGAAGCCGTCGACCGGCGACGGACCCGTGCCGAAGCCCAGCGCCTGGAAGTATTGGGCGTATTCTCCGGTGCCGCGCATCTGCGTGGTGAAGGCCATCGGCCAGTCGGCGAAGCCCAGCTTGGGGTCGACGTTGATGCCGCCCTTGGCGGCGAGGTGTAGCACTTCATTGCGGATGTCGGCCGCCTCGAGCTTGATTGTGCCCGAAGCGAGGCGGGACGCCTTGATGGTCGCGGAAGTGTATTGGAAGTCCGCGACGGCTTTCTGCAGCTTGCCAGCGGCGCTCATGGCGGCGCCGATTTTGGCCACCTTCTCGCCTTGCTGTTGGTTCTTCGTGAGGGCGCCGGCGAGCATCGCGAGGCCGCCCAGCGTTTCTCCGATATCACCAGCCTTATTCGCTGAGAGCGACATGCCGCTGTTCTTATCGCCGAAGGGGCGGATGCGGCCGCCTTTGGAGGTGAGTTGGGTGTCGACCTGAAGTTTGTCGACGAGTTCGCCGGGCGTGCCGCAGATGCTCGTGAGCCCCGCGGTCGCATCTGCGCGCCCCTGGAGGAAATCTTTCACCGCGGGGAAGGCTTGGGCGACGCTACCGAAATCGAACTGGTTGAGCGACACTGTGGCCGAGAGCGAATAGGGCCCGTTGCTGATCGTCGGCTGGAAGGCGAGCTGGCCGCGGCCGCTGAGGACGCCGTCGGCGAGTTTGCCGTTGAGTTGCGTCAGGCGGATAGCCTTTTCCTCGGCTTCCGCCCGGACGACGACTTTCTCGGCGCTGATGCCGTAGGCTTTCGCCGTGCCGATCGTCAATTGGATCGAGCCGCTATGGTTGGCCCAGAAGGGAGCTCGGTCAGGCCTGGGACGTGCGCCGTTAGCGGAAATATCCTCTTCGACCTTGGGCAGGAGCGAGAGGAAGTCGTCGACATCGACATTATCGATGGCCACGACGGCCTGCCAGTCGGTCTTCGCTCCAGTGATTTTCTGCGTGAGCGTGAACTTGCCGGAGCTAAGGTTCGTCGCCTGGAGCTTGAACGATCCTTCGGCGCCGAGGCCGTTGGCGGCCGGCACATATTTGCCGCTCAGGGCCGCCGTCTTAATGCGTCCTTCGCTTTGCTTGAGGCCGACTTCGCTCACTTGGAGGGCGACGTTGATCTCGCCGCTTTGAGCACGGTCGGCCGTCGCGCGATACTGTCCGCCGGTGACGATATTCAGCGGCCCCGCGAATGGCTGCTCGGCGAGCGCACCGAGGTCGCCTTCGAGCTTCAGCGTGGTGCCAGCGTCGCCCAGCCCGAGTTTGATGTCACCCGAAGCTAGTGTGCGGCTACGATTCTTCAGCTCCGCTTGGTTGAAGCCGATGAGGGTGGATTTCTCGCCGACCAGAAGGTCGAGGCTCGCGGCCAGGTCGCAATCCTTGACCCATAGTTTGCCGGTCCAGGTGACGCTGGTACGGGTGAAGGAGAGCGGCGCGCCTTCCGTGCGCACGAAGAGCCCTTCGCGGCTGAAGCCGGCGACAAGGTCGGCGCGTTTGAGGTCGCCGGTCAGTTTGAGTCCGGGGACGACCGCGGAGAGGGATTCGAGAGGCAGGTCGCGGGCCGCGGCCTCCACGAGCACGCCAGTGGGCTTGGAGCCGTCGAGCGCGAGCGGTTGGCGAAGCTTGAGGGAAAGCAGGTTCAGGCCTTGGCGGAAGATGCGTGCCTCCGCAGCGCTAACGACGGGCGAATTGCCGACGGCGCGATTCACGGTGGTCTGGGCGCTCACGCGGATACCCTTGAGCTTATCGACGGGCAGGTCTTCCCAATTGGGCTGAGAGGCGAGCTCGACGATGCCGACGTTGACGTTGGCGACGGCGGACCAAGCGCCATCGGCACCCGGACGAAGCGTGAGCGAGCCAGTGGCGATATTACCGGCGGCGCAGCCGACGCTGAACGGCGCGAGGGAGATCGCGCCATCTTCAGATTTGATAGGCAGCTCCGCATCAATCTCATGCATCAGTGGCTTGCCGCCGCGTTCGAGCGTGGCGCCGCGCAGGCTGTGCGTGCGGATGCTCGTGACGGCTGGCTTACCGTCCTTGAAGGAGATTGAGGCTTCGCCGGTCCAGAGTCCGGCCGTTGCGATGATGTCCGCGGCGGCGAGGAAAGGGTTAAGCGCCTTCAGGTCGGCGTCGTTGGCGGCGATGGTCACCGTCGCGTCGTTGGCGTTTTCAGGGAGCAGGCCGCCTTTCCACGTCAGCGTTTGCGGGATGGCAATCGTCACGCCGTTGCCGGTGATCGCGAGGCTGTTGACGGCGAAGCCGCTATCGGTGCTTTGCGCATTCGCGGCGAGCTTCCATTCGGAACGACTGTTCTTCGCGAGTGACTTCGAGAATTTACTCAGGTCCGCCCAGAGCGCCTTGAGGTCGGCGCTGGCCTGCCACCGAGAGCCTTCGATTTCTCCGTTGGCGTTGCCTGAGAGGCGGACTTCGGGTAGCTGCTGGCTCAGTATGCCGAAGCGGGTGGGGTCGACGTCTAGTTGCGCATTGACGGTCGTACGTCCAGCGAGGTTGTTGCCGGAGAGCTTCACCGCAGGACGGTTGGCGGAATCGCTGAGCGTGCCGGTGAAATCAACGCCGGGCTTGCCGGCGGTGCTGGCTACATCCAGGACGAAGCCGACGGAGCCAGCGGCGATGGGGCTCGCATCTTTGGCCGCGAGTTCGAGTCGTAGGCTGCCGATATCGGCGATCAGGTCGTCGAGGCCGATGCCGTCAGCGCCGAGTGGTCGCTTGAAATTAGCCTTCAAGGTGACTTCGCCGCGAGGGTCAGTCATCTGCTTGCCGACGGCGAAGCCCGGCCAGGCGATGCCGGCGCGGAAGTCGGCCTTGCCGCGGGTGTCGAACTCATCGCCGCGGACGCTGAAGCGGAGCAATGTGCCATCCGCGAGTTTGACGCGTCCAGAGACGGCGTAGGGTCCGAGCACAACGGGCGGCAAGGTTGTCTTTGTCGCGGCGACGGAACCGGTGCCCGGAGTCTTCGCCTCCGGCTTGCGCTCGCTTAGGTCGACGTCGAGGGTCTTGATCTCGAGGCTGCTGAGGGCGTAGGTACCCTTGATGATCGAGATGATCTGCGCTTCGCCTTTGATGGCCGCGGCGGAGATTTTTGTGCCATCGGGCAGGGTGAGGTCGATACCTTCGGCGGAGAATTTTCCATCGAGGGAGGCTTCGATGCGGGCGATACCGCCTATGATCTTGGCGTCGGCAAGCAGCTCTTTGACGCGAGCGCCCAGCGGTTCGGGGCGGAGTTGGGATTCGACCCAGAAAAGGGTGGCTCCGAGGACGACGGCAAGGATGCCGACGCTCCAGAGGGTAAAGCGGAGAACGCGGGACATAGGGACGGGCACTCATCTTGGCTCGTGGCTTTGACCGGGCAACAAAAAGCCCGGTGGAATTGCTTCCACCGGGCGAAATCATGCGTTTGGGGCGCTTAGGCCTGCGGGGCCTGGCCGCCCGCCGTGCCGCCCTGCGGGGGCTTGGGCTTACGGGCCACGCCCGAGGCGACCTTCTTTTGGAGGTAGATCTCCTTCATGTCTTCCGATGCCGCGCAGAATTGCGTGTCGAAGTCGCGCATCATCGCGGCTTTCGACTGACGGAGCATGCGGGTGCGGCCGTAGCGCATCTCCTTGATTGCCATGATGGCGTCTTCGTCGAGCAGCTGCTTCAGGTACTCGACCTTCTGCTTGGCCCAGTCCGAAAGATCGCTCCGTTTGAGCAGCTCTTCGAATTCCTTCTTCGCTTCGACGAGTTTGCCTTGGCGTGCGAGGGCTTCGATGAACTCAATCTTTTCCGAGACGATTGCCTCGCCTACCGCCGCTGCCACGGAAGAGTCGACGGGAAGGACGGAGAATGCCGCGAGGTCGGTTTCCGGCAGGGCGATCAGCTCGGGGCCGAAGTTGACGGTCTCGCCTTCTTTGGTCAGAGCCTCGAAATGAATCGCCGCGAGCGCGTCGGCCTTGGCGCCGGCGCCAATCTTCAGTTCCAAGACCGCGACGAGAGAGGCGTTCCAGGGTAGGGTGCCGAGCTTGCGGCTACGGGCGATGCCTTCTTCGAGGATTTCGCCGACCAGACGGGCCTGGACGTCGCTGCCGCCCTGCACGCTGACCTTCACCTGGCGCAGGAACGAGTTGGAGATGATGGCGAACTGCTCTTCGAAGGCTTCGTCGAGGTCATCGGCCGTCTGGCCGAAGTTGGCAACGCCTTCGCCGGCGTTGGCCATTCCGGTCATGAGCGATTCGTTGAAGCCATGACCGAGGCCGACGGTGGAGGTCGTGATGCCGGCGCCGGCGGCCTTGGTGACTCGGGCGAAAATCTCCTGTTCGTTGACGAGGCCCTGATTGGCTTGGCCATCGCTGAGTAGGATGACGCGAGCGATGCGATCCTTGCGGGTGAAGGGTGCAAGCTGCTTCACGCCTTCCTCCCATCCGCCGAAGAGATCCGTCGAACCTCGTTCGTCGATGGACTTGATGCGGTTGACGATGGCTTCGCGGTCGGTGACATGGGTCAGAGGCTGGACGACTTCGATGGTGGAATCGAAGGCCACGACGGCGACGCGGTCATCGGGACGCAGGCCGCGGACGATACGCGCCGCGCTTTCGAGGGCCGCTTCGAGCGGGCCGCCGCTCATGGAGCCGGAGCGGTCGATGACCAGGGAGAGGTCGAGGGGCGCGCGGGGGGTGTCAGCGATGTCCGCAGGTTTGGCCGGGGCGACGATACGGACGAGGACATGCGTCGCATCAGCTGCGGCGCGGAGGAAGCCCTTCTTCAGGGGCAGGATTTCGATCTTGGGTGGGTTCATGGGAGGAATCATCTCCTCCACTCTGGACCACTCCCTTATAATGTCAACACCGACAGAGATACTTTTGTGTCATTAGCACATAAAAGTTACTGTCATAATTATAAGTACTTGTTCATTAACGCTTTGCTAAAATTGTCCACGATTCCCTGCAGTTCCTCCCTTGTGGGTGTAATCCGACTGTCGATATTGAAGTGGGCCTCGCACCAATGCGCCAAGCGAAGTTTGGTCCACCTTTCCGTCTTGGGTTCATCCCCGCGGGTGGTCGGGTTGAAGGCCAGGAGCTGTTCGAAGAGATTGCGGGCGGCCGGGGAGAGGTCGTCGCGCGCCATCTCTTTTTTTATCATCAGGCGGAGGGCTTCGGCGGGGCTTTCTTCGCTATCGGCGATCTGTCTGAGTTGTTGGACGGTCGAGTAGCTGGTCTTACGGCGGAACTTAGGTGACGACGAATCCGGCGTTTCGCTGTCGCGGGCCGAGAAGAGAACGGGCGAGAGGCTGCGGTCCGGCCGGTAAGAGCGGGGAGCGGAGGGCTCAGAAAGCGTGTCGACGTCGCTGCCGCGCGTCCGGAAGAAGAGCTTTTCCGCCTCGGTGGGCGTGGCTAATTCGTCGATGAGCTTGTTCAGCTGGGCGATGATACGGTTCTCGTGGAGTAGCGTGCGGATACGGTCGAGATCCCAGCCACGTTCGGCTAAGAGGCGCGCTAGGAGGAGCTGCCGGACCTGCAGGGGGCCGAAGTTGGCCTTGCGGCGGTCGTCGGGGGCTCGCTCGGGCTTGGAGAGCAGACCTTCATAGGCGTAGAAGCGCACCAGTCGCTCCGTCGAGCGGTGGCGATCGCCGAACCCCAGGGAGGCGAGTTTATCTGAGACAAAGGCGGCCAGGTCCTCGGCGGTACCGAGGAATTCCTCGTCGTTCAGTTGGGCGGAGATCTTTAGCATGGGCTTAGAATAGAGACATTCTGCTGTCAGCATCTCGGAAAGGGCAATAATATAGTGAAAACGCGACTGTCAGATTACCCCTAAAAAGAAACAGGCCGTCCGATATCGGACGGCCTGCGAGCCGGCTCCCTCTGAGGGGGCTTAGGAGTTGTGGCTGTAACCTTCTTCGCCGTGGTCCGAGATATCGAGGCCGCGGGCCTCTTCTTCTTCGGTCGGGCGGAGGCCAATCACTGCCTTGATTAGGTAGGCGAGGATCGCAGTGGCGACCAGGGAGATGACCAGGGTGATGCCGATTGCCTTGAACTGTTCGGTCAGGAGGGTCTTGCCGACGATGTCCTTGAGGTTGGTGTTCAAGTTGCCGTTGACGTCGGCCGTGGCGTAGATGCCGGTCAGGATGGCGCCGAGGGTACCGCCGACGGCGTGGACGCCGAAGGTGTCGAGGGCGTCGTCATAGCCGAGCTTGGACTTCATGTAGACCACGGCCACGAAGGGCACCACCCCGGCGAGGACACCGATCAGGACCGCGGAGCTGGCGGTGACGAAGCCCGCAGCCGGGGTGATCACGACGAGACCAGCGACGGCGCCCGAGCAGAGACCGAGGATGCTGGCGTGCTTGCGGAGGATCCATTCGAGGGCGCCCCAGGTGAAGGCGGCAACCCCGGCGGCGAGCGTGGTGGTCATGAAGGCCTGGGCACCGACGCCGTCCGCGGAGAGGGCCGAGCCAGCGTTGAAACCGTACCAGCCGACCCAGAGCATACCGGTACCGACGGCACAGAGCACCATGCTATGGGGCGTCATGGCCTTCTTGCCGAAACCGATGCGGGGTCCGAGGATGATGCAGAGCAGGAGCGCGGACCAACCAGAGGTCATGTGAACTACGGTGCCGCCTGCGAAGTCGATCGCCTTGATCGAAGCCTTGGCGTTCCAGACGCCGTTCATTTCACCGGTGATGCCCCAGATGTGGTGGGCCATCGGGAAGTAGACGAGGAACATCCAGCCGAACATGAAGAGCAGGACCGCGGAGAACTTCATGCGTTCGGCGATGGCGCCGACTATGAGGGCCGGGGTGATGATCGCGAACATCATCTGGAACATCGAGAAGACGTTCTGCGAGATCCAGTAGGCGTAGTCTCCGTTCGGGGCGGCGCCGACGCCGTTCAGGAAGAAGAATTCACTGCCACCGAAAATCTTGCCGAGGAAGGTGCCGTCGAAGCTCTTACCGAAGACCAGGGAGTAACCCACGGCCCACCAGAGAATCGCGACCATCCCCGCCAAGCCGAAGCACTGGGCGGCGACGGAGAGGATATTCTTCGAGCGGACCAAGCCACCGTAGAAGAGGAAGAGGCCAGGCAACGTCATGAAGAGCACCAGGGCGGCGCAGATCATGATGAAGGCGTTGTGACCAGGGCCGGCGGAAGCGGCGATGGGACCGGCCGCGACCTTGTCGTCGCCAGCCTTGGGGCCGGTGTTATTGACGTAGGCTTCAAGGTCGGCCACGCGCTGGTCAAGCGCGGGAGCAGCGGGTGCCGCTTTCGCCGCTTCGGCTTTGGCGGGTTCAGCCGCTGGGGCGGGTGCGTTCTGCGCGGACGACAGGTAAGGCACTGCCGCCAGAGCGAGGATGGTGAGAGTTCGTAGCAGGGAGTTCATGGCGAATGCCCTTTCGCAACCCCCGTGCCAATCGCCGCCATTCGAGTCGATGACTGGAATGTGTTTAAAAAACAACTTAAGTCGCCCGCAGTCCTGCTTGAAAAAAAGCAGTCGAGCGGGCGCTGGCCTCGAAAACGGGCTTAATTATGGTTATAGCCTTCTTCGCCGTGGTCCGAGATATCGAGGCCCTGCGCCTCACCTTCCTCCGTCGCACGCAGGCCAATGGTCGCCGCGACAATCTTTGCGATGATCCAGGTCATGACGAGCGAAACCACGATGCAAAGCAGCATGGCGGTGAGCTGTCCTTTGAGCAGACCTTTCGAAACTAGCGCGCCGCCAGTCGGATTGATCTGCGCGTTCATGAGGAGAGCGGTCGCCAGCGCACCGATGGTGCCGCCAACGCCGTGCACACCGAAGGTATCCAGCGCATCATCGTAGCCGAACTTCGGCTTGAGCACCGAGCAGGCCCAGTAAGAAATTGTTCCGGCGAGCAGGCCGATGACCACCGCGGAGCTGCCAGAGACGAAGCCGGCCGCGTTGGTTACGGTGGCGAGGCCGGCGATGGCGCCGGAGCAGAGCCCAAGCACGGAGATCTTACCACGATGTAATTTTTCGACAACCGCCCAAGCGAGGGTGGCGGTAGCGGCGCCGAGCGTCGTCGTCGTGAAGGCTTGGAGGGCGATGCCGTCAGCCGCTAGGGCCGAACCCGCGTTGAAGCCATACCAGCCGGCCCAGAGTAGGCCCGTACCAATGACGCAAAGCACCATGCTGTGCGGGGTCATCGGGCGTTTACCGAAACCGGTGCGCGGGCCGACGAGGATGCAGAGGAGTAGGGCGGACCAACCCGAAGTCATATGGACGACGATGCCGCCGGCGAAGTCCGCCGCCTTAAATGCGGCGTCGGCGTTGGCGATGCCCGAGAAGTGTCCGGTGGCGCCCCAGACGGCGTGCGCGATGGGGTAATAGACGAGAATCGTCCAAAGGAAGGAGAAGAGCATGACCGCGGAGAACTTCATGCGCTCGGCGACGGCGCCGATGATGAGGGCCGGTGTGATGGCCGCGAACATGGCTTGGAAGAGGGCGAACGTGGCGGAGGAGATGCCCGGTGCGTAGGCTGCGTCAGGCGTGAAACCGAGGCCGGCGAAACCGAAATGCTCGCCGCCTCCGAAGATGTGTCCGACGAGGCTGCCCGCGTAGCTCTTGCCGAAGACGAGGCTGTAGCCGAAGCCCCACCACATCAGGACCCCCATCGCGGTCAGGGCCAGACATTGGGCGGCGATCGAGAGCACGTTCTTGCTGCGGACCAAGCCTCCGTAGAAGAGGAAGAGGCCTGGGATACACATCATGAGGACGAGCGCCGTGCTCACGAGAACCCAGACATTGTCACCGGTGGAAGGGACAGGGGTGGCAGAAATAAGCATAATGCTTTTTAATAAGCAAAATGCGTGCCACATAATCATCACGGCGGGCAACTCGCTTGCCATCAGAGGATTTCGGTGTAATTTAATTTTTAACCATGAAATGCCTGCTTAAAGTTGAGCATAGTGTCTTATTTTGTGCATTACTTTCCGCACAACTATCGGCAGCGGAACCATCTCCGGCCAAGAGCTGGGTGGTCGCCGCGGATTACCAATATCGAGGTTCTGATGCCGTGAGCCATTCCGGTGGCGTCACCGGAGAGTTCGGTCGTTCTCGAACGGGTGCCGAGTTGATTTATCAGACGCCCGACCGTGCAATCGATCTCGAGTGGTATCAGTACACCCACCGTTTCAGCGGCGCGATTGCCGGGTCCGATCGTTCTTATGGTAATACGACTGACGTCATGGTCACAGGTTTCCGTCAGTGGGATTGGAATCAGAAATACGGCGTCCAGCTAATCTATGCCCTGGAGTTCGCGGCCGAAGAGGGCGTGAGCTTGGGTAGTTCACATCGCTGGGGTCTGGGCGTCGCCACCCGTTGGCGTCCCGATGCCGAGACCGACATCGCGCTCGGCGTGCTGTTGGAGGATCGCTTCGAGTCCTCCATCCTGCCCATCCCTTATATCAAGGCGACTTGGCGTCCGTGTAAGTACGCCGAGGTCGAGCTACGCGCCACCGGCCTGCAGAATGGCATCATCGTCCGGGGATTCCTGACGGAAGACCGCGCGACTACGGTCGACCTCACGGTCGCCTACGAAACGCTGAGCTTTGCGCTCACCGATGGTAGCTACGGTTCGCGGGCGGTCGCCATCGGCGAAGTCCCGATTCGCATTGGCGTGACGCAGTTCCTGGAAAAGTCCGGCACTTGGTTCGTGCGCGGCTCCGCCGAATGGGTCGCCTACGCGCGGCACAGCTTCAAGCACGATGGCGAGACGCAGGGAGCATTTCAGCCTGGCGCCCAGTGGGGCCTGGCCGCGCGCGTCGGCGCCCGCTTCTGATCAAGCTGCCGCCGTCTGCAGCCATTCGTCGCGGCGACTGATGGCCAGCTCGAGGTCGTGCGTGCGGAGCGAGCGGCGGACGCGGCGCTTGGTGAAGTCCGCGAGGTGCTCGGTGTAGTGTAGCCACCAGGTCCCGTTGTTGTTCCAGAGGTGGTGGCGGCGGTTATCCTCGCTAACACGGATGGACAGCTTGGAGGCGGGCGGGCGGGCGGTGGTATCGTTGGTGTTGATCATGGTGGGCGGCGGTGAAAGAAGCGCGCATCACGATCAATCCACGAGGGATTGGAGTTTTAGCCTTTCGGCTCTCATCTCGGCGCCTTTCGGCTCCGATAACCACCGCGGCCCTGTTGGGCTCGGTTGGTGCAGGTTCGGCTTTCGCCCGTCCTGCTCGTAATGCGTCTGATAATGAACTGACATCACTCTGGCCGGCCGGCCTGGAAATTGCAAGTCCACGGTGGCGGGTATTGTGTCATAAGAAACCCCCGGTTCCGTCCGGGTCGGCCGGGGCTTGCGGCGGGCGGGGTGCCCCCCTAACGTTTCGTCGATGGGTTTCTTCCGTTTCCGTAAATCAATCCCGCTTGGGAAATTCTTCCGGATCAATCTCTCGAAGACTGGCACCTCGTTATCGGCTGGTCGCCCTGGCGCGACGGTCAACGTGCGCAAGGATCGCGTTGATGGCACGGTTGGGATTCCTGGCAGCGGGCTTTCGTATAAGGAGCGTCTGGCGAATCGCGGCTGCGCATCGGTGCTCTTCTTCGCGCTGATGCTGTCATCCGCGCTCGCGGGCGTTGTCATCTGCGTGCGCTGAACGCGGTTTCGTCGGAAGCGTTGGCGCCTCCGACGATCGTCGCCGCAAGTGCCCGGGAAAGGACTCGAACCTTCATGCCTTTAGAGGGCGGCGGATTTTGAGTCCGCTGCGGCTGCCATTTCGCCACCCGGGCGGATTGCGGACATGCATTCATTCCGCGAGCGTCGACGCGTGCAAGAAAAACCGTGCCTGTCGGCGTACCGCGCATCATGCAAAAACGCGGACAACAAAAAAGGCGCTCCTTGCGGAGCGCCTTTTGGCGGGAATCTCGGGAGAGATTACTTGGCGCCGAGGATCGCGTCCTTGGCGGCCTTAGCCACGCGGAACTTCACGACCTTCTTAGCCTTGATCTGGATGGTTTCGCCGGTGGCAGGGTTGCGACCGAGGCGAGCCTTGCGGTGCACGAGGACGAGCTTGCCGAGGCCCGGGAGCGTGAAGGAGTTCTTCGCGTTCTTGTAGGCGAGGCCAGCGATGATCTCGAGGATCGCGACGGCCTGCTTCTTGCTGATTTCAGCTTTTTCGGCGATGGCGCTGGCGATTTGGGACTTGGTGAGGGCTTTGGACATGTTGGTTATGGGTTGGTTGTGCAGTGATGCGGGTGTATTAAGTATCGAAGCGTACGCTGAAAACCAGCGAAAAATAAGGGCAGGGTGCAGGTTTCTTCAGACCCCTGTCTCCCGCAAAAAATCTTTTGCATGCGTCCGCCTTTCAATTTAGGTGTCCTGAACTCCCCCACACCATGAGACTCCGTCCGTCCGCCGCCCTCGCCCTGACCGCCTTTCTCGGCATAGCCTCAGCCTTCGCCGATGACGCCATCGTCGCCCTGGAGCCTGCCTTCCCAGGGATGAAGTTCAGCCTCCCGGTCGCGATCTCCCCTCTGCCCAGCAGTAAGGATGTGGTCTTCATCATCGAGAAAGGCGACCCTGCTCCTTCCGCCGCCGACACCAAGTCCACCGATAAGAAGAAGAAGGGTGGCGATTTTCTCGGCGGGAAGGTTCAGATGATCAGCGGGCTCTCCACCTCCAATCCCGTCAAGCGCGAGGTCTTCCAGTTGAGCCCTAAGGACGGAAAGTTTGATGCCCAAGGGGAGAGCGGCTTCCTTGGTTTTGCCGTTCACCCGAAGTATGCCGAAAACAAGCAAGTCTTTGTCTATTACAGTCTTAGGATTGATGGCAAGCTTCACCAGCGTATCTCCCGGTTCCTGCTTTCGAGCGTGCAACCCTTCACGGTCGACCCCCAATCCGAACAGGCTCTCATTTCTCAGCTCGACCCGGCGGGCAATCACAACGGCGGCGACCTCCACTTCGGACCTGATGGTTACCTCTACATTAGCTGCGGCGACGGTGGCGGTGGTGGCGACCCTTTCGACACCGGAGGCTTTATCAACAAGGACTTCCACGCCGCGGTCTTCCGGATCGATGTGGACAAGAAGGCAGGCAACCCCGCCCCCAACCCCCATCCCTCGGTCATTACCGACTCCAAGGGGGTAGCCTTCTACTCCATCCCGGCCGACAACCCCTTCCTTAAGGCTACCTCCCACCGCGGGCGCTCCCTCGACCCCCGCTCCGTCCGGACGGAAACCTGGGCCACTGGTCTCCGTAACGCTTGGCGCTTCTCCTTCGACCCCAAGACGGGGGCCTGCTTCGCCGGGGACGTCGGTCAGAACCTCTATGAGGAGATCGACATCCTGGTCTCCGGTGGCGACTACGGCTGGCACGACGCCGAGGGTTTCCACGACTTCAACCAGAAGGATCCCCTTGGTAAAAAGGGCATGCCCGGTAAGGCCAACGCTTCCGGATACCAGCGCCCGATTCACGAATACGGCCGCCAGCTCGGAGGGTCCGTGACTGGCGGCGTCGTCTGCCGTGGCGAGCGCGTCCCCGCCATCGCCGGCGCTTATGTCTTCGCTGACTTCGCCTCAGGCCGCATCTTCTCCCTGCATGACCGCGGCGGCAAGTGGGAGTCTAGCGAAGTAGCCCGCGACTCGGCTGTCTCCGGCTTCGGCCACGATCCGAGCAACGGCGACGTCCTTGTCGCTTCGCTTGCCGGTCAGGTCAAACGTATCGTCAAGAAGTAAGCCGATGCTCTCCCGCCGCGCGATGCTGGGTCTCTCCGGTTCGTTGATGGCGGGAACAATGCTCCGACCGGTGCTCGCCGCTGCACCCTCGTCCAAAGCCCCTGAATTCAGCCTCTTCACGAAGCACCTCGTCGGCCTTCCTTACGACCAGCTCGCCGAGACCGTCGCTGCGCTCGGCTTCAAAGGCGTCGAGGCGCCAGTGCGTAAAGGTGGGCATGTCGAGCCGGCGCGCGTCGAGGAAGATCTGCCTAAACTCGTCGAAGCGTTCCAGAAGTGCGGCGTGAAGATCACGCTGATGACGACCGACATCAACGCGGTCAATGCGGACGACCGGACGGAGAAAGTTCTGCGCACCGCGGGCGCGCTCGGCATCCCGAGCTATCGCATGAAGTGGTATGGCTATGTGGCTGGTAAATCGCACTGGGATCAGCTCGGCGCTATCAAGCCGCAGCTGCGCGACCTGGTCGCCTTCAGTCGTGAGGTTCGCGTCTTGCCAGGCTATCAGAACCACTCGGGACCGAAGTATGTCGGCGCTGGCATCTGGGATATGGCGATGCTGATGAAGGACTACCGGGCCGATGAACTGTCCTGGAACTTCGACTTCTTCCATGCGACGGTCGAAGGTGGCCTGTCTTGGCCGAACGAACTGGCCTTAGCTCGTGACCACATCTCGATGGTCTATTTCAAGAATTTCAATTGGCAGGGGAGGCTGGCCGAAGGTTGCCCGCTCGCCGAAGGCAGGGTCAGCAAGGACTCCGTGGTGCAGCTGCGCAAATTGGGCTATACGGGCCCGGTCTGCCTCCATGTCGAATACCTGAAGGGCAAGGTCACCGACCTGGGGGGGCTGAAGGCCGCCATGGATGCCACCCGCAAGGACTTCGCTACGCTTAAGGAGTGGTGGGCTTGAAGCGACAGGGCGGGGGGACTCTCAAAAGATAGGCTGGAACTTGCGGTCTTTCGGGATGTAGAAACAGTCTCCCCGTTATGCCCCGCTCCGTCTTCCTCCTTTTCGCCGCCGCCTCCCTGGTCGCTGCGCCTAAAAAAGCCCCGGCCGATAAGGAACCACCTGCTCCTTACGTCCCGTCCGAGGGCGGCGCGCTCCCGGCGTCCCTCTTCCAGATTCCCGAAGGCTTTGAGGTGACTCTCTGGGCTCGTTCGCCGATGCTCGCCAATCCGACGAACATCGACTTCGACGCTCAGGGCCGCCTCTGGGTCAATGAAGGCGTCAACTACCGCACCTATAACAAAGGCGGCAAGCGTCGCCCCGAAGGCGATCGCGTGATCGTGCTGAGTGACACCCAGGGCAAGGGCTTCGCCGATTCCGTCCAGACTTTCGTCCAGAACCCCGAGTGGACCTCTCCTCTTGGTATCGCCGTTATCGACAACGCCGTCTTCGTCTCGCACGCCCCGACCATTACGAAGTACACCGACGTGAATCGTGACGGCAAGTTCGACCCCGCCGTCGACAAGCAGGAGACTTTCCTCACCGGCTTCGGCGGCCAGGATCATGACCACTCGCTTCATGCCGTGGTCGCGGGCCCCGACGGCAAACTCTACATCAACTCCGGCAACTGCGGCGCGGTTGTCACCGACAAGTCCGGCAAGACCTTCCGCGTCACCAGCGGCTACGTTGACGAACGCGGCGGCAAGTGGCCCTTCGACGCCAAGGCCAACATCGGCACCAAGAGCGACGACGGCTTTGTTTGGTCTTCTGGTTTTTCGGGCCGCCTGAACGCCGACGGCACCGGCCTCGAAATCATCGGCAACGGCTACCGCAATAGCTACGAGAGCGTGCCTTCCTCCCTCGGCGACCTCTTCCAGGGCGACAACGATGACCAGCAGAGCTGCCGCACCTCTTTCGTGCTCGAATATGGCACGTCTGGATACACCACTCCAGCCGGCGCCGGCTATCGTTCGGTCATGCGCCTCGGCCAGTCGATGCCTCGGGCTCACTGGCGTCAGGACGACCCCGATACGATGGATGTCGGTGACGTCTACGGCGGCGGTTCCCCTACGGGCGTCGCGGTCTACGAAAACGGTGCTCTCGGCGCCGCTTGGGAGGGCACGCTCCTCAACTGCGAACCTTCGCGGAACACGGTCCTGGCTTATAAACTCGTCGCGCAGAAGGGTTCCTACGCCCTCAATGAATCCACGCGTCGGAATCTGATTACTTCCAATCCTGCCGGGGAATTCGCTGGTACCGACTTCAAGCGGATCTCTATCGAGGAAGCCGCCAAGCCCAACGAGCGCATCCTCTTCCGTCCGTCCGATGTCGCCGTCGGTCCCGATGGAGCCCTCTATGTCGCCGACTGGTATGATCCTCGGGTCGGCGGTCACCAGACCCTCGACGACACCTGCACGGGCGCGATCTACCGCATCGCTCCGAAAGGCTTCAAGTCCGTCATCCCGAAGATCGATGTCTCCACGCCCGAAGGCGCCGCCGCCGTGCTGCGTAATCCTGCCGTCAACGTCCGTCACCTCGGCTTTAACGCGTTGAAGGGTTTCGGCGCCAAGTCGCTCCCGGTCGTCTCCGAAATTCTCCGCGAAGCGAATCCGTATGTCGCCGCCCGCGGCGTCTGGCTCCTGCCTCACCTCGGCGAAGAAGGCGTTACGCGCACTAAGGCACTCCTCAAGGATCCGAATCCGTCGCTCCGCCGCCTGGCCTTCCAGTCGCTGCGTCGCGCTGGCCACGACACGATTGGCATCGCTGCCGAACTCGCCAAGGACGCCGATATCGCCGTCCGCCGCGACGTCGCGACATCGCTGCACGCCGCGCCGGCCGACAAAGCCGTGCCGATTCTCATCGAACTCGCCCGTCGTCTCGACGTCTCCGACAAGAACTCCATCGCCGCCTTCGGTATCGGTTCCGCCAATAAGCAGGACGCTGTCTGGTCCGCCGTGAAGTCCGAACTCGCCAAGGATGGCGCCGAAGCCTGGTCCCCTGAAGTCGAGCGCATCGCCTGGTTGCTCCATCCCGCCTCCGCCGTGCAGGAGTTCCTCGACCGCGCCGCTTCCACTAAGGTCTCACAGGCCTCCCGCACACTCGCTGTCGAGTCTCTCTCGTTCGTCGAGACCAAGGAAGCGGCCCTCGCGATGATCAAGTTGAGCGTCGCTAGTTCACCCTCCGCCTCCGAAGCCAAGGGCTGGGCGTTGATGCGCATGACCGGTTCTTGGGCTACCTTCGATATCCGCAAGGAGCTGAAGAATGCCGGCGTCTACGATGCCGACAAAGTGGTCGTCACCCCCATCGAAGTGCCGCTGGCTCCTGCCCCGACTTATACGGAGCAGGACGTGCTCTCTAAGACCGGTGATGCCGTCAAGGGCGCCGCCCTGGCCCAGAGCTGCGTCATGTGCCACCAGCTTAACGGCAACGGGCCGGCGTATGGCCCCGAGCTGAAGGGCTGGGCTTCCCGCCAAAGCCGCGAAGCCCTCGTCCGCTCCATCGTCAATCCTTCGGCCGATATCGCCCTGGGCTACGAAGGAACTACGGTTAAGCTCAAGGGTTCCGGGTCCATCGATGGGAGACTCCTGTCCAACGGCGACCCGCTGGTGATTACCTCCACCGGGGGGCTTACCCAGCTTGTGCCTAAGTCCCAAGTCACCGGCCGTCAGGTCAAGATGGATCGCTCCCTCATGCTTTCGAGCCAGCAACTCGGTCTTGGCGCCCAAGATGTGGCCGATATCGCCGCCTTCTTGGCCACCTATAAGTAAGCCAAAGGCCTAAAGCGCTGTTTCGAGGGGGTTTTCCACCAGGAAGACCCCCTTTTAATTTACCGCTTGCTTCTGGTGCCGGGTTTATCAGGTTCGACCCTCCTTTCCCTAGGCAAGGCACGGCCGCACAACGCGGGTCCGCGACTTACTAGGCACCAAAAGACCTTATACCAACATGAAGCAGCTCACCCTTAAAGTCACCAGCCGCGCGCTCCATGGCCGCGGCCCCGCCCGCCGCCTCCGCGCTGATGGCTCCATTCCCGCCATCATTTACGGTAAGTCCGGCAACCAGAGCGTGTCCGTCGCCCAGGAAGCCTTCCGCGACCTCATGCGCGCCAAGGGCAATGCGGCCTCGCTCATCGACCTCGACGTCGACGGAAAGAAGTTCCTTTCCCTGATCAAGGAGTTCCAGCGTCACCCGATCACCCAGAAGTTCCTCCATATCGACATCATGGAGATCGACCCGAATTCCCCGATGACCGCCGCCATCCCGGTGCGCGCCATTGGCGAAGCCCATGGCGTCAAGACCGACGGCGGCACGCTCGCCATCGTCTCCCAGACTATCAACGTTCGCTGTCTCCCGAAGGATCTCCCTGAGTTCATCGAAATCGACGTCACCGAACTCAAGGTCAACGAGTCCATCCACGTCGGCGAAGTCAAGGCCCCCAAGGGCATCACCTTCCCGGGCGACCCCAAGCGCGTCGTCATCGTCTGCTCCGAGATGGCCGAAGAAGAAGCCGCACCCGAAGCGACCCCCGTCGCCGGTGCCGCCGTTGCTCCTGGCGCCGAAGGTGCCGCCGCTCCGGCTGCTGGTGCTGCTCCCGCTGCTGGTGCCGCTCCCGCGGCCGCCGCTCCGGCTGCCAAGAAGTAATTTCCGCGCCGGGCGTCCCCGGTACCTGTTCTTTGAAGTCAAATGTCATTCTCGGTCATCGCCGCCCTCGGCAATCCAGGCCGAGAATATTCCGCCACGCGCCACAACGCGGGGTGGATCGTCATCGACGCGCTCGCCTCTCAGGCTCGCGCGGTCTGGAAGGAAGAGAGCCGTTTTTCGGCCTCGGTCGCAAAAATCACGCTCGGAGGTTCCTCCGTCCACCTGATCAAGCCGCTCACCTTCATGAACGACAGCGGGTCGCCCCTCGCGGCCTTCCTCCGGTTTCACCGGATCGAGCTCCCCGAGCTCGTCGTTCTCCATGATGACATCGCGTTCGAGCCCGGTCAGCTCCGCCTCTCCCTGGGAGGTTCCGCCGCTGGCCACAACGGCGTCGCCAGCTGCATCCGCCACCTCGGCGAACAATTTGTCCGCGCCCGTCTGGGCATTGGACCAAAGCAGCACCCCGGCCAAGACCTCGCCGACCACGTCCTCGGACGTTTCCCCGACGCCGACCTCGCTAACCTGACCCAGCGCATCCCCGACTTCATCAAGAACCTCGAAACCCTCCTTTCCCAAGGCCTCCCGGCCGCCCAAAACCTCACCAACAGAAAATCACCATCACCATGACCACCGCCACGATCCGCCGCGACTATCGCGCCAGCCTCATCCTCGACCTCCGCGGCTCGACGGATGCGCCTGAGACCGTCATCGAGAAGCTCAAGGAAGTCCTCAAGTCCATTGACTGTAAGGTCAACGAGGTCGAAAACCTCGGCCAGAAGGAGTTCTCCCGCGTCGTCGACCGCAAGTTCCCCTCCGGCCTCTACGTCCAGTTCCACTTCGAAGGTCCGGTCACCGCGCCCACCGCTTTCCGCGAGAAGCTGCGCCTCGACCGTACCATCAACCGCCTGCTCGTGCAGGTGACCAAGTAATCCCTGACCCCGCCTCGCCGTGGCCTCTTCCTATAATCGCGTAGTTCTCGTGGGCAATATGACCCGCGACCCCGAGGCCCGCGCCCTCCCGTCCGGCCAGGCCCTCACGAAGTTCTCCCTCGCCGTCAACCGCTCCTACTCCACCAAGGAAGGCGAGAAGCGCGAAGAAGTCACCTACGTCGACATCGAGAGCTACGGCAAGCAGGCCGAGATCATTGCCAAGTATTGCGGCAAGGGCTCCGGCATCCTCGTCGAAGGCCGCCTCAAGCTCGATCAGTGGGAAGACAAGAAGACCGGCGAGAAGCGTTCGCGCCTCGGCGTCGTCCTCGAGAATTTCACCTTCATCGGCGGCAAGGCCCAGGGTGGCGAAGAGGGCGGTTCCGCTCCTCGTTCCCGCGGTGGCAACGATACCCCGGCTCCTTCTGGCGACCAGGGCGGCGACGACGTTCCGTTCTAATCATTTCCTCACCAACCTTATAACCCAAGCAAGACCATGGCATTCACCGAAGTTCTCCTCATCAAGCCCGTCGACGGCCTAGGCGCCGAAGGCGAGCAGGTCCGCGTCCGCGCGGGCTTCGCGCGTAATTTCCTGCTTCCGCAGGGCATCGCGCTCCCCGTCAATCGCTCGAACACGAAGTACGTCGAGGCCCTCAAGAAGGCCCGCGAAGTCCGTGAATCGCGCGACCTCGAAGCCGCCAACGTGACCGCCACTAAGCTGGCCGCCATCAAACTCGTCTTCGCCGTCAAGACCGGTGAAGGAGGCAAGATGTTCGGCGCAATCAGCACCGCTGAAATCTCCGCCAAGCTCGCCGAGCATGGTATCGAAATCGAGCGCAAGCGCATCCATCTCGGCCAGGGACCCGTCAAACTTCTCGGCAAGCACACCACGAGCATCCGTCTCCATGGCACTGTCATGGTCGAGCAGGAATTCGAAGTCGTCTCCGAGAACCCGATCGAAGTCGCCGCCGAAGAGGCCCCCGAGCCGGAAGAGCGCGAGTTCCGCGACGACAAGGGCAAGAAGGCCCGCAAGCCTCGCAAGGATAAGCCCGCCAAGTCCGAGTAATCGGACCGGCTTCCCAGAAAGGCGCGAAGTGCTAACTTCGCGCCTTTTTCTTTTACAGAGCTTCCCGCCCCTGTGAATAGGGTGCGAACAAGGCGTGAACGGTCCGCGCCGTTTGGCGCTGTCCTCCGTTCCCGGCCTCCGCACACTGGCGTCTTCCCATGGCCGAAAGATCCCAGCGCCAGCGCCGCGAAGCCGCTCCCAATTACGGCGACCGCGTGCCGCCCCACAATCTCGACGCCGAACGCGGCCTGATCGCCAGTATCGTGATCGACGGTGGCGACACGTTGCAGCGCTGCCTCGAGCAACGCGTCACGGCCGACTACTTCTTCGATCCGAAGCACCAGGATATCTATGCCGTCGCCGTGCAGTTGAATCAGGCGAGCACGGGTATCGACGAGATCACGCTCACTGAGCAGCTCCGTCGCGAGGGTAAGTTGGAGTCCGCCGGCGGCGCGACCTACATCAACGAGCTGACGGGGCTTATCTCTTCCAGCGCGCACGCGCCCCATTGGCTCGCGATCATCCGCGAGAAACATTTCTTACGACAGCTCATCTCTACGGCCGTCACGACGGTCGAGAAGGCCCACACGCACGCGGAAGGCATCGAGCGCCTTCTTGAAGAGGTCGAGCAATCCTTCTTCCGCATCAGCGAAGATCGTATCTCCGAATCCGCGCAGACGATTGATGGACCCATCGCTGAAGCGATGGAGCTCGTCCAGCGCATCATCCGCGACCGCAACTCGGTACAAGGCGTGCCGACCGGTTTCCCCGAGCTCGATGCGATGACCTTCGGCTTCCAGCCCGGGCAGATGGTTGTCGTCGCCGCCCGCCCTGGCATGGGCAAGACTTCTATCGCGCTCAACTTCATCGAAGCCGCGCTCTTTCCCAAGCCCAACGAGGCCCGGAAGCCGTCCAACATCCTGCTTTTCTCTCTCGAAATGCCGGCCCGCGAACTGGCCCTGCGTCTACTCTGCTCGCGCGCCCGCGTGAACATGCAGAAACTCCGGACCGCCCACCCGGACGAACGCATGCAGGTCGACCTCGTCCAAGCCGCCAACGAATACAAAGGCCTGCCCCTCGTGGTCGACGACAACGGCGGCCAGAATATCCTGGAGATCCGCGCCAAGTGCCGTCGCGTCCATGCCCGCACCCCCTTGGATATGGTGGTTATCGACTACATCCAGCTCATCAACGGCTTGGACTCGGGTCTACCCCGTGAACAGCAGATCGCCGAAGTCTCCCGAAGCATCAAGGCCATGGCTAAGGAGTTTAAGATCCCCATCATCGCCCTGGCCCAGCTGAACCGTAAGTCCGAGGACGAAGCCCGCCAGCCCCGCATGTCCGACCTTCGCGAGTCCGGGTCTATCGAGCAGGATGCCGATATCGTCATGCTTATCTCCAAACCCCCCATCAGCCAGGGTAAGGCTGCCGAGGCCGAGGCCGAGCAGGCAGGGCAGGATGGCTGCTATTCCCGTCAGCTGATTATAGCCAAGAATCGTAACGGGCCCACCTCTGACATCAACTTGCTCTTTAATCCGGGGCTGACACGCTTCGAAAATCCGGCCAAAGATTACCGAAATAATGAATAACCCCTCCTTCCGCCGCAGCTGGCTTCGCGCCGCCTGCTTCGCCCTCGCCCTATCGCCGCTCGTCGGCGCGGCCCAGACCGCCCCGGCGCCGAAGGATTCGCTCGTGCGCTCCATCAAGGTCAAGAAAGAGGGAACGGCCGTCTCCGAACAATTCGTCCTGGGCTTCGTTGCTCTGCGCGAAGGCCAGCCCTACTCTAAGGATGCCGTCGCCAACACGGTCCGCTCCCTTTACGCCACCGGTCGCTTCAATCAGGCCTCGGTCGAGCCCATTCTGGATCCGGTAACCGGCCAGGTCGATATCGTCGTCACGGTCGTAGCTCGTCCGATCCTTAAGGCCATCGAATACGTCGGCGGCGACGGACTCGTCGGCAAGGCCGGTTGGTTCGGCGGAGCTGAAATCGAGGACATAAAGATCGGTGAACCTCTCGACATGGCCCAACTGCGCCGCTCCGAAATCAAGCTTCAGAACGAACTCCGCAAGAAGCGCCCGTTCGCCCGCGTCACTTCCCAGCCCCGCGCCGCCGTTGATGGCAGCGGACAGATCGTCGCGATTGTCGTCGACGAGGGCATCGAGCTGAAGGTCGATAACTTCCGCTTCGAAGGAGCCACAGCCTTTGAGCGTTACGATCTCTGGTCTGCGGCCGATCTCAAGACCAGTGAATACCGCTGGTATAAGTGGTCCTGGCTCGTCGGCGGCGGCCGTCTCGACCCCGAGCAGTATCGTGCCGACTGCAAGAAGCTCCGCGAGTACTACCGCGCGAAGGGCTATCTCGATGTTGAAGTCGAGGACGCCGATCCCGAGAAGGTCTGCGAGGTCAAGGACGTTAAGGATGCCGCCGGCTGGGTTGACGTCGTCTTCAAAATCAAAGAAGGACGTAAGTACACCATCGGCGCGATCGCCTTCGACGGCAACAGCCTCGGTTCCACCGATCCGCTCTACGCTACCGCTGCCCTGCAGAAGGTCGTCGCCGAACCCTCTCTCCGTCGCGGCGCCCACCCCGCCGAGTTCGACAAAATCGCCACGGGCGAAGCCTTCGCCGTTCCGGCCATTGAGGCCGCCTCCGAAAAGCTACGTGAATACTACGGTCAGATGGGCTACATTAACAGCTCCGTCCAAATCTTCCGTCAGCCCAATCTCACGACCGGCGCCATCGACGTGAAATTCCAGATCGAAGAAGGCCAGCGCCACACGGTCCGCGCGGTCGAGATCCAGGGGAATACCAAGACCCGCTCCACCGTCATCGCCCGCGAACTCGCGCTCGGGCCCGGCGAGGTCTTCGACCTTGCCCGCACCCGCGTCTCCGAGGCGCGCCTCCGCAACACGCAGTTCTTCGAGGAAGTCCGCGTGACGGCCGTCCCGACCTCGATCCCAGGCCAGAGCGACCTGCGCGTCACGGTCAAGGAAGGCCCCACCGGGCAGGTCAGCTTCGGTGCCGGCTATAGCACCGTCGAAGGCCTCGTCGGCTTCGTCGAGTACGCCGAATCCAATTTCGACTTCTCGAACTCGGAAGGTTGGTATCGTGGAGACGGCCAGAAGTTCCGCGTCCGCCTTTCCGTCGGCAGCCTGACCAACTCTTTCGAGCACTCCTTTGAGGAGCCGGCCCTGTGGGAGCGGGACCTCGCCGTAGGCTACTCGATCGAGCGCCGCTACGCCGGTTATGCTTCGGCCAACTACTCCGTGCTTTCTGAAGGCATTAGCCTCTACGCTCGCCGCCGTATCTTCAGCAACATCGAGGGCCGTATCGGTTACAACCTGCGTCGCATGTCCGTCGATAATGTCACCGTTGACGCTCCGGCCGACGTGGTGACCGAAGGCAATGCTGGCGCCCGCGTGATCTCCTCGATCTCGGCTTCGCTGACCTACGACACCCGCGACGAATATAACTTCCCGACCAAGGGCTCCCGCATCTCGCTCACCGAGGAACTCGCCGGCAACGGCCTCGGCGGCGATATCAAGTATCTGAAGTCCGAACTCCGCACGGGCCGCTGGTTCCTCGTCTCGCCCACCGCCGAACAGACGATCGGTGTCATCGGCCGCGTCGGCCTGCTCACCGGTTCGGGCGGCTACCTGCCGTTCTACGAACGTTTCTACCTCGGCGGCGCCTACGACATGCGCGGCTTCGGTTACAATGAGGTCGGCGCCTACGACACCTACGATACCGCCAATGGCAACCAGCCGATGGGTGGCATGACCTACGGTTTCTTCAGTGCCGAATACACCATCAAGGCCGCCGACAATCTCCGCTTCGCCGCCTTCTACGACTATGGTATCGTCAATCGCTCCGAGACCAATTTCAGCGTTTCCGAGGCTAACTCCGACTACGGCCTGGGCATGCGTATCCTCCTCGGCGGAGCGGTCATGCGCCTCGACTTCGGCTTCCCGCTCCAAACGACCAAGGCTCCGGGCGGCGCCGATATTAACGCCGGTGGCATGAAGTTTAACTTCAGCTTCGGTACGGTCTTTTGATTGCCATTCGTCCGCCTACCCACTTCTTAAACCAGAATACGCCCATGAAGTCCTTCTTCGCCCTCCTCCTCGCCTCCGCTTCCGTCTTCGCCGCCACCCCCAACGTGGGTATCGTCGACGACCAGGAAATCTTCAAGAAATACGCCAAGGCCACCGACCTTCAGGCTGAGATTCGCAAGTCTGAGGAATCCGCGCAGGCTTCCGTTAACGAGCGCATCAAGGCCGTCGAGCAGATGCAGACCGAGCTCCAAGGTATCGATAAGCGCGGTCAGGACCCGATGCTCAGCGAAAACGGCAAGAAGGCCGTCGCCGCCGAGTTTCAGCAGAAGAACGCCACCTTCCAGCAGCGCCGCGCCGAACTCCAGACCTTCGTCAACGAAGCCCGTAACGCCATCCAGCAGCGCGTGGGCGAGATGAACAAGCAGATCGTCGCCGACGCCCGCGTCCAGGCCGAGAAGGTCGCCAAGGCCAAGGGGCTCAACCTCATTATCGGTAAGGCCCCCGTGCTTTTCTCTGATGCTTCCCTCGATGTCACCGAAGACGTGATCAAGGAGCTCAACGCGGCCTACAAGGCTTCCGCTCCGGTCGCCGTGCCGACCATCACCCCCGCACCAGTCGCTCCTGCGGCCCCCGTTCCCGCCGCCGGCGACAAGCCGGCCGCCAAGTAAGACTCTGCCGCGCCCCTGCCAGTCAGGGGCGCTTCATTTAGGACCATGTCACTCGCCTTCACTATCGCCGAACTCATCTCCCTCACCGGAGCCAAGTCCGTCGAGGGTGCCTGCATCGCTCCGATTACCGGTATCGCGGCTCTGGCGGAAGCGACTTCGACCGACCTTTCTTTCCTCGGTAACGCAAAGTATGCCGACGCCGTCGCCGCCTCCCAGGCCGGCGCGATCCTCGTGCCTATGGCCTTCGAGGGCAAACCTGCCGCTGGCCAGGCTTTCCTCCGCGTTGACAATCCTTCCTACGCGCTGGCGCTCCTTTGTTCAGTGCTCGAGTCACGTCTCTGGCCGCGTCCCGCCGCCGGTATCCACGCTTCCGCGGTCGTCGCCGCCTCCGCTCAGATCGACTCCTCCGCCCATATCGGCCCGCTCTGCGTGATCGGCGAAGGCGCCACGGTCTCTTCCGGCGCGGTGATCGAAGCTCGTTGCCACGTCGGTGCCCGCGCCTCGGTCGGCCCGGATTGCTGGCTTAAGCCCGGCGTTGTCGTCGGCGATTATTGCGTCCTAGGTGCCCGCTGCCGCATCCAGTCCGGCGCGGTCATCGGTTCCGACGGCTTCGGCTATGAGCCGGTCAATGGCGAGATCCAGCGCATCCCGCAGATCGGCAACGTGGTCCTGGAAGATGATGTCGAGGTCGGCGCCAACTCCACCCTCGACCGTGCCCGCTTCAGCAAGACGGTGGTCGGGCGGGGCACCAAGATCGATAACCTCGTCCAGATTGCCCATAATGTGCGGATCGGCCGCCAATGCCTCATCACCGCGCAGGTTGGCATCGCCGGCAGCACGACCCTCGGCGACCATTGCGTCCTCGGCGGGCAGGCCGGCGTGGCCGGACACCTCACTCTCGGCGACCGCGTCAAGCTGGGCGCCCAGACAGGCCTTTTCGAGGATGTGCCCGCTGACGGCTTCATGAACGGCACGCCGGCCGTGCCCTTCGGGCTCGAGCGACGTCTGGTGGTCCTCTCACGTCGTCTGCCTGAATTGTTCAAAAAGGTTGATTCGCTGGCCGCCTCCTTGGACTCTGCTAAACGTTAACCGACATGAGCTTACCTGAGATGAAGATTTTCACCGGCAACGCCAATCCGGCGCTGGCCAAGGAAATCTGCGAACATCTCGGCGTTCCGCTCGGCACCGCTACCGTCAATCGTTTCCCCGACGGCGAGACGTTCGTGCAGATCAACGAGAACATCCGTGGCTGCGACGTCTACGTCATCCAGCCCACCTGCGCGCCAGCCAACGATCGCATCATGGAGCTACTGATCATGATCGATGCGCTCCGTCGCGCTTCCGCTGCCCGTATCACCGCGGTGATTCCGTTCTTCGGCTACGCTCGCCAGGACCGTAAGGACAAGCCTCGCGTGCCGATCACGGCGAAGCTCGTTGCCAACCTGCTCACCGCCGC
>JBIILC010000128.1:0-3518 GCA_044232865.1 Opitutales bacterium | reverse complement strand
CACTCGAACTCGCCAAGGCCTACGGTGTGCCGTTCCTGCTCAAGGGCGGCCATGCCGAGGGCGACGACCTTACGGACTGCCTCGCTTGGCCGACTGGCGAGACCAAGGTCTTCCAGGCCCGCCGCGCTCCGCATGTGGACACCCATGGCAGCGGTTGCACCCTTTCGGCGGCCATCACCGCCCAGCTTGCCAAGGGCAAGAGCCTCGCGGAAGCCGTCACTATCGCCCATGCCTACCTCCAGGGCGCGATTCATGGCCCGATCCAGGTCGCGGGGTTGAATTGTATCCGACACCTCTGAGAAGGGGTAGGGGTAGGGGTAGGGGTAGGGGTAGGCTATTATGCTTAAAATTGAGCAAAGGCGGCCGCTTTACCCATTTTCTGGCCCCCGATCCTTGTACTTTTACTACCCCTACCCCTACCCCCACCCCTACCCCTGTTTTACGGGCACTTATTCACACTTGCCCCCGTTAGCCCGCTTCCTTTTCTAACCCATTCCCTGCAGGCTCGACCTGCCCCCTAAGACCATGCCCAAAAAGAACGCCGCTAAGAAGTCCACCGCCACCGCCCCCTCGGCCGTCTCGGCCAAGACCGGCGTCAAAATGCGCGGCTGTGATGTCATGGTCCGCTGCCTCGAGAACCTCGGCGTCGACACGATTTTTGCTTACCCAGGTGGCGCCTCAATGGAGCTCCACCATGGCCTCGTCCGCTCCAAGAAAATCCGCACCATCCTGCCTCGTCACGAACAGGGCGGCGCCTTCATGGCCCACGGCTACTCCCGTTCGACCGGCAAGCCTGGCGTGTGCATGGCGACCTCCGGCCCTGGCGCCACGAATCTCGTCACCGCGATCGCCGATGCGCACATGGACAGCATCCCGCTGGTCTGCATCACCGGCCAGGTCTACCAGCAGTTCATCGGCCGTGCCGCCTTTCAGGAAACCGACTTCTACGGCATGACCCTGCCGATCGTGAAGCACTCCTTCCTCGTCCTCGATTACAACGAGTTGCCGAGCATCATGTACAAGGCCTTCAAGATCGCCACCACCGGCCGTCCGGGCCCCGTGGTGATCGACATCCCGAAGGACATCCAGCAGCACGAGTGGGTCCCGGTCTTCCCGAAGAATCCCGACGACGTTTCCATCCCCGGTCTGCCGACGCCTCCGAAGTGCGCTGACAGCGAGTTGGAGCAGGTTCTGCGCCTCATCGAGAAGTCCAAGCAGCCTGCGCTCTACATCGGCGGCGGCATCCTTTCCGGCGACGCCCACAAGGAGCTGCGTGCCTTCGCTGAAGCCACCGGCATCCCCGTCGCGTCCACGCTGATGGGCCTCGGCGCCTTCCCCTGCGATCATCCGCAGTCCCTTTACTGGTACGGCATGCACGGCACCGTCGCCGGTAACTGGGCCGTCTGCAAGAGCGACCTCCTCATCACCATGGGTGCGCGTTTCGACGACCGTATCACCGGTGCCATCGAGAAGTTCGCCCCTGACGCCACGATCGTCCACATCGACATCGACCGTTCGGAGCACCAGAAGAACAAGTTCGCGGATTACCCGATCCACTCCGACATCAAGCACGCGCTCGGCCGCATGGTCACGCTCGCCAAGAAGGGCTTCAAGAAGCCTGACCTGAAGAAGTGGTACGAGACCATCAACGGCTGGAAGAAAGAGCACCCGTATCCGTTCAGCTACGAGCGCAAGACCAAGCACATCCTCCCGCAGGAAGCCATCGAAGTCCTCTTCGAAGAAACCAAGGGTAAGGCCATCATCGCCACCGGCGTCGGCCAGCACCAGATGTGGGCCCCGCAATATTACCGCTTCAACGAACCGCGCCGCTTCATCAGCTCGCTCGGTGCTGGTACGATGGGCTTCGGCCTCCCGGCTGCCATCGGCGCCAAGGTCGCCAACCCGGACGTCCAGGTCATCGACATCGATGGCGACGGCTCGTTCCTGATGAATATCCAGGAACTCGCGTGCATGAAGATCGAGAAGATCAACGCCAAGATTCTTATCCTTAATAACCAGCACCTCGGCATGGTCGTGCAGTGGGAAGACCGCTTCTACTCCGGCACCCGCGGCCACACCATCCTCGGCGACGCCACCAATATCGGTTCTCCCGATAACCCGGCCGGCCTCTACCCTGACTTCGTCAAGATCGCCAACGGCTTCGGCATCAAGGCCCGCCAGGTCATGAAGCGCGAAGACCTCCGCGCCGCCATGCGCGAGATGCTTGATCACGACGGACCTTACCTCCTCGACGTCATCGTGCCGTACACCGAGCACGTGTTGCCCTTCATCCCGCAGAAGAAGTCGGCGATGGAGATTTTGACGAAATAATCCCGAAGGGATTATTTCGAGGGGACACGTGGGCAAGGTGACACGTGGACAAGGGGAAGTGAAAGCAACAGGGGCGCGTAAGCGCTCTTGCTGCTTTGGTATTCATTCTCGGGTGGCAGGTGGCGGGGTTGTATTGGGTAGGGATGCGATGACATCGCATCCGCATATTCATGCAAAGGTGACGGGTGACGGCCACCAGGGCATCTGCCATTCGGGAGACGGCATTTCAGCCATCGGCTATCGGCATCGGGAGCCGGCGGGCGGGATCCCGAGCCTGCCCCTACGATACGGTCTCGAGCGGATGCGATGTCATCGCCGCCCTACCTAGAGACAGCACACCAACCCCGTGCCCACGTGTCACCTTGCCCACGTGTCCCCTCGTCGCGGCTATACCGCGACGCTCAGTGTCCCGCCAACCAGCGCTCGGCTTCGATAGCAGCGCGGCAACCCATGCCAGCGGCAGTGATGGCCTGACGATACACGTGGTCCGAGCAATCACCGGCGACAAAAACCCCAGGGATATTGGTGCTGACGGTGTTGGCACCCGCGACGAAATAACCGCCGGCGTCGACTTCGAGGGCCGGCGTGAAGGCCTGGGAATTGGGCACGTGGCCGATGGCGACGAAGACGCACTTCACCGCGAGGTCACGGACGGCACCGGACTTCTCGATCACGCGCAGGGTATGGACCTTCTCGTCGCCGAGGATCTCGGTCGGGCTGACGTTGAGGACGAGTTCGATCTTCTCGTGGGCCTTCACGCGCTGCACCATGATATCGGAGGCGCGGAAGCTGTCACGACGGTGCACCAGGTAGACCTTAGAAGCAAAGCGGGTCAGGAAGAGGGCTTCTTCGCAGGCGGAGTCGCCGCCGCCGACGACGGCGACTGGGACGTTACGGTAGAAGGCACCGTCGCAGGTCGCGCAGGTGGTCACGCCGTTACCGCCGTAATAATGCATTTCACCGGGGATGCCGAGGTGACGGGGCGAGGCGCCCGTGGCGATGATCACGGCCTTGGCTTCATAGGTGGCTTCGCCGCCCTTGAGCTTTTTGATCGGGCCAGAGAAGTCGACGGAGTCGATGCGGTCCCAGGCGAACTTCGCGCCGAAGCGTTCGGCTTGGCCCTTCATGTTCGTGATGAGCTCATTGCCATCCACGCCGTGGACGAAGCCTGGGAAGTTCTCGACCTC
>JBIILC010000127.1:0-3521 GCA_044232865.1 Opitutales bacterium | reverse complement strand
CGTAGGCGTCCTCCAGCCAATGGATGACGCCGGCCAGGAAATCAGCCAGCAGGATGACGCCGAGGGCTTGGAGGAGGATCTGGAGGGTATGCATGACGTATTTGTCGCCGTCTATTTTACCTCCTCCTGGCCCTGGACCGTTAATCGATATTCTTGATATGACCTATCACGCGGGGGGATAAAGGGCGTTGCTAGCCCCCTTTACGGCGTGAAGATGACTTCACCCCGATGAACGTCCATCACCTCGAGTTATTCTATTACGTCGCTAAGCACGGGGGCATCAGCGCGGCGGTCCGGCATATCCCTTACGGCATCCAGCAGCCGGCCGTCAGCGGGCAGATAGCCGCGCTCGAGTCGAACATTGGCGTGCGGCTCTTCGAGCGATCGCCGTTTCGCCTGACGGCGGCGGGCCGTAAGCTCTATTCTCAGATTGAATCGTTCTTCTCGGGCCTGGACGGCCTGGAGGGCCAGCTGCGCGAAGCCGACCGCCCGGAACTGCGCCTCGGGGCGTCGGAGCTCGTCCTGCGCCTGCACATCTCGACCGTCACCCAGCGCCTGCGGGCGCGACACCCGAAGCTTTTGCTCAGCCTGACTCCTGGGTACCAGATGCAGTTCGAGACGTGGTTGCGCGACGGGGTCATCGACCTCGCGATCGTCCCAATCGAGGCCAAGACCAAGGGCCGGCAGAGCCAGCTACGACTCGCCCGCGTCCCGCTCGTCCTCCTCGTGCCCAAGTCGTCGCCGCACCGCAGTGCCGCCGACCTTTGGAAGCAGAAGAAGATCCGCGAGCCGCTGGTCGCCTTGCCGCCGGCTTCTAGCGTCACGCGTAGCTTCCTCCGCGACCTGCGCGCGAAGGGCGTCGTCTGGAATCAGACCGTCGAGGTCAGTTCGATGGAGATGGTCACCAGTTACGTCGCTAACGGCGAAGGCTACGGCATCAACCTCGCCATCCCTGAGGCCATTGAGCACCCGGAAGTCCGAGCGCTCCCGCTCGAAGGATTCGCCCCCATGGACGTCGGCCTGCGCTGGACGTGCGAGCTCACGCCGCTGGTGCGCGACGCCATCGGCGAGTTCCAGCGCTACACGCGGGAGACCTGGCCGGATTGGGTGATCGACGATGTCTTGCCTGAGCCCAAGAAGCCTGGCCGACGGAAGCGGGCCTGACTTAGCGCTTTGCCAGGGCTTGCGTGATCGCTACGCAGGCGAGCGCCGCGTTCTCGGCGCGAAGGACCGTCGGTCCCAGTACCACGGGCATGAACCCCGCGGCGCGGGCGGCGGCGTATTCCTCCGAGGTCAGGTCGCCTTCCGGGCCGATGAGCCAAGTGACTTTCGAGGCCTTCGTGAAATCGAGGTGAGCGACCGCTTCGGCGTCGAACTCCAGCGAACCCGTGAGGCGCAGTTCGCCTTCGACGGCGGCAGGCAGGCGTTCGATCCATTCGCGAAAACGCATCGGAGCGGAAATCTCGGCGCGCCACGGATGGCCGGACTGTTTGCACGCCTCGACGGCCTGTTGCTGCCAGCGTTCGCGGCGGGTGCGCGCGCGGTCGGCATCGAGCTTCAGTTCGCAGCGGGCGGTCTCGAGCGGGATGATGCCGGCGGCGCCAGCTTCGCAGCACGAGCGTACCAGGTCGTCCATCGTGCCGCCCTTCGGCATCCCCTGGGCGACGTAAATCGCGGGTGAGAGGGGGTCGGCCACGCGGGCACGCACCACTTCGACCATCGCGCCATCGCCGTCGGCGGAAGCGAGCTTACCTTCGACCACGAGGCCTTCGCCATCGAGGAGCACGACGGCGTCGCCGCGGCGGGCGCGGAGACTGCGGACCACATGGGCGGATTCAGCGGCCGAAAGCTTCACGTGGGCGCCAGGCTTGCAGGCCGGGGCTTGTTCGTGATCGATCCAGACGCGGAGAGGGCTCATCAGGCGAGGGCGACCGGGCGGTCGTAGGAAGGATCCCAGTCTTTCCAGACTGTTTCGTAGCCGTGGGAGCGGAGCATCGCGGCGACTTCGTCGGGCGAGCGGTCGTCCTCGATCGCGAACTGTTCGAGCGAAGCCTCGCGGCCTTCGGCGTAGCCGCCGGGATTCGTATGGGAGCCGGCGCTCATCGCCGTCACGCCCACGCGACAGGCGTGATCGCGGAACTTACGGCTCTCGCGGGTGCTCAGCGTCAGCTCGACTTCGGAGCTCAGCAGGCGGAAGGCGCAGATCGCTTGGACCAGATCACGATCGGTCATCTCGACCTTCGGCTGCAGTTCGCCTTCGTGCGGACGGATGCGCGGGAAGGAGACGCTGTAGCGGCTCTGCCAGTGTTTGCGCTCGAGCCAGCGGAGGTGGAGGGCCGTGAAGAAACATTCTGCGCGCCAGTCCTCGAGGCCGAAGAGCGCGCCGAGGCCTATCTTATGGACGCCGGCGGCGCCGACGCGGTCGGGCGCGTCGAGGCGGTAGGCGAAGTCGGACTTACGTCCCTTCGGGTGGTGGACGTTGTACGTCTCGCGGTGATACGTCTCTTGGTAGACCAGCACCGCGTTGAGGCCATGGCGGCGGAGCTCAATGTATTCCGCGGTCTCCATCGGCTGCACTTCCATCGACAACGACGAGAAGTGCGGGCGAAGTAGGTCGAGGGCCTGGACGAAGTAGGGGACTTCCACCTTATTGGATTCACCCGTCAGGATGAGCAGGTGGTCGAAGCCTAATTTCTTAAGGGCGCCCGCTTCGCGGAGAATCTCGCCCGGATTGAGCGTACGGCGGGGGACCTTATTGCCGGCTGAGAAGCCGCAGTAGGTGCAGATGTTCTGGCACTCGTTGGAAAGATACGCCGGGGCGAAGAGCTGCATCGTGCGGCCGAAGCGGCGCAGTGTGCGCTCGTGGCTTAGGCGGGCCATTCGTTCTAGGTGCGGCGCGGCGGCCGGCGAGATCAGCGCCTTGAAGTCTTCCAAGTCGGCCGAGTCAGACTCGGCGCGGGTGAGCGCGCGGAGCACGTCGGCCTCCGTCTTCACCTGTACGGAGGTGAGGACTTCGTCCCAAGGATGGGCGGCATGGACTTCGGCGAAGGACATCGGCCCGTCACTGTGGGCCATAAACTGCGCAGAGCAAGGGCGGGCGCGCGCTCAGAGCGTCGCGGCGTAGCCGGCGGCGTCGAGGAGGCTGGCGAGCTCGGCCGGATTCTTCACCTTCACCTTGATCATCCAGGCGCCGCCGTAGGGTTCGCGGTTCACTAGGTCAGGGGAATTGTTCAGGTCGGAGTTGGCCTCGACCACCTCGCAGGAGATCGGACTGTAGAGGTCGGAGGCAGCCTTGACGGATTCCACCGTGCCGAAAACGTCGCCATGGCTGAAGGACGCGCCGACCTTCGGGAGGTCGACGAACGTCACGTCGCCCAGCGCGGCCTGCGCGTGGTCGGTGATACCGATGACGGCGGTACCGTCGGCGGCGACCTTGATCCACTCGTGGTCCTTGGTGTAATGGAGGTCGGCAGGGACGTTGCTCATGGCTTCTGGGTAAAGTGGGTGGAGATTATTTCAAC
>JBIILC010000040.1:0-12824 GCA_044232865.1 Opitutales bacterium | reverse complement strand
CCTTCTTGGGGTTGGTCAGGACGAGGTAGACGTCATGGCGACCAGGCGCCGGTGTGAGCTTAGCCTTGTTCTCCATGAACTTACCCCAGTCGCCGGTGTGGGCGATATCGACGGTCGCAACGACCGGTCCGGTCGGCGAGTCGAGGCGGACCTCGATCTGGCTGCCCTTGGCACCGCCGCCTGAGGAGGCGTTGATCTTGACGTTCTTCGTGTCGGCGAGGTTCAGGTTGGCCAACTTGATGGTGGTCCCGTGGTTGGTGGAGCCGACCGCCTTAGCCGTTTTCTTGGCGTCGGTGATTTCAGCGGACTCGGCCTCGATGCGACGGTGACGCAGCGCGACGGAAGCCTTGCCGGATAGGGGGCCGGCGACTCCGGCTCCGACATCGGTGTAGATGGCTTCGAGGAGGAGGGTGCCAGGCTTATTGTCCTTTGCGGCAGTCAGCTGACCTTCAAGTCCGCGGGTGATGATCGGGCCGCCCTTGCCCTTCTCGAGCGCGAGCATCCAGCGAACCATGATGGCGACTTCATCTTCAGTGTGCTGAGGATGGGCGAGCATCGGGACTAGGCCCCAGACACCACTGCCGCCGAGGCGGATCTTCTGGTTGAGCAGATCGTCCGCGCCAGCCTGCTTGCGGTATTTATCGGCAATGGCCACGAACGACGGACCGACCAACGGGGTTTCCATCGCATGGCAATTGAAGCAATCGCTCTGGCGCATCAGCGATAGGCCTGGATCGACCGCGACGGCCTTACCATCGGCGGGCAGGAAAGACGAGGTCACCAGCGTGCGCCCGCCGAACTCAACGGCCTTGGCGTCCGACGAGCCATCTTCGACGTCCTGTACGGTCACCTTGTAGCTGAGAGGCTTGCCCGGCGTGTAGAAGTCGCCGTCCTGCGGGGCGAGGAAGCGAGCGACGGGTACGGTATTGCCGACGACGATGGGCGTGGAGCGCGTGACGGTGCCGCCCTGGCCATCAGAGACGGTGAGTTCGATGTTGAAGTTGCCGGCGTTCTCGAGCGTGACCGCGAGTTCTTCGCCTTCGCCGAGTTTCTTATCTCCGGGCTGGAGCTTCCAAGAATAGCTGAGCTTGCCGCCATCGAGGTCGCGTGAGCCTTTCGCGGAGAGCGTGGACTTGAGCGGGGCCGGTCCGGCCGGAGTGGAGAGAGCGAGCTTGGCGATCGGCTGGAGGTTGCCGCGCACATAGGAGATCTTGAGTAAGGCGGAGTCGGCGTTGGCGCCCCAGGTCTCGCCGTAGTCGAGCAGGTAGAGGCAACCGTCGGGTCCGAAGGTCGCGTCGACCGGACGGCGGATGACCGTCGCGCCGTTGTCGATGAGCGCTTTCTGCTTCTTACGCTGGTCATCGGAGTTCGCGGTCACGAACATCGTGGGAGCGAAGGCTTCCAGGCCCTTGAGATCGGAGTTGGCGTCGAGGCGGGCCCACTTGATGAACGGGCGCTGCCAATCCCAGAAGAGCAGGGAGCGGTCGAAGTGCTTCGGGAAGCCGTTGGTCTTCTCGAAGGATTCCTGCCAATGGAAGACCGGGCCCGCGCAGGCGGTGCGGCCGCCTTCGCCGAGCTCGGGCCACTGTTCCGAGACCGCGTAGGGCCAGTAGATGAAGGCCGGCACGGCGGGCGGGAGTTCCACGAGGCCGGTGTTGTTCCGGCTCTTGTTCATTGGCGCCTTCGGGTCGAAGAGCGGGCCGACCTTCTCGGTCGCGTAGTCGTATTCGGCGTAAGGCGAATTATTGCCGACGAAGAACGGGTAGCCGTGGTTACCGGCTTTCTTGGCCTGGTTGATCTCGTCGTAACCGCGGGAGCCGCGGGGGCCGTCGACGCGCGCGTCGGGACCGACTTCGCCCCAATAGACGTAACCGGTTTTCGGGTCGATGCTCAGGCGCCAAGGATTGCGCGTGCCCATCGCGAAGATCTCGGGGCGGGTCTTCGGAGTGCCGGGCTTGAAGAGGTTGCCTTCCGGGATGCTGTACGTCGCGTCGTCATGCACGCGGATGCGGTTCACCTTGCCGACAAGGGTGTTGGTATTGGCGGAGGTACGCGCGCCATCCCAGGGCTCCTTACCTGGGCGCTGGTCGAGCGGGGCGTAGCCCTTGCTATCGCCAAAGGGGCTGGTGTTGTCGCCGGTCGAGAAATACAGGCAGCCGTCGGGACCGAACTTCAGGGTCGCGCCGTGGTGGCAGCACTGCAGGCGCTGCTCTTCGTATTTCAGGATGAGCTTCTCGCTGCCGGCGACGAGCTTGTCGTCCTTCACCTGGAAGCGGGACAGATACTGGCCGTCGAAGCCGACGGGCGAGTAGATCAGGTAGATCCAGCCGTTCTGCGCGAACTTGGGGTCGAGCGCGAAGGCGAGGAAGCCGTTTTCGAGCGTCTTGAAGATCTCCATCTCGGCGACGAGCGTGACGCGCTTGGTCTTTGGGTCGTAGATCTTAAGGGCGCCGAGATATTCATTGAACCAGATGCGGCCATCGGGTCCGAACTCGAGGTGCATCGGCTGCGGCAGGCCGGTGAGCAGCGTCTCGGTCTGGAAGCGGACGTCCTCGGGTAAGGCTTCGGCGGCGCGGGCGATCGGAGCGGCCATTAGCAGGGCGGCGCCGAGCAGGGAGAGGAGACGTACGGGGGTAGAAGCCATGGGAAGGTGACCTTGGGGAATGGGTGGGGTTCCCAAAGGGTTAGGAAAACAGGCGGGAGGGCAAGAGGGCAGAGAGCAAGGGGTAGGGGTGGGGATGGGGGTAGGGGTAGGTAAGTACGGAAAAGAAAACGTCCGCCGAGTGGCGGACGATGTTAGGAGTGTTTTCTAGACCGGGCCCTAGCTCTGGCCCTAGCCCGCTTCAGTTAGATCAATCCGAGCTGCATCTTGCCATCCTCGGAGATCATGGTCTGGGTCCACGGCGGGTCCCAGACGATGTCGACGCGGGCCTGATTGATGCCCGGGACGCCAAGTACGCGATTCCGCGCGTCTTCGGCGATGACGGGACCCATGCCGCAACCGGGCGCTGTGAGGGTCATGGCGACGACGACGCTGTGGCGGTCAGGAGAATTTTCCAGCGGCTCGACCTTGAGCGAGTACACGAGTCCGAGGTCGACGATATTCACGGGGATCTCCGGATCGAAGACTTTCTTGAGGCTTTCCCAGACAGCTTCGTCGGAGGGCTTGCCGGTGTGGCCTGCATGTTCGGCAGTGCCGACGGAACCATAGGCGTCCGTCTTACCTTCGTTCTCGGTGGTATCAGAAGGAATTTCTTCGCCAAGCGAGTCGGCATCAGAGCCCTTGATACGGAACATACCGGTGTCGCAGACGACGGTGAAGTTGCCGCCGAGACGGTGCGTGATGGTGACCTTGGTGCCGGCAGGCAGCACGGCAGGATCACCCGCGGGAATGACGGTGGCCTGCACGTCACGCGTGAGGACGCGGTCGTGAGGGCTGGGCGTATGGCGCTGGCCGGTGGTGTCGTCGCTCATGTTCAGGCTTGGTGGAATTTAAGACGGAGCATCTCGCGCACCGTGGCGGCGGCTTCTTCGTGGCCGACCTTGGCGAGGACTTCCTCGAGGAAGCCCTGCGCGAGCAGTTCCTGGGCGACGGCGAGCGGGATGCCGCGGGCACGCAGGTAGAAGAGCTCGGCGGGGTCGATCTGGCCGGTCGTCGCGCCGTGCGAACACTTCACATCGTTAGCTTCGATCTCGAGGCCGGGCAGGGAATCCGCTTCGGCGTCCGGCGAGAGCAGGAGGTTGCGGTTGGTCTGGTAGGCGTCGGTGCGCTGGGCGTCCGGGGCGACCTTGATGAGGCCCGAGAAGATCGTGCGCGCCTTGCCGAGCAGGGCGTTCTTGAAGAGCAGATCGGACTTCGCATGACCCGCGGTGTGGATCTGCAGCGTGCGCTGGTCGAACTCCTGTTCACCCGTGGCGACGGAGATGCCGTAGAGGCGCACATCGGCGCCTTCGCCGTCGATGCGCACGCAGTTCTCGAGGCGGGCGCGACGGGAACCGACGGCTGCGTTGACGGAGCTGATGAGTGCGTCGCGTCCTCCGCAGGTATTTTCGATCTGGAAGGACTGCGTGGCGGAACCCCAGGCTTGCACGGCGAGGCGGCGGACCTGCGACCCCGTCCCGGCATGGATGTCGACGGCGGAGATCGCGAGGGCGCGCTGGTCGGCCTTGGCGGAGAGGTGGAAGTCGTGGATGTCGGCCACGGCGCGTTCGCCGGCGATGATGAGTGCGTGCGGGAAGACCGCGACGCCGTCGGTGAGCGTCCACGTCACCGAGACGAACGGCTGCTTTACCTCGACGCCCTTGGGGACGTGAAGGACGTAGCCGGCTCGGAGCCAGGCACGGTGGAGTGCGGCGAACTTATCGCCACCGAGGAGTACGGGGTGCTTTAAAAGATGCTCCTGAAGCAGGGCGGGGCGGTTGCGGACGGCGTCCTCGAGGGATTCGAACACCACGCCTTGGGCGACGAGCTCGGCCGAGAGCGTCGGCTTGAGCACGCAATGTCCGTCGACGTGGACGATGAGGCCGGCGGCGTCGGAGATGAGGCGCGAACGCGCGATGAGGTCGGCCGCCTGGGCGGGCGACGGGGCGGGTGCGGGTGCGTAGCCGTCGAGCGAGAGCGTACGCGCGTCGGAGAAGCGCCACTTCTCGTTATCGCGCGTAGGCATCGGCAGCGACTGGAAGGTGTGCCAGCCCTGCTGACGCAGGACGGCGAACCAATCCTGCGCGCGGAATTGGGTGGTCTCGGCGGACTGCAGCACGACGTCGAGGACGCCGGCGGGGGCTGAGGCGACGCCGTTCATCCGACGGATCCTTCCATCTGCAGTTCGATCAGGCGCTTCAACTCGACGGAGTATTCCATCGGGAATTCCTTCACCAGGTCGTTGACGAAGCCGTTCACGGCGAGGGACATCGCTTCGCCTTCGGATAGGCCGCGCTGCATCATGTAGAAGATTTGCTCGGCCGAGACCTTGGAGACGCTCGCTTCGTGCTGGACGGAATTCTTGCGGCCGCGGACGGAGATCGCCGGATAGGTGTCGGTGCGACTGTGCTCGTTGATGAGCAGGGCATCGCACTCGGTGTTATTACGGCAGTTCGAGAGGGTCTTCGGGATGTGGACCAGGCCGCGGTAGGTCGAACGGCCTTTGCCGACAGAGATGGACTTCGCGATGATGTTGGAGGTCGTGTCGTCGGCTGCGTGGATCATCTTCGCGCCGGTGTCCTGGTGCTGACCTTCATTGGCTAGAGCAATCGAAAGGACCTCGCCGCGGGCGCGCTTGCCGCGCAGGACCACGCCGGGGTACTTCATCGTCAGGCGGGAGCCGATATTACAATCGATCCAGCGGACTTCGGCATCCTCTTCGGCCACGCCGCGCTTCGTCACGAGGTTGAAGACGTTGGCGGACCAATTCTGGACGGTGATGTATTGGATCTTCGCCCCCTTGAGGGCGACGAGTTCGACGACCGCGGAGTGCAGGGTAGCCGTCTCGAACTTGGGGGCGGTGCAGCCTTCCATGTAGGTCACTTCGGCGCCTTCGTCGGCGATGATGAGCGTGCGCTCGAACTGGCCGAAGTTCTCGGCGTTGATGCGGAAGTAGGCCTGCAGAGGCTGGGCCACCTTAACGCCCTTGGGGATGTAGATGAACGAGCCGCCGGAGAAGACTGCAGAGTTGAGCGCGGCGAACTTGTTGTCGCCGATTGGAATGACCTTGCCGAACCACTTGCGGAAGATTTCCGGATGGTCGCGCAGGCCTTCGGTCGGACCGCAGAAGATGACGCCGAGCTTTTCGAGCTCTTCCTTCATGCGGGAGTAGACCGCTTCGGAGTCGAACTGGGCTTCGACGCCGGCGAGGAACTTGCGCTCCGACTCCGGGATGCCGAGGCGTTCAAAGGTCTTCTTCATGTCATCCGGGACTTCTTCCCACGTGCGGACAGGCGTCTGACCCTTCGAGAGGTAGTAACGGATGTTCTCGAACTTGATATTATCGAGGTCGGTGGTGGCCCAATGCGTCGGCATCGGCATGTCCTGGAAGATCTTCAGCGACTTCTGGCGGAACTCGCGGATCCATTCCTCCTCGCCCTTGACCTTGGCGATATAGTCCACCGTCGCGGCAGAGAGGCCCACTCCAGCGTCGAAGGTGTAGTTCTCTTCGTATTTGAAGTCGCCCTTGGTGCGATCGACTTCGATCGCTTCGCGCTGCGCCTGGGATTCGTCGATTTCAGCCATCTGGTTTAGGCGAGGGCGAGTTCGGTTTTGACCCAATCGTAGCCCTTGGCTTCGAGTTCGAGGGCGAGTTCCTTGCCGCCGCTGTGGACGATGCGCCCGTCCCACATGATGTGGACGCGATCAGGGACGATGTACTCGAGCAGGCGCTGGTAGTGGGTGATGACGAGGAAGCCCGTATCTGGGCCACGCATGGCGTTGACGCCTTCGGAGACGATGCGGAGTGCGTCGATGTCGAGGCCGGAGTCGGTCTCGTCGAGCACGGCGTACTTCGGCTTGAGCATCATCAGCTGGAGGATCTCGCAGCGCTTCTTCTCGCCGCCGGAGAAGCCTTCGTTGACGAAGCGGGCGGTAAACTTGCGGTCCATCTTGAGGGCGTCCATCTTCGCGTAGAGCTCCGTGTAGTAGGCCTTGGCGTCGAAGGGTGCGCCCTTGGCCTGGCGGGCGACGATCGCGGCGCGGATGAAGTTAGCGATGGTCACGCCGGGGATCTCGCTCGGGTATTGGAACGCGAGGAAGAGGCCGGCGCGGGCGATGACATCAGGCTCGAGGCCGATGATTTGTTCGCCGTCGAGGAAGGCTTCGCCGGACTGCACGGAGTAGTCGGGGTGGCCGGCGAGGACCTTGGAGAGCGTGCTCTTGCCGGTGCCGTTAGGCCCCATGATGGCGTGCACTTCGCCTTTCGGGACCGTGAGGGAGAAATCCTTCAGGATTGGGCGGTCGCCGATGGAGGCGTTGAGATTCTTGATGACGAGCGAGTCAGACATGGCGGAAAGGGAAGGGGATTAGTTGGAATGGGTGTCCTTGGCCTCAGCGCGGCCGAGGAAGCTGATTTCGATGACTTCGGAATCGAAGCCGGGCGGGAGGATCGAGCGGAGGCTCTTCATCACCTCAGGCGGGAGCTCGATGTCGTGGACTTGTCCGGTCTCCTTGTCGCGGAAGTGCGCGTGCGGGGCCAGGTTGGGGCAATAGCGGGTCGACTCGCGCTCGTGGTTGACCTGGCGGACCAGGCCGCAGCCGACGAAGGTTTCGAGGCAGTTGTAGACCGTAGCCAGGGACAGGCCCGGCATGACCTCACGGGCGCGGTTAAAGACCTCGTCCACCGTGGGGTGGTCGCGCTCGGCTAGGAGGACCGTAAAGACGGCTTCACGCTGGGGGGTGACCTTCTGGCCGCTCTTTATGAGGGCTTCTTGAAGGTGTTCCTTATCATGCTCAGTGAGATTTCGAATCATTCTAAATGCTAATTCAATTAGAATGAGTCTAATCCGCAAGAAGAAAGGTGGGGAATAAAGGGAAAGGGGTGGGGGTAGGGGTGGGGGTAGGCAAATAAACCTCTGAGGAGGCTAATCCAACCCCTACCCCAACCCCCTACCCCTTCAGCCTCAGTTCAACCCCCTGGCTTCTTCGCCGCCGCCCTGTTCGTCCAGCTTGCGCTGGGCGTCGAGGCGGGCGAGCTCGTCGGCCACGGCCTTGATGCGCTGATCCTGAGAAAGGCACTCGAGTAAGGCGCGGCGCGTATCGGCGTCGGCAACGAGGTGGCCGGCCGCGGCGTCGGCCAGAGCGCCGGGCTGATTGGCAAGTCCGCGCAGGCGTTGCATGAGCGGCGCGGCTTCTTCGCCGAGCTCGCTGACGATGTTCTCCGCGAAGGCGAGCACGCGGGCGATGTCGCGGGTGCTGCCGGCGAGGTCGGTCGAGGCTTCGTCGACGACCGGGGCGATCTCAAGCTGCGGATACGGCGTCTTACGCTTCACCTTGATGACGCGGGCGCGGCGCAGGCCTTCGAGGATGATGTGCGAGGTGCCATCCTCGAGTTCGACGTGTCCGACGATGCGTCCGACGCACGTGAAGGGGCAGGGCGGTTCGTCGTTATCGGGCGAGAGGTTTTCTTCATCCAGCTGCGAGATCGCGAACATGCGGCTGCCGGCGAGGGTCTCCTTCAGCATCTTGCGGTAGCGCGGCTCGAAGATGCGCAACGGCATGAGCTGCTGCGGCAGAAAGACGCAGTTGCCCAAGGTCATAACGGGAACGACGACGGTGGGAACCATGGCACCGAAAATGACAGGATTACCCCCGAAGGCAAACGATGGAGTAGCTTGGATGGCTGAATCGAGGACGGATGACTGAGTCGATGGCAGATGCCTGTATTAAGGCTGGGCCTGTATTTATCCTCCGAAATCGACTCAGCCCTCTGTCATCGATACAGCACTCTATCGCCGGCCGAGCTCACTGCCACTGATCCAGGAACAGTTTCTTCGGGTCCGGTCTGTCAGACTCCGCGAAGTATACCGCCATGCGTAGCGAGGGCAGAAAGTGCGCAGGGAGCTTCTCCTTATTGCGAGCCACGATCTCGGTGAGGAGCGAATCGGGCGAACGGCCGGCCAGCTGGTCCACGCGGTAGTACCCGGCGTCGAGCAGTTCGCGGGCGACGTCGACGGGGAAGCGCGTGATGCGCATGAACGGACTGCACACGGCCTCCCGACGTCGTTCGGCCGCGCGCTGTCGTTCCGCTTCGTCCACGGTCAGAGGCGGGCGAGGATGGCCGCGCCCATGACCTTCGTGCCCACGGCCTGGCCACCGGCGGCGATGTCCGCGGTGCGGATGCCTTCGGCGATGGTCTTCTCGACCGCGAGTTCGATGGCCTTGGCTTCGGCTTCGAGGCCGAAGGAATGGCGGAGCATCAGGGCGACGGAGAGAATCTGGGCGCACGGGTTAGCCTTGTCCTGGCCGGCGATGTCGGGGGCGGTGCCTCCGGAAGGCTCGTAGAGACCGTAGCCGTAGCCGTGCTGATTGCGGTTCGCACCGAGGGAGGCGGAAGCCATCATGCCGAGGGAGCCGCAGATCACGGCCATCTCGTCGGAGAGGATATCGCCGAACATGTTCTCGGTGAGGAGGACGTCGAACTGCGCGGGCTTGAGGATGAGCTGCATGGCTGCGTTATCGATGTACATCACCGTTAGGGTGATGTCCGGCGCGGTGGCCTTGAGGCGATCAGCGACGACCTTGCGCCAGAGGACGGAGGTCTGGAGGACGTTGGCCTTGTCGACGAGGGTGATGTGCTTGCGACGGCCGCGCGCGGTAGCGATGGCGACGTCGGTGATGCGTTCGATCTCCGACTTGCGGTAGACCATGGTGTCGATGGCTTCGATGTCGCCGTCGGCGAGCGTGGTGGTGGACTTAGGTCCGAAGTAGAGGCCGCCGGTGAGCTCGCGGATGCAGACCATGTCGACGCCGTTCGGGATGCGGTCCGGGCGGATCGGCGAAGTGTCGATGAGGTTCTTCAGCAGGAGGCCGGGGCGGACGTTGGCGTAGAGCGTGAAGTGCTTGCGGAGGGGCAGGAGGGAGGCGCGCTCAGGCTGTTCGGCCGGAGGGAGCTTCTCCCACTTCGGGCCACCGACAGAACCGAAGAGGATGGCGTCCGCGGCGCGGCAGGCCTCGAGAGTCGAGTCCGGCAGGGCCTTGCCATGGTTGTCGATGCCCGCGCCGCCCACGTCGTGGGTGGAGTGCTCGAGGGTGTGACCTGACTTCTTCAGGACGGCCTCGAGGACGGGCAGGGCGGCGACCATGACTTCAGGGCCGATGTAATCGCCAGGCAGGACAGCAATCTTCAGGTGCATAGGAGAGAGAGGGGAGTAAAGATGAACGGCGGCGCGGAGGGCAAGGAGAAGCGAGGATAAGGGGTGCCGAATTTCATACCTCCGGGTGGTTGCCAACGTCTGAAGCAGGGCTCTACTCTGGCCTTCTTACTTGTCCCCACATGTCCAACCAACCTCTCGTCATTGGTAAATTCTCCCTCGGCATGGGCGATCGCTTCGCCCACGAAGCCGAAGCCCAGCTCGCCGCCTGCATCGCCGCCCAGAAGGTCGGCGTCGAGATCGTCCCGGTCTGGAACAAGTCCAACCGCGAGCACAACATCATCGGCTCCGAGCCGACCAGCACCCGCGCCGCGGCCGACGCCGCCGTGAAGAGCCTCGGCTGGACCGCCCCCTACTTCCTCGACGCTGACCACATCGGCCTGAAGACCGTCGAGCGTTTCGTCGGCGTCTCCGACTTCTTCACTATCGATGTCGCCGATTTCATCGCCCAGCCCGCCGACCCCGCCGCGGTGAAGGCCTTCGTCGACCGCCACCCTGAGCTCGTCGGCACGATCACCCTCGCGGGCATTGACCGTCCGTTCACCACCACGCGCGCCGATGTCGAGCGCACGGCCGCCAAGTTCCTCCTGGCCGTGCAGGAAGCCGGCAAGGTCTACCGCCACATCGTCTCCGTGAAGGGCGTCGGCCGCTTCGTCCCCGAGATCTCGATGGACGAGACCGATAGCCCGCAGACCCCGCCCGAGCTCCTCATCATTCTCGCGGCCATCGCCGACGAAGGCGTGCCGATTCAGACCATCGCTCCGAAGTTCACCGGTCGTTTCAATAAGGGCGTCGATTACGTCGGCGACCTCACCCAGTTCGAACGCGAGTTCAACGACGACCTCTGCGTCATCGCCCACGCGGTGAAGCAGTACGGTCTCCCGGCCAACCTAAAGCTCTCCGTGCACAGCGGCAGCGATAAGTTCTCCATCTACCCGGCCATCCGTCGCGCCCTCGCCAAGCATGGCGCCGGCGTCCACGTGAAGACTGCGGGTACGACCTGGCTCGAAGAGGTCATCGGCCTCGCCGAAGCCGGCGGCGCCGGCCTCGCCCTCGCCAAGGAGATCTACTCGGAAGCCCTGTCGCACATGGACGAGCTCTGCCAGCCCTACGCGACCGTCATCGACATCGACCGTTCGAAGCTCCCCGCCGCCGACGTCGTCAATGGCTGGACCAGCGAACAGTTCGTCGGCGCTCTCCGCCACGACCAGAAGAATCCGCTCTACAACGCCAACATCCGCCAGCTCATCCACGTCGGCTTCAAGGTCGCCGCCAAGATGGGCCCGCGCTACCTCGAGCAGCTCAAGGCCTGCCGCAAGTCCTGCGCGCGCAATGTGACCGGCAACCTTTTCGACCGCCACATCAAGCCACTCTTCCTGTAAGCAGACAGTACGGGGTCAGACCGCTTCTGACTGATATCGTGCAGAAGCGGTCTGACCCCTTACTGTTTGTACTAAGGCGCGGAGCAATCCGCGCCTTTTTATTTCCGGCGGGACTGAAGCCAGCCAACGATGAAAGATAGGCCCAGCGTCAGGACGATGATCGCGTGCTGGTAGGCAGCAACGAAGAGCATCGCGATGGCGTCCTGAGCATCGGACTTCGTGGTGAAGTGGAAGGTCAGTTCGGTGTAAAACCAGGCACCAAAGAGGCCCGCCAGTATCGTGGCGATGAGGGCGCCGATGGCCGAAAAACGGTCGGAGCGGACCGCCAGGGCGATCAAAACGAAGGGCGAGAGTAACCAGAGCGCAAAGCCCAGCTCGACGGGTAGCATTCCCCAGTCTGAGAGGTTGATGTTACGCAGGAACAAGGCCGGACCGATGAGTCCGAAGGCGACGGATAGGCCGTAGGTGAGGTTCTTAATTTTCACGGTAATATTATAGCTTTAACCACGTTTTATGGGAAATCGATAAAAGCGATAGGGCCTATTGTTTCTGACGAGCCAGCCGCCAGTCAGTCAGACCGAAAGTAGCCCAGCATGCATCCGCTTACTTGCGTGCCACGAAATCGCGGGCGTAAGCCTCCGCGAAGTAGCTGAGGATCACGTCGGCGCCGGCGCGGCGGATGGCGAGGAGCGACTCGTCGCGCGTAGCGCGGAGGTCGAGCCAGCCTTTCTCGGCGGCGGCGTGCAGTTGGGCGTATTCGCCCGAAACCTGGTAGGCCGCAATCGGTAGGCTTGTCGACTCACGCAGGTCGCGGATGATATCGAGGTAGGCGCCGGCGGGCTTCACCATGAGGAGGTCGGCGCCTTCTTCGGCGTCGAGAATCGCCTCACGGGCGGCCTCGCGGCGATTGGCCGGATTCATCTGGTAGGTGGCCTTGGAGATGGGGGCTTCGCCGACCTTGCGGGCGCTGCCGACGGCGTCGCGGAACGGGCCGTAGAAAGCGGAGGCGAACTTGGCGGAGTAGGCGAGGATGCCGGTGCCGGTGTGGCCGGAAGCATCGAGGGCCTTGCGGATGGCCTTCACGCGTCCGTCCATCATGTCGGACGGGGCGACGAAATCCGCGCCGGCCTGGGCGGTGAAGAGCGACATCTTCACGAGCGCTTCGACGGTGCGGTCATTATCCACGTCGGTGCCGGCGGCGTTCAGGATGCCGTCGTGTCCGTGCGTGGTGTAAGGGTCGAGAGCGATGTCGGCGAAGATCACCGTGCCGGGCGACTTGGCCTTCACTTCGCGGATGGCGCGGAAGGCGAGGTTCGACGGATTGAGGGCTTCGGCGCCTTCGGCGGTCTTGCGCGTTGAGTCGATCTTCGGGAAGAGAGCCACGCCATGGATGCCGAGGGCGAGGAGTTCGGCGCACTTGGCTCCGAGTTGGGCGAGTGGGATACGACTGACGCCCGGGAGGGAGCCGACGGGCTCAGCGACGTCGCCTTCGGTGACGAAGAGCGGCTGGATCAGGTGGCGGGGTTCGACGACCGTTTCACCAAGCATGGCGCGGATACCGGCCGAAGCACGGAGGCGGCGGAGGCG
>JBIILC010000125.1:0-3604 GCA_044232865.1 Opitutales bacterium | reverse complement strand
AAGCCGTCGCCCAATACCCGCTGATCCGCCACTATCAGGAATCCTCTGGCCCTTCCGAACTACCCCTACCTGAAGGTAAAGGCGTCTGGAAGGCCTGCACGCCGGACAACGTCGGCAGCTTCTCCGCCGTGCTCTACTTTTTCGGCCGCGAGATCCACAAGGAAGTCGGCGTGCCGGTAGGCCTGGTGAATACCTCCGTCGGCGGGACGCCGATTGAATCCTGGGTCTCCGCCGAGACGCAGTCTTCCGATCCCGAGACGAAGGCGATCTACGACATGCAGCAGAAAGCCTATCAGGCCTTCGACGCCACCAAAGCAACGGCCCTCTACGAGAAGCAGCTCGCCGCCTGGAAAATCGCCACGGCGAAAGCCAAAGCCGAAAAAGCAGACCTACCGCGCAAACCCACTGAGCCGGTCGCGATGCGAAAGTTCAAGGGCGGCCCCGCCGGACTCTATAATGGCAAGGTCGCCAATCTCGTGCCCTACACGCTCCGCGGGATGCTTTGGTATCAAGGCGAAGGTAACGCCGGGAACCCGGGCATCTACGAGAAGCAGCTGAGCCAACTCGTCACGAGTTGGCGCACCTCTTGGCAAGACGAGGTACCTTTCGCCTGGGTACAGCTGCCCAATTACCGTGACTCGAATTCCGAGAACTGGCCGCGCATCCGCGAATCGATGATGAAGGTGCTCGCCCTCCCGAAGACCGGCATGGCCATCACCCTCGACATCGGCGACCCCAAGGACATCCACCCGAAGAATAAGCAGGATGTCGGCCTGCGTCTTTCCTACTGGGCCTTGGAGTCCGTCTATGGTCGCAAGGTCCCCGCAATCAGCGGCCCCCTGCCAGTAGGCAGTAAGGTCGAAGGCTCCGCCGTCCGGATTTCCCTCAAGCACGCCGCCGGACTCAAGACTCGCGACGGCACCGCCCCGCGAGGCTTCCTCATCGCCGGAGCCGACAAGGTCTGGAAGCCCGCCTCCGCCCGCATCGAAGGCACTGAGGTCATCGTCAGCAGCCCGGAAGTCGCCACTCCGGCGGCCGCCCGCTATGCTTGGGCCGAAAACCCGGACTGCAATCTGGTGAACGGCGCCGGTCTCCCAGCCACGAGTTTCCGCACTGACGACTGGGCCGACTCCATCGCAGCCAGCCAGAAGGCTAGGAAATAAGCCGTCCGCAAGGCTCCGCCTAGGGGCAAAACAGGGGGTTCGCCTTGCAACCCCGGGGAGTTTGGACTGTCTTAAAACCAGCATGAAGACCCCACTTGCCGTCCTAGCTCTGCTCGTTGGAGCGACGTCCGCTTTCGCCCTCAACAAGGGCAACGCTGGACCCACCGACGTTCAGTTGAAGTTCAACCTGCCGGCACCCGCACCCCTCTCTCCCGAAGAAGCCCTAAAGAGCTTCCGCCTTCCGCCCGGCTTCCGCATCGAGCTCGTTGCCAGCGAACCGATGATCGAAGCCCCAGTCGCTATCAGCTTCGATGACCAAGGCCGGCTGTTCGTCGTCGAGATGCGCGGCTACATGCGCGACATGGACGGCACCACGGAGAAAGAACCGCTCGGTCGCATCGCGCTCCTCACCGATACGGACGGCGACGGCCGCATGGACAAGGCCTCGGCCTTCCTCGACAACCTGGTGATGCCTCGCGGCGTGATGGCCGTCAAAGGCGGCGCCTTCGTCGCCGAACCGCCGAACCTTTTCTTCTGCCGTGACACGAAGGGCACTGGTACCGCTGACGAGAAGATTCTGGTCGCCTCCGACTTCGGCACATTCGGCGGCCAACCCGAACACATGGCAAACACGCCGACGTGGGCGATGGACAATCGTGTCTACGCGGCGGGTTACAGCACAAGTTTCAAGCTCACCAACGGCGCTTGGCAGAAAGGCCCAGGACTCGGCCGCGGCCAGTGGGGCCTGAGCCAGGACGACGCTGGTCGCCTGTTCTACAACTACAACTCCGACCTCCTTCGCACCGACCTCCTTCCGGCCGCGGCCTATGCCCGCAATCCGCTCCTCCGCGACGCGCTCGGCATCAACAACAAGGTGATCAAGGAACAGTCGGTCTACCCTTCCCATCCGACCCCAGGCGTAAACCGCGGCTACGATGCCAAGACGCTCCGCACCGACGGCACCCTCGCGAACGCCACCTCGACCTGCGGCGCCGCCATCTACCGAGGTGATGCCTTCCCCGCGGAATTCCGCGGCAATGCCTTTATCCCGGAGCCTTCGTCGAATCTGGTGAAGCGCGTGATCATCACCGAAAAGGATGGTCTGCTCACGGGTACCAACGCCTACGAAGAAAAAGAATTCCTGACGTCGACCGACGAACGCTTCCGCCCCGTCATGACTGCCACCGGACCCGATGGCGCCCTTTACGTGGTAGACCTCTACCGCGGCATGCTGCAACACCCGGGCTTCCTCACGCACTACCTCATCGCCAACATCAAGGCGCGCAAGCTGGAGACGCCGATCAACCAAGGCCGCATCTGGCGTATCGTCCGCGATGACCAAGCCGCCCCCAAGGCCACGAAGATCCCGGTCGACGTCGCCGCTCGCGTGAAACTCCTGACGCACCCCAACGGTTGGGTGCGCGATTCGGCCCAGCGCCTGCTCGTTGAATCCGCCGACGTCGCTGCCGCTACCCCGCTCCGCACGCTGCTCGCCGACGCCCAAGCCCCCGCCACGGGCCGCCTACACGCCCTCTGGTCGCTCGACGGCCTCGCCTCCGCCCGCGCTGAAGACGTCCGACTCGCCCTTAAAGATTCCGACGCCCAGGTCCGCGCGGCCGCTGTCCGTATCGCCCCCGCCGAGATGCTGACCGAACTCTGCGCAATCAAAGACGAGAAAGAGATTCTCGTCCTCGCGCACTTGGCGATTCGCCTTTCCGGCGCGCACCTGCCCGACGCTGACAAGGCCGTCGCCGAACTCCTCGCCGCCCACGGCGATAACGCGCTCGTCCGCGAAGGCGCGCTCACCGGAGCTCGTGGCCGCGAGGTCGCGCTGGCCAAGGCCGTCGCCGCGCTGGGCTCCGTCGCCAACCTTAAGCAGACCGGTCCGGCTCTCGAGGGCTTCGCCACCCTGATCTCCCAGGCCGGCAAGTCTGGTCCGTTCGAAGGCATGCTCGAAATCGCCGCCAGCCTCGGTGATCGTACCAATCTCCGTGCCGCCATCCTCCGGGGCCTCGATCAATCCATCCGCGACCCCAAGTCGAAGAAAGCCGTGCCGCTCAAGACGATCTGGCTCAGTGCCGAACCCGCTTCGCTGGCTAAGCTTAAAAAGACCGTCACTGAAGCCAATGCCCTCAAGAACTTGGTAAGCGTCACCGCCCGCCTCGCCTGGGTTGGCAAGCCCGGCGCCCCCGCCCCGCCCAAGGTCATCGCCCTCACGAAAGACCAACAGGCACTCTTAGAAAAAGGAAAGGTCACTTACACCAACCTCTGCGCAGCCTGCCATCAGCCGCACGGGTATGGCCTCGACGGCCTCGCCCCTCCGCTCGTCGACAGCGACTGGGTCCTCGGCAAGCCCGACGTGACCGCCCGCATCATCCTCCATGGCCTCGGTGGCCCCGTGAAGGTCGGGAACCGCATCTGGGATCTCACCATGCCGCCCA
>JBIILC010000124.1:0-3639 GCA_044232865.1 Opitutales bacterium | reverse complement strand
ACCACGGGATACCATCTCGTCGAACTTGGCCCGCTCTCCCAGACCTACAAAGCCGGAAGGTCCGAAGATCCGGCGAAATGGGTCGAGATCTTCTCCCCTGACCTCGATTGCACCGTACGCAACGTGAACGTCACCGGCGTCCGCATCCAGGACTCCCCGACCGACCTGCCTTTCGAGCAAGTCGTGAAAGTCATCGAACTGAAGCCTAACCCCGATTACCCCAAGACCACGCCCAAAGGCGGCACGGGCAAGGCCGTTCTCATACAGAAATAGGGGCAGGACTTACGTAGGACACTAAACGGTCTTTTCTCCCAGAGATTTTTGCACTCCATATGAGGTGTATGCTTCGCCTGCTCTCCCTATTAGCTGTCCTGTGTTCCGCGTATCTCTCCGCCGCGGACTCCGTCCCAGAACGCGTCGCCACGGTGACGAACACTCCTGGCCTGGTCGCCTTCTGGGACTTCACCCAGCGCGAGGCCCCCGGCAAGCGCTTCACGGCGCATGTGCCGGCCGGTGCGACCAATGACTACGCCCTCGATGCGGGCAATTACATCAAGGATCTCTGGAATGCCGGTCCTGACGCCTTCTATGCCGACTTCCCGATGCTGGGCGCCGGACCGTTCGGCCAGGCGATCCGCATAAAGGCCGAGACCAACCCTGACTTCCGTCCCCTGCTCTTCGTCCCGCGCGCCCGCCTGCATGACTCGCCGCTCGACATCAAGGGCGCCGGCAAGGCCGTCACGGTGGTCGTCTGGGCCATCCGCGAAAGCGGCAACCACGCCCTCGCCGGCATCTGGCACGAAGGCACGGACCTGAAGGAGAAGACCACCGAGTCCATCGCCAAGGTCGAACGCGGCCAGCGCCAATTCGCGCTCTTCGCCGGCCTGAACAAGGAAGGCGCCGCCTGCGGTCACGTCTCCGAGAACGGCGCGAGCTCCTTCACGAACAAATACGCTCTCCATAAGTGCAACTCCGCCGCCCAGTCGCCCAAGGTGCCGCACGACTCCGCCCCGGAGATCCTGGCTAAATCCTGGCAGACCTTCGCGATGACCTTCGACAGCAAGACCCAGCAGCTCACCGGCTGGCTTGACGGACAGAGCGGCGACCGCTGGCAGGATAACCCCCAGAAGGACCGTCTCATCTCCTTCGCCGCCAACGCCTGGCTTCAAGGCTGTCTCGCCAAAATCCCCGGCCAGCAGGAAGGCGAAGACCCCAAGTTCCCGGCCGATCAGTATTACAACCCGCCGGAAGAGACCGCGGTCAAGGTCACCGTGCTCAGCGAGAAGGAAGCCAAACGCGTCGAACTCCGCGAATATGCCTATACCAAGGTCAAGGTCACGCTCCTCGCCGGGCAGGAGACCGAACGCGAACTCGTCTCCCTGCGCCTCAACCCCTGGTGGTATCCGCACGGTATCTACGAGCCCAAGAACGACGGTACCGGCGGACCTTTCACCATCGGACGCGTCATCCACAGCTCCCGTAGCGTGGGCTTCACCGGCTGGATCGGTGGCGTCGCCGTCTTCGACCGCGCCCTGACGGCGGAGGAACTCACCAAGTTCCACAGCCTCGCAAGGTAGGGTCGGGACCGCGTCACGACCTAGTTACATTGACGTAGGGGCGAGCGGCCCGCTCGCCCGAGGCTGACCGAGCCGGTCAGCCCTACCCAATGCATCGCAGGTAGGGGCGTGGCTACGCCGCGCCCTCCGCACAGGAGTGCACGATGAATCGTGCCCCTACCTTGAGGACAGCACGTGGTGCTGTCCCTACCTCGATGCAACTAGGTCGGCACGCAGTGCCGACCCTACCCGATGCAACGCATCCTTCCCGGTTTCCGGTCTCCCCTTGAGCCCTGTCTCTCCCCGTGTTCCCATGTCACCATGCCCACGTGCCCCCTCGCGTGCTCCGCACGCGTTCACCTTTGCACTTTTGCACCTTTGCACTTATTCAGCGACCCATGCCCTCAAAGAAATCCGCCTGGATCGATGTCACCGTCCCGTTCGCCAACGGGATGCACGGCTGGCCGGGTAATCCGCCGACGGTGATCAAGCCGCACGCCTCACTGGCCAAGGGCGATGTCTGCAATGTGTCAGTCTTCAACCTGAACACCCACGCGGGCACGCACATGGACTCACCTTGGCACTTCCTCAAGGGCCTCGGCACGATGGACGACCTACCGTTCGAGGCCGTCATCGGCCCCTGTCGCGTGGTCGAGATCAAGGACCAGGAATCCATCAAGCCCGCCGAGCTCGCCAAGCTGAAGCTCAAGAAGGGCGAGCGCATCCTCTTCCGCACGCGTAACTCAAAGGTCAGCTGGAAGAAGAAGTCCTTCGATAAGGATTTCGTCTACGTCTCCAAGGAAGCCGCCCAATACCTCGTCGACAAAGGCATCCGCACGGTGGGCATCGATTACTTCAGCGTGGGCGGATTCTACAAAGACTCCGTCCCGACCCACCACATCCTGCTCGGGAAGAAGGTCTGGATCATCGAAGGGCTCAACCTCGCGAAGGCCAAGCCGGGCCGCTACGAGATGATCTGCCTACCGATTCGCATCGCGAAAGGCGACGGCGCTCCCTGCCGCTGCATCCTCCGCCCGCTCTGAGGTCACTTCAACGACTTCTTTCCACGCGCGAAGGCGCTCGGGGTCACTCCGGTATGGCGTCGGAACTGGGCGGTAAAGCTACTCTGGTCGCAGAAACCAAGGCGGTCCGACAAGGCTCCGAGCTTCTCTTCGCCTTTAATGATGCTCTCACAGGCGGTGCGAATCCTGCACTTCATCCAATAGTCGCGTGGCGACAGGCCCAGCGCATCGGTGAACCGACGCTGCAACTGTCGCACGGAAAGGTCGCACGCGTCCGCGAGGACCTGAGCGGACGGATATTCGAGGAGGTTCTCCTGCAGCATGCGTGTCGCCGGGCCGATCTTGACATTGAGCGAGGCGATGGGCGCCTGGCCCATGCACACGCGGGAGATGCCTAGGATACCAGTGATCTCACCCTTGCGATTGCGCACAGGATATTTGCTCGTGACGTGCCAGTCGGGCAGGCCGACTGCGTCCAGGCAGATCTCGATCTTATCCAAGACGGGCTGACCGGTCCGATACACGATCGCGTCATCGGCGAGATAAGACTCCGCCATCGCGCCGGGCGTCAGATCTTGGTCCGTCTTGAAAAGCATCTCCCACGCTTCACGGAAACCGTGGCGCGTCGTCCAGAGTCCGCTCGCATAGAGGTGTTCCCCAGCACGATTCTTTAGGAAGCACAGGAAACCCGGCAGCGAATCGAAGATCGCCATGGTCTCCACGTCGATGACGACCTCGCGTAGATACTCCTTCTGCTTCAGCAGGAGTTCGGCTTGGGTGTGTGACGCTTTTGGCATAAAGTCGGTATGGGGGAATAAAAATTCGTGGATGGCGAGTCTTAATAGGTTAAACACCCGTCACTATTATCTAAAACCGATTTGCCCCGGAGGTTTGATTCGGCAATCTCACCCTACCCGCATGAAGCCAGTTGTCCAAATCTCCCTAGACCTCACGAATATCGATGAGGCCCTCGAAACGGCGGCGATGGCAATGCGGGCGGGCGTGGATTGGCTGGAAGCAGGCACGCCTTTAATCCTAGCCGAGGGACTCCACGGCGTCCG
>JBIILC010000123.1:0-3682 GCA_044232865.1 Opitutales bacterium | reverse complement strand
GATCCGCCAGTTCTGGCTGAAGCTTCATGGCCCTCAGCCTAGCTGCCCGGTCAGATAACCACAAACCTTGGCTGTCGTTTTTGGAATCGAGCATCTTTGCTTCAAAGTCCCATTAGCGCTCGGATTTCCACCCAGGAGCGGCGGGGCTAGCGACGAAACGCCTAGCCTAGGGGAGGCCATTTCGTGACGCGGTCCCTCCCCTTTGTGGCTGGTCTCCCCGTGAACTGTATCCATCCTGCCCACACCCTGATGAGAACTCTGTTGCTTTGCCTGACAGCCCTGCTGGCCATGCTGACGTCCGTATGCGCCGAGACCTTACCTCCGCTCAAGGACGGCAAGGTGCCGCAGAACCTTGATGAGCTGTGGGCGGGGTTCGATCCGCTCAAGGAACCCATCGAAGCGGAGGTGACGAAGTCTTGGGAGATTGACGGCATCGTCTGCCAGATCGTCCGCTACCGCGTGGGCGTCTTCAAAGGCCAGCCCGCCACGGTCGCCGCCTTCTTCGCCGCGCCGAAAGGAGCGAAGTCGCTCCCTGGCCTGATGCATATCCACGGCGGGGGCCAATCCGCCAATCTCGCGACCGTCGTGACAGATGCTAAACGTGGCTACGCGAGCCTGTCGCTCAACTGGGGCGGCAACAAAATGACCTTCGCCGACGGTAAGCTCTACGACGGCCTGAATACCGATTGGGGCGCGCTCGATGCCACCCACCCTCCTCAGCGCAACAAGGTCAACCACTTCGCTGGCGGCATTGCGCCCGACGCCTTCACGCTCGATGCCGTCGAATCGCCGCGCAACAGCAACTGGTTCCTGGTCACACTCGCCGCCCGTCGCGCCCTCACCTTCCTCGAACAACAGCCCGAAGTCGACCCGGCCCGCCTCGGCGTCTATGGCCACTCGATGGGCGGTCGCCTAACCACCCATCTCACCGGCATTGACCCTCGCGTGAAGGCAGCCGTGCCGTCCTGCGGTGGCTCGGGCGACCTCACCGCTACGCTCGAGGAGATGCCCGGCGGCCAACGCTCCAAGGCCACGCCGCTCGAATTGGCGACGGTCTCGGAAAACCCTTATATCCGCCGGCTCGCCGTACCAACGCTCTGGTTCTCGCCGACGAATGATTTCCACGCGCACATGGACAACATGGCGTGGAACTGGCGCGACGTGCCTGACGCACTCCTGAGGCTGAGCATGTCGCCTCACTTCAACCATCGGCACGACCACGCCAGTGCGCTGACGCAGCACCTCTGGTTCGAGACCCACCTCAAGGGTAAGACCGGGCTCATCCCGACCACGCCCAAGATTACCCTCGAACTCGGACGCGTCCCGAAGGTTGTCGTCACTCCCGACCACGCCCTGCCCTGTCAGACCGTCCGCATCTACGTCAGCCAGGATGTGCATGAGCTGACGCGATTCTGGCGTCAACTCGAGGCCAAGCAGGTCGATGGACGCTGGGTCGCCGAGGCCCCGCTCATGGATCCGACGCAACCGCTCTTCGCCTACACCAACGCCGTCTATACGACCCCGGAAGAATATCGTAAGATCGCCAACCCGCCGGGCACGGCGAATTCGGACACCTATTACTTCAGTTCGCGCGAGACGTGGGCGACGCCGGCCCAGCTCAAGGCCGCCGGCGCACACGTGGCCGATGGTCCCGAGCGGATGATCTGCGCGGATAGCGCTGCTTGGGGCGATTGGTATCAGCTCAGCTGGGACCACCCAGCCCTCTGGAGCATAACTACCCGTAAGGTCAAAGACCCAAAGTGGCGCGGACCGGCCGGAGCCAAGCTCCGCTTCGAGATCGCCGCCCGCGAAGACAGCTGGCTGGCCGTGCGTTGCATGAGCAATGAATGGGGCGCTTTCGCCGCTGGCCCGAAGGCGGAATACGCCGCCGTGAAGAAACTCGAGGTCAAGGACGGCTGGGCGACGGTCGAAGTCGACCTGTCGGACCTGCGTCCGATCGGCGCGACCAAGGCGAAGCTCGCCGACTGGAGCACCCTGACCGACCTCAGCTTCACGCCGAACATCCCGGCAGAACTCAAGACCGCGGAGATGACTCCGACGAAAGGCTGGACGCGTGAGTTCAATCCCGCGATTCGCAACCTGCGCTGGGAAGGCGGAACTTATGCCGAGAAGAAACTCGCGCCCGCGACTCTGACCGAAGCCGAACGCACCAAGGCCTTTAATGATTCCATCAAGGCCTCGCTCGAGCAGGAGAAGAAGGATAAGCGATAACGAATAGGTTTTAGCGGTTGGCGGTTAGCGGATGGCGGTTGGGGAATGATATTGGCGTGAAGGTAGGGACAGCACCACGTGCTGTCCTCGCGGCCGCCGCAGGGCGGCCAGATACAGCTAGGTCGTGACGCGGTCCCGACCCTACCTGGAGACATAAACAAAAAAGGACAGCACGTGGTGCTGTCCCTACCTTGAGACCCCCGCGAAGCTCCGCTTCGCTTACTTACAGCAACCCGGCTTGCCGGCGACGAGGTCGGCAGAGCGGGCGAGGAGGTCCTTCTTGGCGGCTTCGTCGGTCGCAGACGCGGCGAGGAGCTCGAGAGCCTTGAGATTGTTCGACTTCACCATGGCGTGGTGAGCGGCCGAGCAGCGGCGGCGAGCGAGGCAGAAAACGGTGAGGAGTAAAATCAGCTGGGCGACGAAGGAAGTCAGGTGTCCGACGATGCGCTCAGCGCCACCGACGTTACCCGCGGAGGAGTTCCGGATGAAGTCGTTGCTGCCACTCACCAGGATCACCGTCAGGAAGATTGCGAATGCGAAGAGCACCCGGCCCATCAGGCGGTTGCACTTGGCAGCACGATGGAAAACTTCGGAAGCAGAGGCAGGAGGGGTGCAGGCCATAATAGGGAGGAGCGTGTGCCAACCCAACGAGAGGGCAACCTTGCATTGGGTAGGGTCGGGACCGCGTCACGACATAGCACCCCACCCTCTTCCTGAGTAATTCCCTGTTTCGACAGGCTAGTCGCTTAACCCTTTTTCGGCAGCATGGACTACCGACTACGCCAAGCGCTCCCCCACCATCGCCCATCCTGGGCCAGCGATGCAGACCCAATCTTCATTACTCTTTGCCATAAGCACCGCCGAACACATCATTTTGATAATGCTCGCTGCTGGGGATTCGTGCTGGAAGCCATCGGCCGCCTAGAAAAACAAGACTGCTGGACACCGCTTGTCGCCATGGCCATGCCCGACCATCTCCACGCCATCATGCACATACGCCGAGGCGTGGAGATCGGCCATCTTCTCTGGAGATTCAAACGTGACATCTCCTTCAGCATCACCACCGAATGGCAGAAAGACGGGTTCGATCATCGGCTGAGGTGCTACTCCGAATACCTCGAGAAAAGACAATATGTACTCATGAATCCAGTGAGGGCTGGCCTCTGTACAACTCCTGCGGATTGGCCTTATCATAAGGTCTGGGATGATAAGTTGTCAGGGTGAGGGCGGCTATGTCGTGACGCGGTCCCGACCCTACCCAAGACAACACCGCGCATCCTTGACCTTATCGGTGGCGCCCTTTGTAGTCCCCCGTGGCTACGAAGCTCCTGCTCCTCGACTGTGATTCGACCCTCTCGTCCATCGAGGGCATCGACGAGCTTGGCCGTCTGCGCGGGCCGGAGACCTTCAAGGCCGTCGAGGATATGACCAACGCGGCCATGGACGGCGG
>JBIILC010000039.1:0-13284 GCA_044232865.1 Opitutales bacterium | reverse complement strand
TCTTCACGGACGGCCATGCGCACGCGGACGGTGCGGTGGCGATCGATGTTGGCGTTGATCACGCCGGAGAGCAGGCGCGGGGCCTTGTCGACGAGCGCGAGGTATTCCTTCTTGGCGGTGCGAGCGGCGAACTGGGCGACGAGCGCGTGGTAAGCCTTGTCGGTCTTCGCGAGCACGATGACGCCGGAGGTCTCGCGGTCGAGGCGATGCACGACGCCGGGGCGGGGTGCGCCGCCGGCCGGGGCGAGCTTGCCCTTGGTGTAATGGAGCAGGCCGTGGACGATCGAGACTTCGTCGGAGCCTTGCACGGGGTGCGTAAGCAGACCAGCGGGCTTGTTGACGGCGATGATGTGCGCGTCTTCGAAGAGGACTTCGAGGGTCATCTTGACCGGACGGGCGGTGGGCTCGCCGGGGGAGGGCAGGGCGACTTCGATCGCGTCGCCGGGATTGAGCACCGTGCGACAATCGGCCGTCTGGCCGTTGACCTTCACCAGGCCGAGTTCGAGGGCCTTCTGCACGCGCGAGCGGCTGACGCCTTCGAGGAGCATGGCGATAATCTTGTCGGCGCGGGCGGGTTCGAACTCGCTCGGGATGCGCGTCTTGACGATCTCATCCGGACGCAGCTCCTCGATCGGAGCCTTGGCGGGACGTGCCGCGTAGGGCACGTGCGGAGCAGGCTTATTCTTACGCTTCAGCGCTTTGGCCGTGCGGGCCTGCGGGCGCGATCCGAGGCGCTTGGGCTGGGCCTTCTTGGGTTTCTTGGGTTGGGCCATATTATTTGGCCTTACCGAGGAGGTATGCGGGATTCAATTTTTGGAGGGGCTTGGGAAGGAAAAGGCCGTCTTTACGGATCACCTGGCCATCGAAACGAATCTCACCGCCGCCGTATTCGGGGCGCTGGATGCAGACCATGTCCCAGTGGATGGACGAATGGTTGCCGTTGTCGGTGGTCTCGTAGCACTTGCCGGGCGTGAAGTGGAAAGAGCCCGCGATCTTCTCGTCGAACAGGATGTCCTGCATCGGATTGAGGATGTGCGGATTGAAGGCGATGGCGAATTCGCCGATGAAGCGCGCACCGCCGTCGGTATCGAGGATCTCGTTGAGGCGCTTGGTGTTGTTTGCGGTGGCCTCGACAATCTTGCCCTTACGGAAGACGAGGCGGATGTTTTCGAACGAGACGCCCTGGTAGATGGTCGCGCAGTTATACTGCAGCACGCCGTTGACGGAGTCCTTGATGGGCGCGGTGAAGACCTCGCCGTCGGGGATGTTGTATTCGCCGCCGCAGGGGATGGCGTTCATGCCCTTGATGTTGAACTTCAGGTCGGTGCCCTGGCCGACGATGTGGACTTCATCAGTCTTCATCATCGCCTGCTTGAGGGCTTCCATGCCCGGGACCATGCGCGAGTAGTCGAGCGTGCAGACGCGGAAGTAGAAGTCGGCGAAGGCTTCGGTGCTCATCTTGGCCTGCTGGGCCATCGACGAGGTCGGCCAGCGGAGGACGACCCACTTAGTCTTGTTGACGCGGTGATCCAGCACGGGGCGCATGAGCTCTCCGTTGAGTTTGGCCTGGGTGGCCGGGATATCGCTGCCTTCGAAGATATTGTCCGAACCGCGTACGGCGATGTAGGCCTGCATCTTCTTCATGCGGGCGAGCTCGTGGTCGGCGGCCAGCTTGAACTGTTCCTTGGTGCCGCCCTTGACCATCTCGCGTCCGATGCGGGCCTTGTGGAGGTTCACCATCGGGGTGGCGCCGCGTTCGCGGGCGGCCCGGATGAGGGCGATGACAAAGTCCTCAGGCACGTCGTGGGCGTCGATGAGCACGCTCTCCCCCTTCTTGAGACGGGTCGAGAAACCGCAGAGCACGTCGGCGAGCTTTCCGTAGCGAGGATCCATAATGCGGGTAAGTTGCGACCCCCTCGGCCCCTTTCCAAGCGTGAAAGGAGCGCTTGCGATGCCACGGGCTCCACGCACGGTGTCCGCATGTCCGATTCTTCGCCCTCAGCGCGCGCCCTAGCCTTGGCGGACGAGGCGGCGTTCGACTTCGCCATGGGCGACGAGGCGGCGGCGTTGACGAAGCTGCAGGATGCGGTGACCGCCAATCCGGCCTGCTTCGAGGCTTGGCTGGCCAAGGCCGAGGTGCACTTTGCGTTAGGTCAGTACGACGAGGCCCTAGTCGCCGGCGAACAGGCCCTCGCGCTGCGTCCGAAGGACATCCACATCCACACCTCGATGTCCCGCATCTGGATGGAACGAGGGGATAAGACTAAGGCTGAGTACCACGGCGCCCAGGCCCGTATCCTCGGCTGGGGCGATCAGCTCAAGGAACCTGAAGGCAAGCAGCCAGGGGAACTTTAAGAACTAGGGGTAGGGGTTGGGGTAGGGGTAGGTAGCCAAGGCGACCGAGATTCCTTACGAATCTACCCCTAGTGTTTCGGTTGTCCCACCCCTGTGACACGCTGTCTCGAGTAAAACAGGGAACAATGGGTCATTTAGGGGGTCGATAAGGGCTCGAAGCCGAGAAAAACCCCTAAATCGTTTGCTAAACCTCAGCAAAACGGCTTTGGCATCTGTTCTGCAAAGTCGCAGACGTCCCCAACGACCACCCTCTACCCAAATACCCACCATGGCCAAAAACACCAAACCCAGCGTCAAGCCCCTCGGCGACCGCGTCCTCCTCCAGCGCATCGAAGAAGCTGAAGAAATCAAGGGCGGCATCATCATCCCTGACTCCGCTAAGGAGAAGCCACAGGAAGCCAAGGTCATCGCCCTCGGTACCGGCGCCCTCGACAAGGACGGCAAGAAAGTCGCCTTCAACGTCAAGGTCGGCGACAAGGTTCTCGTCGGCAAGTACGCCGGCACCGAAGTGAAGCTCGACGAAGTGATCTACCTCCTTCTCCGCGAAGAAGAGATCCTCGCCGTCATCGAATAATTTAACCCCTAACTCTCAAACCATACTACTATGTCCAAGAAGCAGATTCTGTTCGACGAAGCCGCCCGCCGCAAGGTGCTCAATGGCGTCTCCATCCTCGCCCGTGCCGTCAAAGTCACCCTCGGTCCTAAGGGCCGCAATGTGATGATCGACAAGAAGTTCGGCGCCCCGAAGGTCACCAAGGACGGCGTCACCGTCGCCAAGGAGATCGAACTCGACGATCCTTACGAAAACATGGGCGCCCAGATGGTGCGCGAAGTAGCCTCCAAGACCGCCGATAAGGCCGGTGACGGCACGACCACCGCGACCGTCCTGGCTGAAGCCATCTACAAGGAAGGCCTTCGCTTCGTCGCCGCCGGTGCCAACCCGATCTTCGTCAAGCGTGGCGTCGACAAGGCCACCGAAGCCATCGTCAAGGAACTCGCCGTGATTTCCAAGAAGGTCAAGGACCGCAAGGAAATCAAGCAGGTCGCCACCGTCTCCGCCAACTGGGACGAGTCCATCGGTGATATCATCGCCGAAGCCATGGACCGCGTGGGTAAGGACGGTACCATCACCGTCGAAGAAGCCAAGACCATCGAAACCACCCTCGACGTCGTCGAAGGTATGCAGTTCGACAAGGGTTACCTCTCCCCGTACTTCGCGACCAACGCCGAGACGCTCGAGGCCATCCTCGAAGACGCCTACATCCTTCTCTACGAGAAGAAGGTCAGCGCCATGAAGGACCTGCTGCCTCTCCTCCAGGAAGTCGCCAAGACCGGCAAGCCGCTCTTGATCATCGCTGAGGAAATCGAAGGCGAAGCCCTCGCTACCCTCGTCGTCAACCGCCTCCGCGGCACGATCAACGTTTGCGCCGTCAAGGCTCCTGGCTTCGGCGACCGCCGCAAGGCCATGATGGAAGACATCGCTGTCCTCACCGGTGGCCGCTTCGTCACCGATGACCTCGGCATCAAGCTCGAGTCCGTCAAGGTGGCCGATCTCGGTCGCGCCAAGCGCATCGTCGCCGACAAGGAAAACACCACGATCATCCAGGGCGCCGGCAAGTCCGCCGACATCCAGGGCCGCGTGAAGCTCATCCGTCGCCAGATCGACGAGACCACCTCCGACTACGATAAGGAAAAGCTCCAGGAACGCCTCGCCAAGCTGGCGGGCGGCGTCGCCGTCATCCACGTGGGTGCTGCGACCGAGACCGAGCTCAAGGAGAAGAAGGACCGCGTCGACGACGCCCTGCACGCCACCCGTGCGGCCGTTGAAGAAGGCATCGTCCCCGGTGGTGGTGTCGCTCTCCTGCGAACCGTCAAGGCCATCGACTCCGTCATCAACTCCCTCGTCGGCGACGAAAAGATCGGCGCCCAGATTGTCCGTAAGGCGATTGAAGAGCCGCTCCGCACGCTGTGCTTCAACGCCGGCGTCGAAGGTTCCCTCATCGTCCAGGAAGTGATGCTCAAGCACAAGGGTGCCGAGGGTTACAACGTGGCGACCGGCGCTTACGAAGACCTCATCAAGGCTGGCGTCGTCGACCCGACCAAGGTCACCCGCACCGCGATCATCAACGCCGCCTCCGTGGCCGGCCTGCTGCTCACGACTGAGTGCCTCATCACCGACATGCCGGAGGATAACAAGCCTTCGGCTGGCGGCGACCACCACGACCACTGAGGTCGCTGACAGTCGTTCGAACAACGGCGCCCAAGTGGGCGCCGTTTTTTTGTGCCCACCGGTCGGCCGGGGCTGGACTTTGACTTTTACGACAACCCGTCTGCCGGGGTGGCCTTAAACACAAGATTTCTTATCTTCGCCGTATTGCCATGTTCCGGGGGACGGCTTGTCTTTCCTCATACCCCTATGCGCCCCCTCGTCGCTTTCCTTTCGGTCTGCCTCTCCGTCCTGGCCTCCGCGGCGCCCGCCGACGGCCCGGTCCGCGTCTTGTATCTGGACGCCAGCGGCGATGAGCAGTCCTCCGTCGGGCCGCTCCATTCGCTGATGGCCGAACTCGGCCGCGATGCGATCTGGTTCGATTATGCCTCGGGCCTCACGCCCGACGCCGCCACGCTCGAGCGCTACGACGTCCTCGCGGTGAAGCCGAAGGCCGATGGTTCACCCGCGCTGAACACCTCGATCAAGCTCCCTAACGGCGCGATGGTTCAGGTGTTGGTCGTGAAGGCCGACACGACTCCGGCCGCTTTCCGCTCCGAACTCGAAGCCGCGCTGCCTTCCGCCCGTAAGTCTGCCTGGCAGAAGTTCCTCGCTCAGCGTGAACCTGAGGTCCGCGAGAAGAACATCAATGTGGCAAACTACGAGAAGCGCCCGGAGCCGCTGACCTTCCAGAAGCCTTTCTCGGTTAAGGGCAGCATGGAGCGCACGCAGGTCCCAGCTGACATGAAGCTGGTGCTCTTCGCCTCTGAGCCGGACATCATGAAGCCGATCGCCTTCGCTTGGGACGCCCGCGGTCGCCTCTGGGTCTGCGAGACCTCCGACTACCCGCACGGCGTGAAGGAAGACCAGCAGCAGGGCAACGACCGCATTAAGATCTGCGAAGACACCGACGGCGACGGCAAGGCCGACAAGTTCACGGTCTTCGCCGATAAACTCAACATCCCGACGAGCCTCGTCTTCGCCAACGGCGGCGTGATCGTCTCGCAGGCGCCCAACTTCGTTTTCCTCCAGGATACCGATGGCGATGACAAGGCCGACATCCGCAAGGTCATCCTGACCGGATGGGGCATCCGCGATACCCACGCCCAGACGAGCAGTCTTTCTTACGGCTATGATAACTGGCTGCGCGGTGCGGTTGGCTACAGTGGCTTCGCCGGCGAGGTCGCCGGAGAAAAGAAGAACTTCGCCATGGGCAGCTACCGCTTCACCGCGGACGGCGCCAAGCTCGAGTTCCTCCACCAGTTCTCCAATAACACCTGGGGCTACGGCGCCAACGCCGCTGGTGACTCCTTCGGTGGTACGGCTAATAACGCGCCGATCTTCTTCGGCGGTATTCCGGCCACCGCTTGGGCCAAGGGTTCCCGCGGTATGTCGGCCAAGCGCATCAACCTCGTCGACAAGGCGCACACGATCACCCCGAACTTCCGTCAGGTCGACGTCATGGGCGGTTGGACCGCCGCGGCCGGCTCCACTTTCATCTACTCCGCCCAGCTGCCGCCGCGCCTGCAGGGCATGGCGATGGTCTGCGAACCGACGATGAAGCTCATCGGCCTTATGGATGTGCAGCCCGACGGCGCCGGTTACGTGGCCAAGGACGGTTTCAGCCTCGTCGCCAGCTCCGACGAATGGATGTCCCCCGTCTTCGCCGAAGTCGGTCCGGATGGTGCCATCTGGTTCGCTGACTGGCAGAACTTCATCATCCAGCACAACCCGACGCCGAGCGTGAACCGTGGCGGCTATGACGCCAAGACTGGCGTCGGAGGTGCGCACGAGAACGACCTGCGCGATCACGCCCGTGGCCGTATCTATCGCATCGTCTGGGATAAGGCCGGTAATGTGGCCAAGGCTTCCCAAACTGATACCGCCGCCGAGCTCGTCGCCGGACTTTCCGGCAGCACTCAATACGGCCGTCTCCGCGCGCAGCGCCTGATTGTCGAAGGCAAGAAAAAGGACCTCGCGCCGGCCCTCCGCGACCTCGTTGTAAAATCCTCGGCTGACGTCGGCGCTATCCACGCCCTCTGGTCTCTTCATGGTCTCGGTGAACTTGATGCCGCCACGCATCAGGCCGCGTTGTATTCGAGCGTGGCTCCGTTGCGCCGCAACGCCATCCGAGCCCTCGGAGCTGACGCGGACTCTCAGAAGCTCTTCTTCGGTGCCGGCGTCGTCGCTGATAAGGATGCCGCCACGCGCCTGGCCGCCTTCGTGAAGCTCGCCGATTTCCCGACCTCACCGGAAGTGCAGACGCTCGTCCGCCAGCTTTCAGCGGATGCCGCCGTGAAGTCTGACGAATGGCTCAATGAGTCCGCCCGCCTTCTCGCCAAGAAGCACAAGACCGCGACCTTCGTCGAAGGCCCGAATCTTTTACCTAACCCCGGTTTTGAAGACGTCGCCGACGACAAGAAGACACCGGTCGGATGGAAGCGTCGCGATTACGGTACGCGTGCCGGTAACAAGGATGCGCAGTGGGGTATCGTCATCGACCCGAAGAACGTGCGTTCCGGCAAGCACGCGATGCGCGCCATCACCCGCGCCGACGCTGACACGAGCTTCTTCGCCGATGTCGAATTGAAGCCGAACACCGAGTATCGCCTGAGCGCCTGGATCAAAACCCATGCCATGCGCGGCAAGGCCAGCCTCAATGACCACATTGGCCGGGCCGAGACCGAGAAGGTGACCGCCCGGGAGTCAGACTGGACCGAGGTCGAGGTCGTCTTCAACAGCGGTAAGCGCCCCAAGGCCAGCATCAACCTGCTCCACGTCGCCGTCGGCGATTCGTTCTATGACGACGTAAAACTCTGCGAATTGACCATGGCTGGCGACGCACCGGTGACCGCTGGCGTGGCGGCTCGCGGTGAGCAAATCTTCTGGAAGCACCCCGTGGCCGCCTGCGCGATTTGTCACATGGTGGGCGGGAAGGGGAGCGCCATCGGCCCCGCGCTCGACGGTCTCGCGACCCGTGCCACCGCGGCTTACATCCATGAATCCTTGGTCGAGCCCAACAAGGTTCTCGCGAAAGGCTTCGAGAAACTCGGCGTCTCTCCGATGCCTCCGATGGGCCTTATTCTCAAGCCCCAGGAGCTCGAGGACGTGAAGGCTTATCTGCAGACGCTGAAGTAAGCCGACGCCCTTCGCTCCAATCTGGTTGATTCGGGGCTTGGGTCACCTATGCCTATCGCCCATGTGCTCCGTCGAACTCAAGAAGCCAATGTCTCCAGTGGTCGGCCTGCTGGCCTTGGCCGCCGTCAGCGTCATCTCCTTCGCTGTCCTTTATTTTGGGATTCCCGGCACGGGTTTCCGGGGGGTGCAGACGGGTGTCTTCTTTCCTTTCGAAGTCGAGTTCGCTGACGCGCGCTTCATGGACCACACCATCAAGTGTGATTCCAAGGAAGTGACGGCCGAAGTTCGCAAGGCCTTGCAGCAGGTGAAGCCCGACTATCCGGTCGCGAAGGCTTACGTCACGCTGACCAACTACCCGTCCGGCTATAAGTTTCACGTCACCTACGCCACCTACTACGGCCAGCGGTTTTCTTTCAGCGGCGACAAGTGGTTCCGACGTGGTGTGCAGGTTGGCGAGCCAACGATCGACGCGGAGCTGAAGTCCAAGGACGACGTGCTGGAGAAGACCATCCGCGATGCCATCGAGGCCTACTTTAAGTCCAAGGGCGCCCACGGCTGATCAGGGGTAGGGGTAGGGGCAGTGATTAAAGCACACACGCAGAAAAGCCCCGGATTGCTCCGGGGCTCCTGCAAAGTGGGGTGATTGAGGGGACTTGAACCCCCGACCCCTGGTACCACAAACCAGTGCTCTAACCAACTGAGCTACAACCACCGTGCGTCCCTTCTTTAGCAGAAGGAAGACCTATGCAGGGAATCCCGCGGGGATTGTCAAACCCGTACCCGAAAGCGCTCAAATGCCTCATCTGGCCTGTGCTTTGGCTTCTCAGCCGAGTTTTCCTCCCTTTATCCTTTCCCTTTGACCCAGCGTATCGCTTTCTAAGTCAACTTTATGTCTACGTTTTCCGACCTCGGTCTGCCCGAGCCAGTCCTGCGCTCCCTAGCCGAACACGGCTATGTGACCCCGACTCCTATTCAGGCTCAGGCCATCCCGGTCATCATGGCCCGCAAGGATCTCATCGGCGCCGCTCAGACCGGTACCGGTAAGACCGCCGCCTTCGCGCTCCCGACGCTTTCGCTCCTCGGCCCTGCCGCTGGCAAGCCGCGCTGTCTCGTCCTCGTCCCGACGCGCGAGCTCGCCGTTCAGGTCGACGAGAACTTCCAGAAGTACGGTAAGCACTTCGGCACTCGCACCGCGCTCCTCTACGGCGGCGTGGGCTACGGCGCCCAGGTCAAGGCACTCGAAGAGGGCGTCGATGTCGTCATCGCCACCCCGGGCCGCCTGCTCGACCTGCATGAGCAGAAAATCCTGGACCTGAAGTCCATCCAGATGCTGATCATGGACGAAGTCGACCGCATGCTCGACATGGGCTTCATCGAAGACGTTACCCGTATCGTCAACTACTGCCCGAAGGAGCGCCAGACGCTGCTCTTCTCCGCCACAATCTCTGACGCCATCGGCCGGATCGCTGGTTGGGCCCTCTGCGACCCAGTCACTGTCGACGTTCGCACCGGCCTCGGCGCCGCCGATACGGTCGAACACGCCATCTACCCCGTCGATATCTTCCAGAAGTACGACCTGCTGTTGGCTCTGCTCAACAAGAGCGGTTACAAGTCCGTCATCGTCTTCACCCGTACCAAGCGCGATGCCGACCGTATTGCCGAGTGGATCGAAGGCCACGGTACGCCCGTCGCCACGATGCACGCCGACCGTTCGCAGTCCGAGCGCGCGGCCGCCCTTGCTGGCTTCAAGTCGGGCAAGTTCTCCATCATGGTGGCGACCGACATTGCTTCGCGCGGCCTGGATATCCGCGGCGTCACCCACGTCATCAATTATAACGTGCCGGAGCACGCCGAAGACTACGTCCACCGTATCGGCCGTACCGGCCGCGCTTCCGCCGAAGGCGAAGCCTTCACGCTCTTCTCTCCGGACGAGATGCACCATCTCCAGCAGATCGAAGTTCTCCTGGGTCGCACCATCGAGCGCCGTAAGCTCGAAGATTTCCGTTACTATTCCGAACCGCAACTTACTCCGGGCAGCGCCAAAGCGGCGACCGCCTCGCGTAAGCGCAACCGCTGATCGTGTCTGTGCCCGCTTCCGAGCCTCCGATGCGGCGAGCCCTCGAGCTCGCCCGTCAGGCTTGGGGCCGTACGCACCCGAACCCGATGGTCGGGGCGGTGATCACGGAAGGCGGTAAGGTTGTCGCCGAAGGCTTCCACGCCAAAGCCGGCGAGCCGCATGCCGAGGTGATGGCCCTGCGCGCTCTGGGCCGTAAGCCCGCCGCGGACGCCATCCTGCACGTCACACTCGAGCCATGCTGCACGCATGGCCTTACGCCGCCCTGCGTCGACGCTATCTTGGCGTCCGGTATCCGTACCGTCGTCGTCGGAGCCCGCGACCCGAACCCAGCCCACGCCGGTCATGGCCTTGACCTGCTGCGCACCAAGGGTGTCGCGGTCGTCGAAGACGTGTTGGGCGAGGAATGCGCCGAGCTGAACCTTATCTTCAACCATTGGATCGTCCGCGGCTCGCCGTTGATCGCGCTCAAGGTCGCCTCGACGCTCGACGGTAAGCTGACTTTGCCTGCGGGGCAGGGGAGGGCGATTACCGGTCCGGAGTCTCAATCCTACGTGCATCGCCTTCGCCGTCTCTTTCCCGCTATCGCCGTCAGCGCCGATACTGCGATCGCCGATAATCCTCGCCTGACCTCACGGGGCGATGAAGGGGAGGTCTGCCCGGTGCGCTTTGTATTGGACCGTCATTTCAAGACCGCCGGTCGCACGGGACTGAATCTCTTCCAGGACGCCCATCGCACCCGCACCATCGTCGTCGGTCTGGGCTCCTCCGCCAAGAAGTCCGACCTCGCTTGGTATGAGGCCGAGGGGATCAAGGTCTGGGCTCTGGTCGGCGATGAGGACTCCTTCCTCAAGGTCTGGGCCGAACGCTGCGCCCAAGAGAAGCTCAGCGGGGTCCTGGTCGAAGCCGGTCCGCGCCTGGCGTCGGCCATGCTGGCGTCCGGTTCCGCTGATTACCTTTACGCCTTTGTCGCCCCGCGTACGGGTGACGCCGAAGCTCCGAGCTGGCATGAGGGGGTGGTGCTACCGGTGGGGGGACTGCGGACCACTCTGGTGGGTTCTGACGCCCTTTATCAGGGTCATCTGGGGTAAGTGCTGTCATTGTCCTAGAAAAGGCTCCTAGGCCGAATTAGGCATTATTCCCCCGTCTAAAGGTGGCGAGGGGGTGTCTTTTTGTCCCAAACGGGCCGCCTTGCCTGTTTTGGCTCGACTTTTCAAGAAAAACTTACATCACAGCGAGTCCGCCTCCCTGTCCAAAGCAGAATGGCCCTAACCTTCTAAATCCTAACTACTTATGACAGAGAAAATCTTGGACCACAAGCGTAAGGAGAAGCCCTCCTTTACGTCTCTCATCGAGAAGAAGCGGGATGGGGGCGAGTTCACCGCTGACGAGATTCGTCAGATCGTCGACTCGGTCATGGATTCCGAAATGCCGGAGGCCCAGCAGGCCGCTTTGGCTATGGCGATTTACTTCAAGCAGATGTCCGCGCAGGAAACCGCGCTCCTGGCCGAAGAGCTCCGTCTCTCCGGTGACGTCATCGACCTCGACCGTCTCACCCAGCCCAAGATCGCCAAGGTCTCGACCGGCGGCGTGGGCGATAAGACTTCCATGGTGCTCGGCCCCCTCGGCGCCGCCGCCGGTGTCATCATGCCTGGCATGAACGGCAAGGACGAAGAATTCTGCATCTCGACCGTCGAGAAGCTTAGCTCGATTCCGGGCTTCAAGGGCAAGGCCACGATGGACCAGTTCCGCCAGCAGCTCGAACGCGTGGGTTGTGCCGTCACCGAGCAGTGCAGCGAAATTGCTCCAGCCGATGATATTCTCTACAAGCTCCGTCAGAAGACGGGCACGATCCCGTCCCTCCCGCTCATCACGGGCAGCATCCTCTCCAAGAAGCTCGCCGAAGGCTGCGAAGGCCTGGTAATCGACGTGAAGTGGGGCAACGGTTCCTTTATCCGCGACCTCGAGCAGGCCAAGCAGCTCGCCCGCATCGTCACCCGCGTCGCCCGCTCGCTTAACCGCAAGTGCGTGGCCCTCGTGACCGACATTAACCAGCCCCTCGGCGACTCCGTCGGCACGGGCCTCGAAGTCCTTGAAGCCGTCCGCCTTCTGAAGGGCGAAGGCCCCGAAGACCTGCAGGACCTCGTCCTCAAGCTGGGTATGGAAGTCGTGCGCCTCGCTGGCGTCGCCGGTTCGACCCTTTCCGCCAAGCAGACGGTCGAGAAGCACCTCAAGGACGGTTCCGCCCTCGAGAAGTTCAAGGCGATGGTCCGCGCCCAGGGTGGCAAGACCGATTGGATCGACGATCCTTCGAAGTTCCCCAAGGCGAAGTTCATCCGCAAGCTGCCGGCCCCGAAGCGTGGCTACGTCCATACCATCGACGCCGGCAAGATCGCCCAGGGCGTCCGTCTCCTCGCCACCCTCAAGGATGGCACGCTCGACCCGTCGGTCGGCGTCACCGAGATCCGCAAGGTCGGCACGCAGGTCAAGCAGGGTGAGCCGCTGATCATGATCCATTACAACGACGAGGCCAAGGTCGACGCGGCGCTGCCGTATTTCCGCGACGCCTACCGCCTCGCCCCGAAGCGCCCGAACATGCCCCCGCTCGTCGTCGAGCGCGTGGCCTGAGCCGGACTCGGCTTGGTCGGCGAACCAGGATGGGTGTCTCGATCGACTGCGGCGAAGGCCTCTTGCTGGCGGTTCGCACCGAGGCCGAAGCCGACGAGGCTTTCCGCCTGGTGGCCAGAAATGACGCCTATCTGCGCGTCTGGCTGCCTTGGCTTGATCGTTGCGCCACGGTCGAGGCGATGAAGGGACGCATCGCCGCCTGGGCGGATGAGTCGGCCAAAGGCGAGTCGCTGCATCTGGCCATTCGCCTGCATGGCGAGATGATCGGGTCGGTCGCATATAACACGATCTCCATGTTCAATCGCTCCGCCACGATCGGCTATTGGCTGTCCGAACACATGAGAGGCCGGGGCGTGATGTCGCGCGCGGTCCAGGGCCTCGTGGACTACGGATTCGGCCAACGTGGGCTGAACCGTCAGGTCATCGCGGCCGCGACCGAGAATCATGCGAGCCGGAAGGTCGCCGAGAGGTTGGGCTTCCGCTTCGAGGGGGTCGCCCGGGAAGCCGAATGGATCTACGGACGTAAAGTCGATCACGCCGTGTATGCGATGCTCGCGTCCGAGTGGACGGTCACCTGACGCCGACGCGCGCTTCAGCCTTCGCCCGCCGGCGTGCCGTCAGAGGTCAGGATGAGGATGAGTTTCTGGCCATCCTTGCCGGCGAGTTCGACGTCCACCTGCAGGGCGCTCGGCAACCTGCGTACGCCGATCGGGCCGGAGATCTGGGCGCAGCCGTGGGCTTTGAGGAAGTCGGCGGCCTCGGCTCCGTTCTCGAGCATGACCAATCGGCCCAGCAGCGCTTTGCCGTCGGCCTCGCCGACTTCGAGCTTCGCCGAGCGGTCGAGGAAAGTGTCATCGAGCTGCGCCCAGGTGACCACGTCGCC
>JBIILC010000122.1:0-3757 GCA_044232865.1 Opitutales bacterium | reverse complement strand
AGGCCCTTGATGGCGGCGACTTCGTAAGCGTAGTTGAGCTCGTAGTACTGGGTGCCGCTGCCAGCGATACCGAAGTAATCCGTGACGGCGTGGGAGATCTTCGCGGTGAGGCCGTAGGCCGAGACCGAGGCGTTGATCTCACCGGTGTTGAGCGAGGAGTTACCTTCATAGACGTAAGCGAGGTAGCCGACGGTGGCGGCGAAGTCCTTGCTCAGGCTGAAGCCGTAGTTGGCGTAGAGATCCACTTCGAGGGTGGTGTTCGTCCAGTTGACGTTGGAAGCCCAGACGCCGGCGGAAAGGCCGGAGGTGTGCGCGACGTCGAAACCGCCCTGGAGGGCAGTCTTGCCGCCATTCTGCGTGATGCCGCGGAAGACGTAGTCGCTGGTGAAGGCGACGTTGCCCGAGGTGGTGAACGCCGAGGGAGCGGCGGGCGCCGACTGAGCAAAGCTCGCGGCAGCGGTGAGGGTGAGGAGGGTGACGGAGGTGTGCTTCATGGCGTCTGTGGATGTGCTCAAAGTTTGCCAAATCTCCATGTATTTCGACAATCCTGTGAAGATTGGCGAATAAACCCCAGCATATGCTTAAAAAGAAGCCGCAGGTGCTTTATTTTAAGCGTGAATCACTCGCCTTAACTGAGGTAACACTCGAGGTGGGCTTCAGCTGATTTCGCCCAACTGAACTCCGCCGCCATCGCGGTCTTCTGGAGTGATCTATAGGTAGCAGGCTGCTGATAAAGTTCCAGCGCCCGGTTGAGGGCCCATTCGATACCCCCTTGGTCTGCATGCTCAAAAATAATCCCCGTACCTTTCTTTTTTCCGTCCCAGCCGCTCACGGTGTCGGCTAAGCCACCGGTGGCTCGAACGATTGGGAGCGTGCCGTAGGCCATGGAATACATCTGGTTTAGGCCGCACGGTTCGAAGCGACTAGGCATGAGGAAGAAGTCGCACCCTGCCTCGATCCGGTGGGACAGCCCGTTGTCGTAGCCGATACGGACGGCGCAGAGCTGCGGGAAGTCGACGGCGAGTCGCTTGAACTCGTTTTCCAACCAGGCGTCACCGCTACCGAGGAGCACGAACTGCAAGGAGTCTTTGCGCAGGAATTTTGGGAGCACGCTGACGGCTAGGTCCAATCCCTTCTGTTCCCAGAGGCGTGAGACGACGCCGACGAGTGGAACGTCACGATCGGTGGCGAGACCGAGTTCGCGTAGCAGGGCGGTCTTACATTCGGCCTTTCCCGCGGGCTTCTTAGCTGAGAATGCGGCGGCGATATGCTCGTCGTCTTCAGGGTTCCACTCGTCGCGGTCGACGCCGTTGAGGATACCGCGGAGGTCACTTGCGCGGCGACGAACAACGTCATCCAGCCCGTAGCCGAAGGCCGGGGTGAGAATCTCCTTGGCGTAGGTCGGGCTGACGGTGATGACCTTGGCGGCGTGGAGGATGCCACCTTTGAGGAAGTTGACGCCGCCGAGGCATTCGAGTTCCTGCGGGCTCCAGAGAAATGCCGGCAGGCCGAGGTAGGCCATGATCCGCTTGGGGTAGAGGCCTTGGTGCTGCAGGTTGTGGATGGAGAGAACGGTCTTCGCCTGGCCAAGCGCGGACTGCTTGAGCGTGGTGTTCAGGAGCACGGGCACGAGGCCCGCGGTCCAGTCATGGCAATGGATAACGTCAGGGATCCAGCTGGTCGTCAGGCAGGCGTCCAGTCCGGCCCGTCCGTAGAAGGCGGCACGTTCACCGGCGTCATCGCGTGCCGGGTAGATCTCGCGGGCGCCGTAGAAATCTTCGTGTTCGACGAACCAGGCTTCGAAGTTCGGGGAGACCTGAAGCGTGCGGATACGGCAGCCGGCCTTGCGGACGTCGCCGTTCACGTCGACCTTAAGCGACTCGATGAGCGTTCCCATCTTCTCGCGGCCCGGGACGGAGCCGTACAGGGGCGTCACCGCACGCACGTCGTGACCCATGGCTGCCAAGGCTTTGCCGAGCGCCACAGTGGCATCGCCGAGTCCGCCGGCCTTGGACCAGGGCGCCAGCTCGGGAGTCACGAAAAGGATTCTCATGCGGAAGGTCGGTTATCGCGGGGGCGTCCGAGTCGGTTGAGCAAAGGGACGAAAACCACGAGAATAATCAAGGCGGCCACCATGGCGACATTGCCAGCCAAATCATGAACGGTGCCGAGCGACGAGAAGCCAGCCTGTCCGTGCTCGACCCCGGCGAAATCGCGTTCGAGTGATTTCGATCCGTTGTGCAAAGCGTGGAAAGTAAGGTAGGTGTTGCGCCCAATGTTGAGGAGGATGGCGGTGAAGCCGGCCAAGCTGATCATCGCAATCCGGCGGATTAGCGCTCCCGGAAAGCCGCCTTCGAGGAAGACCGCGCCGAGGAAGGCGCCGGCGAAGACGCAGGCCGAGAGCGAACGAATGCCCGAGCAGGCCTCTGCGACGCCGACCGCATCGCCGTTCGGGAAGATGATGGTGTTGCCGCTGACCCGGATAGCGTGGTCGTTGGCGCGCAGAATCCCGGAGACGATTTCGGTGACGTTGGTGAGTAGCTCACCTTTGATCTGGTTATCGACGAGGTAGAGGAACGGCCCAGAGATCATCCAGACACATGTGGGAAAGAAAAGGAGTCCGACGGCCTGCCAGCGGGAGGTCGATGTCGCGACGGCGTCCGACGCGCCGCGGACGGAGAGGAAGGCGAAGGCAAGCGCCGCGCCGGCCAGGCCGAAGCAGATAGCGAGGGTGGGGCCGATACCAGTGCCGAAGATGGCGCGGGCGGCGGCACCAAAGCCGAAGAGCGCGAGCGAAGCGAACGCCAGCAGCTGGGCGAGGGTGAGCACGCCTTTGGACGTGGGCGCGGCGACGTCGGTCCGTTCGCCGGTGAGCAGGGCACGGAGGTCTTCCCAGCGATCCCAGAGCACGTAAGCGGAGAAGAATGGTACGAGGTAGCCGAAGGTGTAGTCATCCTTGGTGCTCCAGATGGCCCACTGATCCCAGGTCGTGAACGCAGCCATGCCAATGAGTAGCAGGCCGAGACCGCGCGTCGTGCCATCTAACTTCGACTGGGCTTCCGCGGACATCAGAACCGGGGGACCGCGGCCAGCAGCGTCTTCGTGTAGGCCTGCTGCGGGTTGCCGAGAATCTCGGCCGGCGTGCCTTGTTCGACAATCTTGCCCTTGGACATCACGAGGATGTGGTCGCTGACATGTTCGACGACGGCGAGGTCATGGGCGATGAAGAGGTAGGTGAGGCCAAACTGTTCCTGCAGGTCCTGGAGCAGGTTCACGACCTCGGCCTGTACGGAGACGTCGAGCGCTGAGACGGGCTCGTCGCAGATGATGAGCTCAGGCTGCACGGCAAGGGCACGCGCGATGCCGATGCGCTGACGCTGGCCGCCGGAGAATTCATGCGGGTGGCGGCGCAGGTGTTCGGCGGGGAGCTGGACGCTGCGGAGGAGTTCGGCGCAACGGGCTTCGCGGTCTGCCCGCGTCATCTGCGGGAAGTGGATTTCCAGCGGCTCGGAGAGGATGCTCAGGATGTCGGCGCGCGGGTTGAGCGAATTATAAGGGTCCTGGAAGATCATCTGGATCTTCTTACGCCAAGGGAGGAAGTCCGAGTTCGAGAGGACGCCGATGTCCTGGCCGTGGTAAAGAATCTTACCGGCGGTCAGCGGGGCGAGCTTCACGATGGCGCGGCCAGTCGTCGTCTTGCCTGAGCCGGATTCGCCGACGAGTCCGACCGTCTTGCCCTTGGGGACGACGAAGGAGA
>JBIILC010000121.1:0-3810 GCA_044232865.1 Opitutales bacterium | reverse complement strand
ATACCTTTGGACTCGAAGCCGGCGGCGCCCAATACGGGATGAGCTTTGATGACTTTGGTCGTAAGTTCGCCTGCTCGAACTCGGACCACCTCCAATACTGGGTCCACGATCGCACGGGTTCCTCTCAGAATCCCTACCTGCCTCTGCCTTCACCCCGCGCCAGTATCGCCAAAGACGGCGGTGCGGCCGAGGTCTTCCGCATCAGCCCCGACGAACCGTGGCGGATTGTCCGCACCCGCTGGCGCGTCTCTGGTGCGGTCCCTGGCATGGTCGAAGGCGGCGGGCGCGTGAGCGGCTACTTCACCGGGGCGACGGGCACGACAATCTATCGCGGCGATGCCTACGGGCCGGCCTTCAAGAACAACAGCTTCACGGGCGACGCCGGCGGACAACTCATCCACCGCAAGGTGATCACGCCGGCCACGGATGGGGTCAACCTCTCCGGCGAACGTCCGCACGACGAAAAGGGTTTTGAGTTCGCCGCGAGCCGCGACACCTGGGTTCGCGTAGTCAATTTCGCCAACGCCCCCGACGGCTGCCTCCACGTCTGCGACATGTATCGCGAAGTGATCGAACACCCGTGGTCCATCCCCGACGAAATCAAGAAACACCTCGACCTAAACAGCGGCAACGATCGCGGACGCATCTATCGTCTCGTCCCTGACGACAAGAATTGGGTCCGCCGAAGCTCGGTCGACCTAAGCAAGGCCACCCTGCCAGAACTCGTTGAAACCCTTGCCCATCCCAACGGCTGGCATCGCGATACGGCCAGTCGACTGATCTTCGAACGCGCCGACCCCGCCGCCCTGCCCCTGATCGAGACGTACTTCGGTCGACCGGAGTCATCGCTCGCCCGCCTCCACGCCCTCAATCTTCTTCATACCCTCGGCGGACTGAGCGAACGGCGTCTCATCTCCACGTTGGCGGACGACGATGCGGCGGTCCGCGAACGCGCGATCCACATCGCTGGCGACTACTACCAGAAACATCCGCTCCCAACCCAAGCGCGCGCCGCTCTCATTGTCGCCGCAAATTCGGCTGATGCCCGTCACCGCTTTGCGACGGCCTTGACCCTGGCGCGCCTGACGGGAAAACAGACATCCTCCGATATCGCCGACACGCTCGTCGCCTTGGCCCGTAAGGATTATGCCCACACTTGGATTGGCCCGGCAATCCTCAGCGCGCACCCCGACTTTCTCTCGCACCAGATGCTCCCGGCCCTGGCCACCGATGATTCTTCAACCAAAGCCGAAGCGTTCATTGGTCAACTCATCTACACCCGAGCCAAATCCCAACCCGAAGCGGATCGGCCGGCCCAGGTCGACCTCGTGATTCGTCTCGGCACCCGCCCCGCCCATCTGGTCGCACTCTCGAAAGGCCTGCCTCCGATTGCATCGGCGTTGGAGAACGCGGACGTGTCAGGTAAACTGATGAAGGCCTTCGCGGAAGCTGGTATGGTTGCCAACGACGCCAAGCAAACGACTGAGCGTCGCTCCGCCGCCCTCGCCTTACTCGCGGCCGCCCCCATCAAACTCAGCCGCCCCATCCTGACCGCTTGTCTTGCCGCGGATCGCCCAGCCGAAATCCAAGCCGAAGCCATCGCCCAGTGGGGACCCACCGGCGACAAGTCCTTCGCTTCCGGAGTCATCGCTGCTTGGGAGGGACTCGCCACCTCGGTCAAGCCGAAGGCCATCGAGCAACTGCTGCAACGCCCAGCCTACCTGCCACCACTTCTGGACGCCCTCGGCACGAAGAAACTTCCCGCCACCGCCCTTGATGCTAGCCAGATCCAATCGTTGCTCAAACTCAAGGATGCCAAGCTCGCCCTTGAGGCACGCAGGGTGCTCGCCGACGTAATCCCGCCGTCACGCGATATCGTCACGGCGAAGTTTGCCTCCAGTATCGACCAGACTGGCGATGCCACCCGTGGACAAGCGGTCTTCCAACGGGCCTGCGTGATCTGCCACCGCGCTGGCGGCCAAGGCATGGAAGTCGGCCCTGACCTCCTCACGGTGAAGAACAAGGGCCGTGCCGCCCTGCTCACGGGTATCCTCGACCCAAATAAAGAAGTGGCGGCCCAGTACATGACCTTCTTGGTGCAGACCCGCGCGGGGGAGTCCTACCTCGGCGTGATCACGGAGGATACGGCCACTCAACTCACGCTAAAGATGCCCGGAGGCGTGTCCAAGACGATCCTCCGCGCCGACGTCATCGGCAGCTCGTCCGAAGGCCGAAGCCTGATGCCTGAAGGCCTTGAAGGCGGCCTCACGACCCAAGACTTGGCCGACCTGCTCACCTTCATCGAAACTCTCAAATAAAATGCGCCGCCTTCTCTGCCTGCTCTCGCTTCCTCTCTTCGCCGACGCGCCTCCAGAAGGCTTCCGCTCCCTCTTCAACGGCAAGGACCTCTCTGGCTGGCACGGCCTCAATCCACACCAAGGGCCAAAACTCACCGGCGAGAAGAAGGCGGCCGACCTCGCCAAGCAACGCGCAGACTTTCCGCAGCACTGGCGCGTGGAGAACGGCGAGCTGATCAATGCGGGCACCGGACCCTATGCGACGACCGACGAAGAATTCGGCGACATCGAACTGCGCATTGAATATAAGACGGTCGCGAAAGCCGACTCGGGCATCTACCTCCGCGGTGCCCCTCAGGTCCAGATCTGGGATCTTAATCAGGTCTTCGACCCGAAGAAGCCCGACCGCAAACCGCACCTAGGTTCCGGTGGTCTCTTTAATAACACCCCTGGCGCCCCCGGACGCGACCCGCTCGTGATCGCCGACAAACCGTTCGGCGAGTGGAACACCTTCCGCATCGTCCAGAAAGGCGACGTCACCACGATCTGGCTTAACGGCAAGCTAGTCGTCGACCACGCCAAGATGGAGAGCTACTGGGACCGCACCCAGCCGCTTCCGGCCAAAGGACCCATCATGCTCCAGACCCACGGCGGCGAAATCCGCTGGCGGAAGATCGTCGTCCGCTCGCTATGATGCTCCGCACGATACTACTTCTGGCACTGACGTCCGCCGTCGCCGACGACGGGCTGCTTCGCGGGCTTTCGTTCCATGCGGGTTTCGACCAAGGCTATGACGCCGCGCTTTCCGCCGATGCTCCGGCCTGCCTGGTCCGCGCCGGAAGCGCGCTCCGCCCCGCCGCTGACGGGCCAGATGTAAGCCGCATTTCCGAGGGCCGCTTCGGCTCTGCGCTGCGCTTCCATCGCAAGGGCTCCGTGCGACCGGAGTTCGCCGCGGCTAAATCCCTCGCCTATTCGACCTTGGACTGGTCAGCGACGGTCTCCGTCTGGCTCCGACTCAATCCCGATCAAGACCTGGCGCCGGGCTACTGCGACCCCTTGCAGATCATCGGCGATGACACGAAGAAAGGTTTCATCTTCCTCGAATGGTCCAAAGACCACCAGCCCCGGCACTTTCGTTTCGCTGTCCGTCCGCTCTATCACCTGTGGAATCCCGATGCGGTCGGCTGGGAAGAGATTCCCGCCGCCCGCCGGCCGATGGTCAAGATGGAGAGCGTGCCTTTCAGCCGTTCCCGCTGGACTCACGTCGTCTTCACCCTCGAACGCCTCAACGCCCACGACGCGCCGTCAAAGGCTCATCTGTACGTTGATGGCCGGCCCGTCGGCTCAATCCTCGGACATGACCTGACCTTCGGCTGGAATCCGTCCTCCCCGAAACTGGTCCTGGGCGCCGCGTACGTCGGCGACCTCGATGACGTGGCCGCTTGGAATCGCGTCCTGACACCCAAAGAAATCGCCGCCCTTTACGCCCTCCCCAAGGGCGTCTCTTCCCTCT
>JBIILC010000120.1:0-3841 GCA_044232865.1 Opitutales bacterium | reverse complement strand
GGCGCCGAGATCGTGCTGATCTTCCTGCCCATCCCCGTCGCCGCCATCCTCACGATCCTGACCCTCATGTCCGCGGGGAAGTTCTTCGCGGTCATCCTGTGGTTCATGCACCTGATCTACGACAAGCGCCTGCTCTTCTGGTGCTTCTTCGCTGGCCTGGCGCTCGCGTTTGCGACCTATGCCGCGATGATCATGTTGTTCTCCGTCGACCGTATCGACACTCGCTGGTTTAGCTAAAATCGTCGCCGATTGCCTGATGAAGGCCTCCGCTCGAGCGGAGGCCTTTTTCGTGCCCACGCTTGCGGGTCAGCCGACCTCGGCTTCATATGAAAGGGATGAGTATCCCCCTCCACTGGCACACGGAGCCGCTGCTTCTGCTCCTGGTCGTGGGAGCGTGTTGGGCACACGCGCTGATGTGCGGTCCGTTCCGATCGCGTTTCCTGCCCGGTCGGACGGAGTATCCCGTTTGGTATGCGGTCCGCTTTCATCTCGGCGTGCTCGTCGCTTACGTTGCCGTCGGCTCACCCTTGGACCAACTGGGCGAAAGCTTCCTGTTCTGGGCGCACATGCTGCAGCACATGCTGCTGATCTATATCTCCGCGCCCCTCATCGTCACGGGCCTGCCCCCGGAATTCATCGATGGTTTCCTGCTTGGAGGCCGGCCGCGCCTGGCTCGCGCCCTGCGCGTGCTCACGCACCCGATCACCGGCGGGCTGATCTTTACGATGTGCTTCTCGATGTGGCACTTCCCGGAGCTCTATGAGGCCGCGCTGCGCAGCCGCCCGCTCCACGTGCTCGAGCACTGGTCGATGTTCCTCCCCGCCATCCTGATGGTTTGGCCGCTGTTCTCGATGTCAGCCCAGCTGCCGCGCATCGGCTACGGCCAAGCGATGTTCTACTGTTTCGCCTTGATGATCGCCGACCTACCCATCTGGGCCGTGCTGATCTTCGGCGACCACCCCATCTACGAGACCTACCGGCTCGCCCCGCGGATCAGCGAGCTCTCCGCTTCGGCTGACATGATCATGGGCGCGGTCGTCATGAAGGGCTTCAATGAGGTCTTTGCCCTCGGTTGCATGGCGTATGCCTTCTTTGCGTGGTACCAGCGCGACCGCTGAGCAGACTCAGTGGCGCGAGGCGCGGCGCAGAAGAGTCCAAGCCAGGCCGACGACCACGACGTTCGGCAGCCAGATCAACAGGTCGGGCCTTAGGTCCGGGTCCTTCACGTAGGCGGCCATTGAGGTGAGTAAATAATAGGAAAGGGCGATGCCGAGGGCGATGGCTGCGTTGACGAACGTCTCGGAGCGGCCGACGCGCACGGCCAGCGGTACTGCGAGGAAGGCGAGCGAGAAGACCGAGAAGGCACTGGCGAGGTGCGACATCAACTGCGTCGTCGCCAGCATTTGCCCTTGCTCCTTCTCCTTGCGCGTGGCGTTCGGCGCCACTTGCCAGCCTTTATCCATGGCATCGAGGAGTTCCGAGGTGGTGAGCCAGCGGAGCTTGCGCTGGAAGTTATCTCCGTCCTTGAAGACGCCCGAAGCCGCGAACTCGAGAGAGGTCGTCCGGGCTTGGATGAACGAGGAGGGGCTGGCGAAGGTCTCGTCACCGGGCTGACGTTTCTCGAGGCGGGCGTCGGTTAGCTCGACCCGAAGGATGCCTTCGCCCTTGCTGTTGAGGCTAGGAGCGAGGCGCGCTTCGCGGGCATGGACGGTCTGCGTGAGGCGGCCGCGTTCATCGACGCTCCAGAGCCAGAAGTCCCGGAGAACCTCGCCATCGCGTTCGGCGGCGCGGATCACCATGCCGGGAAACTGCCGGTTGAGTTTACCGGGCACGATGACCGAAGCGGGATTATCCTTGGCCGATCCCAGCAGCAGGCGCCGATACTCAGTGTTGGCGGAAGGGGCGATCTCGAGATTGAGCCACGCGGAAAGCAACGCAAGTATGCCAGCGAGGAGGAGGGCCGGGCGGGCAATGCGTCCGAGGCTGCGCCCGCTAGCCTTCATGGCCGTGAGTTCCTGCTGGGAGCTCATGCGCCCGAACGCGATGAGTACGCCGGTGAGAAGGCCGAGCGGCAGCGCATACGGGAGCACGCCGGGGACCAGCAGGCCGACGAGTTCGAGTCCCTCCCAGCCACTGACGCGCCCGCTGGCAATCGCGCCCGAGACCTGCGAAAGGATATTGCCTGCGACCAACACGAACACGAACGCGCCCGTGGCGGCCCCGCCGGCGACGGCGGTTTCGGTCAGGACGTGGCGGTCGAGGAGGCGCACGTCAGCATCCAAGCCGAGCCGGCCCCGCACTCCAAGGCGAAAGGCTCAGGGTGCCGCCTTCTGGTCCAGGTCGGCCGGGAGTCCTGCGCCGCGGACGGTCTCAATCTCGCCGGCGCGCAGCCAGCCGGTCTTGCCGTCGGCGGTGGTCACGCGGACATGTCCGTTGAAGGGACGGCCGGTCCGGACGACGTCGCCCTCGGCGACGCTGTTCAGGGGTTCGCCGAACTGAGTCGGTGTGAGCCGCAGTGAGATCTCGGTCTTGCGGACGACGGCCCGGGCGGAAAGTACGCGGCAGCCCCAGAGTCCGGGGATGCAGAGTACGAGCAGGGTCAGCGAGATCACGCGGGCGCGGTGATTGCCTTCGCTCGCGGGACGGCGGCGGAGGCGCGGGACGACGATGCACAAGAAGGCGATCCAGAAGGAGAGGGTGGCGAGGATGAGCCACACATCGGCGGTCAGGAACGCCGCATAGTTCTCGGTCCAGGTGAACGCGGGGCGTTCGGTGCCGCCGGCGTTGAGCGCATGGCGGATACCTGCGAGCGCGACGGGATCAAAGGGGTCCAGCAGTAACGCCCGTTCCCAGCAGACCATCGCGCGTCCCTTGCGCCCCAGTCGCCATTCGGCGTTGCCGAGCGCAGATAGTCGGCCGGCGGTGACGCCTTCCTTGAGGGCTTCCTCCGACCATTTTTCAACGGCGGTTGCATAATCACCTTTGGCATAGGCGGTCTCCGCGGCGGAAATCGCGCGGTCCTCGGCGGCCGCGAGCGATGTCACCCAGCAGAGGAGCAGGCTGGCGAGGATTCTCATAGCAGGGCGAGTAGTCGGCGCACGAGCGCCTGGGCGGCGTCGTGGTCGATGGGTGCGTCCGGAGCACCCGCGGCGAAGCGTTCGCCGTAGGCCCGAATGAAGAGACCGTCGAGCAAGGGGCGGTTGGCGCCTGGGAGCGCTCGTTCAACGTCGCTCTGGGTCATCGCGGCTTCTTCGGCACCTAGCAGCGCCGCGCTGCCGACCTGCAGGGCGCGGGCGACGGATAGGGCGAAGGCGTGGTGATCGCCTTGGCGGTGAGCGGTAGCGGCGGCGGTGAGCGAAGTGCGCAGGATCGCGCGGGCGCGACGGCGGATACGGATTTCTGGGTGGGCCGCCAAGTATCCGAGAGTGAACACCAACCCGGTCAGCAGGAGGAGGAGTATCACCAGGAATACATTTCCCGACCAGAAAGCCGGCGAAGCCGCGAGCGCCGTGGAAGACGCGCCGACAAAGAGCGCGGAGGTGCGGCGCGGTTCCGGTGGGGCTAAGCCCGTCACGGTTTTCTTCTTCAGGTCAGCAGGTGCCGCGGGGTCGGCGGTGATGAGATCGACTTTTGCCGGGGCGTTACCGGTGACGGTGACTTCGATGGGCTTGAACTCGATCCGGGCGTATTGCTTCGTCAGCGGATCGAAGGTCGAGAAGCGAATCGCCGGCGTGAGTAGCTTGCCGGGCAGGCGTGGGACGAGCGTATAGGCGAAGAAGCGCTGCGCTTCGGAGCTACGTCGGCGTTCCTGCGCCGGCAGGATATCCCACTGCTCGCTGCT
>JBIILC010000119.1:0-3860 GCA_044232865.1 Opitutales bacterium | reverse complement strand
GCTCGAGCAGCATCGGCAAGGTCAGCTTGCCGCTGGCGGCGTCGGTACCGAGGGTCTTGCCGGCCTTGGTATCGTCCTGCAGCAGGTCGACTAGGTCGTCGTAGATCTGGTAGGCGATGCCGAGATGACGTCCGAAGAGGGAGCAGGCGGCGATGTGTTCGGGTGGGCGGCCTGCCAGGAGGGCGCCGGCTTGGCAGGCACCTTCGAAGAGCTCGGCCGTCTTCAGGCGGATGTGGCGGTAATAATCTTCGAGGGAAAGGTCGTCGTGGCCGCGAGAGAACGTCTGGCAGACTTCGCCCGAGCAGACCTCGCGGGAGGCGCGGGCGACAATGCGGCAGAGTTCCGGCGTCGGGTGGTCGGCGGCGAGGACGAGGGCGTGGGCGAAGAGGGCATCGCCGAAGAGCACGGCCGCGTGGGCGCCGTGGGTGCGATTAGGGGTGTCACTGCCGTGGCGGGTGTCGGCGCCATCCAGGACGTCGTCGTGGACGAGCGTAGCGAGGTGAACCAGCTCGATGATGCCGGCACCGCGAACTAAGGCGTCGGGAGGAGGGCCGCCCGCGCCGGAGCTGAACGCGAGCAAAGGACGGAGGCGTTTACCCGGGTGGGCGAGCACGTCCCGGACCATCGGGCGCACTTCTGGTTCGAACACGAGTTCCTGCGCCGCGAGGAAATATTCGAGCGCCGCGAAGTGGGCTTCAAGGCCGGCGTGCAACGGGGAGGACACGCCGCAATGTGCGGGTGAAAAAGCCCTTGCGCAAGCGCAGGATGCGGGGGAGCGACCCTTAGGGCGGGCTCAGGGGATGAACTTCGTCTCGACCGAGATGATCACCTTGCCGCTGCTAACGCACTCGGCGCAGGGGATGCGCTTATCGAGCAGCTGGCCCTTCTGGGCTTCGCGGGTGAAGCCGACGCCACCACACTTCTTGCAAGGAATCTGCTCGTTGGTCGTGGCGCTCATCTCGGCGCCGGCGATGACCGCTTCCACGAATTTCTGGAGGCCGGCGGGGGAGTCCTCGAGCGTGGCGCATTCCACGAAAGCTTCGCGACGGAGCGTGAAGCGCTTGCCCGTGAGGGGCGCGTAGTTGGCGGTGAAGCGCAGGGCGACGGTGCCGACGTGCATGCCCGTGATCTTGCCCGTGTCGCCGACCTTGGCGGGCTTGTCGAGGAGGAGCACGGCCATCGTATCGGCGCCGGCCGCGAGCGCTTCGTTGGGGCCGGCGGCAGGCCAAGCGGCCTTGGCGAGGAAGCGGTTGTCGCCCAGATCCTGGACGAGCGAGTAGTTCACCGTCGCGAGATAGCCAGTGGCTTTGCTCGAGCCGGACGGGGAGCCGTCGATGATGCGCTGGGTGGCGAAGGCCGAGTAGAGGCGCTGCAGTTCCTTGGTCGTCTCCGTGAAGCCGAGTTTATTGACCTTGGAGAGTTGGAATGTGCGGCTCGTCTTGGCTTCGGGTGGGGTGAGGGAGCGGAAGGGAGTGATGACGATGGAGTTGTCGTCTTCTTCTTCGACCGCTTTCGATGCGCCCTTGGTGGCGGGCGCGGTGGCATCGGCCTCGGCCGGTGTCGCCGCGTTCGCGGTGGCTTTCGTGCCGAAGGCGGTCGTCTGAGCCGAAGCCGAGGCGGCGGAAGCTAGGAGGATGAGAAGCAGTCGCTTGATCATGGGATTAGTCGAGGGAGGAAAGGTCGCCCTCCACGGGAGGCGGCGTGGACTTGGGCTTGGCCGGAGCCGAGCTGCTGTCGGAAGGGGTCACAGGCTTACGGGGCTTCGGACGGGACTCTTCTTGATAGGAGGAGTCATCCTCATCGTCGTCCGGGAGATCGTCGTCTTCCGGGTCAGGCTTATCGCCGCGGGCGACGCGTTTGCGTCGGACAATCACAGTGCCGACCGCGACGGCGGCGAGGTAGAAACTGAACAGCACCCCGGTCATCACAAGGAGTGAGATGGGTTCGGCGATCGGGGTGATGAGCGCAACCAACAGCATGATGCCGACCAGCATGCCGCGCCAAGACTTGAGCAGCGTCTTGGGCCGAACGAGTTCGAGCCACATGAGGACGATGAGCGCGAGGGGGAATTGGAACGTCAGGCCCGTCAGCAGGCACATCATGACCACGAAAGCATAGTAGTCCGAAGCCTGCCAGGTGACCTCCATCTTCATGCCTTCGGCGAAGTGCTGCCAAATCTGGATCGACATCGGACTGAGCCAATAGAACGCCAGGGCGGCTCCCATGAGGAAGAGGATAAGGGCAGCGCCGCAGAAGGGAACGAGTCCGCTCTTTTCCCGATCTGTGAGCGCTGGGCCGACGAAACGGGCGGTCTCGTAAAGGAAGACCGGGGAAGCGACGGCGACGCCGACGCCAAAGCCAGCGTACATGAGGACTTTCCAGACGCCCATGAAGGTAAACTCCTTGAGCTCTCCCATGTTCACGAGTCCTTCTCCGGGCTGGCTTAAAGCGAAGGCGAGCGGGGACGTTTCCGGGTGCTTGGCCCATTCGAGCGGCATGTTCAGCAGGGCAGGCGTCTCGCGATAGAAGACGAGGGCGGTGACCATGCCGATGGCGAAGACGGTGACGACCCGGATCAGCGAGATGCGTAGGTCGTCGAGGTGCTCCATGAACGACATCTCGCTCCTGGGCTTGTTGCGTCGAATGAGGGTGGAAAGCATGAGGTTAGTCCTTGCGGAGGAGGTCCTTGATGACGTCAAGGCTGAGGCCAGACGAAACGGAGTCTGATTCGGTCAGGAGCTTACGCAACATCTCAGACTTGGACTTTTGCAGCTCCATGACGCGTTCTTCGATGGTTCCGGAAGCAATCAGTTTGATGCTGGTGACCGTACGGGTTTGGCCGATGCGGTGGGCACGGTCCGTGGCCTGGGCTTCGGCGGCGGGGTTCCACCAAGGGTCGAAATGGATGACCGTATCAGCTCCCGTCAGATTGAGACCCGTGCCGCCCGCCTTGAGCGACATGAGCATGACCGGGATCGTGGGGGTGGAATTAAAGGTGTCGCACACGCCTTGGCGGTCCTTGGTGGAGCCGTCGAGGTAGCAGTAGGGGATGTCGCGGTCCTCGAGGGCTGTCTTGAGGAGTTGCAGTGCGGTGACGAATGTCGAGAAGACCAGCATGCGGTGGCCGGCGTCCTTGGATTCTTCGACGAGCTCGAGGAAGGCCTGCAGCTTCGCCGAGTCGGCTTCTTCCATCTTCGGATCGAGGATGCGCGGGTCGGCGCAGATTTGACGGAGGCGGAGGAGTTGGTTGAAGGCCGCCATCTGGATGCGGGCTTGCGTGGCCCCGCCCATTTCCATCTCGAAGATTTCCTTGCGCGTGGACTCAAGGTACTCGTCGTAAATTTTCTTTTGGTTGTCCTCGAAGTCGCAGTAGACGATCTGCTCGATCTTGGCGGGCAACTCAGGGGCGACGGCAATCTTGGAGCGGCGCAGGATGTAAGGGGCGGCCATCTGCAAGAGACGGTCGTCATGCCACTTTCGTTCTTCGGCTTGAATGCGTTCCTCGGGCTTGGGTAGGTAGCCCGGCATCAGGAAACCGAAGAGTGAGCGCAGGTCTTCGAGTGAGTTCTCCACCGGCGTGCCGGTGAGGATGTAGCGACCCTTCGCGACGAGCTGCTTGACCGCCTTGGCGGCCTGGGCGCGGGAGTTCTTGATATTCTGGCCTTCGTCGCAGATCGCGGCGCCCCAGGTGATGAGCGAGAACGCCGCAATGTCGCGGGAAAGCGTGCCGTAGGAGGTGATGACGAGATCGAAGCGCTGCAGGTATTCCTGCGCGGTGAAGCGGTTCTGGCCGTGGTGGGCGAGGACCTTGAGCGAAGGGGTGAAGCGGCGGGCTTCGCGGCGCCAGTTCTCGACGAGCG
>JBIILC010000038.1:0-13886 GCA_044232865.1 Opitutales bacterium | reverse complement strand
AGCGATGGCGAGGAATGCGAGATAGCGGCTCATGGGTACGGATTAGTCGCGGATGACGATGATCTCCTGGCCGCCGAGCGACTGGAGGAAGTTGCGCGACTCATCGAGATGGAACTGCGGGTCACGGGCCTCGAGGACGATCATGAACGTGTCGTCCGAGATGCGGGCGAAGTTCGGGAGGTCGAAGAGCGGGTGATTGTGACGCGGCAGGCGGTTGAAGATGAACTGCCCGAAGAAGGTGCCGAAGGCAGCCAACAGGATCGTGCACTCGTAGATGATGGGGAACGGGAAGATTACGCTCCAGTAGGGCTTACCGCCGACGATCAGCGGATAGTCGTAAGAGTTCATGTACCAGGTAAGGAGACAGCCGGTGATGAAGCCAGTGACGCCGCCCAGCAGGGTCAGGCGCGGGACGGGGGAGCGAGGCAGACCCATGGCCTGGTCCATACCGTGGATCGGGAAAGGCGTGTGTACGTCCCAGTTCTTCCAGCCGGCATCGCGCACCTTCTCGGCGGCGTGAAACACGTCGGAGACCTTGCGGAAGGTGCAGGCCACGCCGTGGATGCGTTCGTTACGTTCGTTCATGGTCGTTGGGCGGCGGAGATCAGTGGGCATGGGGGTCGGCCTGCGGCGCGACCATCTTCAATTCAGCCATCGGGAGCAGCGGAAGGAAGCGGATGAAGAGAAGGAAGAGGACCGAGAAGAAGCCGAAGGTGCCGAAGAACGTGAAGATATCGACGATTGTCGGGCTGTAGTAACCCCAGCTGGACGGCAGGTAGTCGTTGGCGAGCGAGGTGACGGTGATCACGAAGCGCTCGAACCACATGCCGACGTTGACGAAGAGGCAGATAATCCAGACGAGGGAATGGTTCTCGCGGACCTTCTTGAACCAGAAGAGTTGCGGGGTGATCACGTTACAGGACACCATGATCCAATAGGCCCAAGCATATTGGCCGAAGGCGCGGTTCACGAAGGCGAACTTCTCGAAGGCGTTACCGGAGTAGGCTGCGATGAAGAACTCGGTGGCGTACGCGTAGCCGACCATCGTGCCCGTGGCCAAGATGATCTTACACATGTTGTCGATGTGGTACTGGTTGATGACGTCATGCAGGCGATAGATCGCGCGCAGGGGTAGCATCAGGGTCAGCACCATCGCGAAGCCGGAGAAGATGGCGCCGGCGACGAAGTACGGGGGGAAGATGGTCGTGTGCCAACCGGGGACGTTCGACACGGCGAAGTCGAACGAGACGATGGTGTGCACGGAAAGCACGAGGGGCGTCGAAAGGCCCGCGAGAAGCAGGTACGCCATCTCGAAGTTGGACCACTGGCGGTTACCGCCGCGCCAGCCCATGGCCAGCAGGCTGTAGAAAGCCTTGCGCCACCAGGTCGTGGCACGATCGCGGATGACGCCGAGGTCCGGGATCATACCCATGTACCAGAAAAGCGTGGAAACGGTGAAGTAGGTCGAGACCGCGAAGACGTCCCACTCGAGCGGGGAGCGGAACTGCGGCCAGATACCATTCTGGTTAGGCAGAGGCAGGAGCCACCAGCCGAACCAGACGCGTCCGACGTGAAAGAGCGGGAAGAGGCCGGCGCAACAGACCGCGAAGATGGTCATGGCCTCGGCGGCGCGATTGATGGACGTGCGCCACTTCTGGCGGAGGAGGCAGAGGATCGCCGAGATCAGCGTACCAGCGTGGCCGATGCCGACCCAGAACACGAAGTTAACGATGGCCCAACCCCAACCCACGGGCGAACGGAGGCCCCAGGTGCCAGTGCCGGTCGCGACGAGGTAGCCGAGGCCGATGAACGTGAACGACGCGACGAAGAGCGCGACGCCGAACATGATCTTCCACCAGAGCGGAGTCTCTTCCTCGACGATGCCGCAGACCTTCTCGGTGATCCAGTGGAAGCCGCGATTGTTGAGAATCAGCGGGGAGCGCGGAAGCTCGGCTGGGCGAACCTTATCGAGGATCGCGGGGCGCTCGGAAGAGCTGTCGTGGGCGTGAGCCATGGGACGGGTAGTCGTTTAAGGATTATTTGGCGTGATGCTCGGCACCGTGGGCGGGCTTTGCGTGGGCATCGCCGTGCGCGGGTGCACCGTGCGAAGCGCGGCCATCCATCTCGAGACGGGAAAGCGGGACGAGGTTGGCGCCAGGCATCCGGAGGTTGAGGTTGCGCAGCTTGGCCTGGTAGGTCGTGCGCGGACGGGTGTTGAGGTAGGTCAGCGCGCCGTAGGAACGGGTCGAGGCCTTGGCCTTGGCGACGCGGGACTTCGGGTCGGTGATATCGCCGAACTCGATCGCTCCGGCCGGACAGGCCTGCTGGCAGGCGACCTGGATGACGCCGTCACGGACATTGATGTCAGGCGAATTATCGCGGGCGCGGACCTTGGCCTGGATCTTAGCTTCCTGAATGCGCTGGACGCAGTAGGTGCACTTTTCCATGACGCCGCGCATACGCACGGAGACGTCAGGGTTCTTCTGCAGCTGCGGCAGGTCGGCCGGATCTTTAACGGTCTTCTCCGGTCCGAGCGGACCTTCGTAGTAGTGGCCGTCGACACGCTTGTTGAAGTCGAGGAAGTTGAAGCGACGGACCTTATAAGGACAGTTGTTCGCGCAATAGCGGGTACCGATGCAACGGTTGTACGCCATGGTGTTGAGGCCCTGGTCGTCGTGCACAGTGGCGTTGGCGGGGCAGACGGTCTCGCAAGGGGCGGTTTCGCAATGCTGACAGGCGACACCCATGAAAGTGACCTGAGGGTCTTCAGGGATCGCGTTACCCGCGGCCGCACGGCCATCGAAGAAATAGCGGTCCAGGCGAATCCAGTGCATGTTACGTCCCTTGAGCACCTGCTCGCGGCCGACGATGGGGATGTTGTTCTCGGACTGGCAGGCCGTCACGCAGGCGTTGCAACCCGTGCAAGTGTTGAGGTCGATCGACATGCCCCACTGCTGGAGTGCGGGGAACTTGTCTTCGTGGCCCTTCCAGACGGCGACATTCGGAGCAACGGCGTGGGCCGGGTGCTCGTAGGCGGAATTACCGCGCGGCGTGGTAATGGCCTTGGCGGCCGGGGCCATGTTGCCATCCTTGCCGTAGACGGCTGGTGCGTGGCCATCGATGCCGAGCTTAGCGAAATTCTCGTTCTTCTTAAGATCCTCGACATTACCTTCGCGAACGATGTCGCGGCCTTCCATGGACCAATGGTCCTGCATGTTGCAGACCGCCACGGTGGCGCCGGTGAGGGTGAGCTTCACGCCCGTCCGGACGGCAGGAGCGGAGGCGGTGACGAAAGGATAGGTGTCGAAGCCATTGCCGGTGATGCGGCCAGCGAGGCGTTCGTCGACGCGCGTAGCGATACGACCGGCGACGCGGCGACCAAAGCCGAGCTGCAGGCCGACGGTGTAATCCGCCATGCCCGGCATGATGAAGACCGGACCAGTGACAGTCTTATCGCCGAGGGTCAGCGTGGCGACGCGGCAGATGAGACGGCCGTCGATGAGCTGATTGATATTACGGTTCAGGGCGCCGGTGTGCAGGAAGTCGGTTTCACCACCGATCTTATTGATAAGCGCTTCCGTCGGCTCGATGGCGAGCTTGGCGGCGAACTTGGGGCTGACGAGGATCACGTTTTCCCAGACCGTCTTGGACATGGGATCCGGAGCCTCGGCGAGCCAACCGTTGTTGGCGTACTGGCCGTCGCCCGAGTGGACGCTCGGCAGGAGACGGACTTCGAGGGAATCGAACGAAAGGGCCGGAGCGGCGAAGGCCTTGATCTGCTCGGCGCCGATGGCGGGCGTGGCGGCGGCGAAGGCAGAACCGGCGAGGACGCCTTCGGCGAGCCAGGCAGCGAAGGCTTCATCAGAAGCATTCTTCGACAGCGAGTTGAAGGTCTCACGCACGAGCGCGTGCGAACCCTTGTCGGAACCGGTGAACGGAGCGAGGACGTCGAGCTCGGTGACCGTTGCGAACAGCGGGTCGATCATCGGCTGAACCGGGACGTAGACGCCGCTGAGGGTGCGTCCGTCGGACCAGCTCTCGAGATAATGCGAAGTGGCGAGGAACGTACCGCCGGCAGCCTTCACGGCGGCGGAAGTCTCATCGAAAGAGGCACCGTGATAACCGAGACGGACGACTTTCTTGGCGGACTTGATGGCGGCGCCGAAGTCGACGTCGGACGGAGCATCGTAAACAGGGTTGCCACCGAGGATGACGAGGGTCTCGGCCGGCTTGGCGGCGAGGGCGGCGATCGTCAGCGACGAGGGAGCCGGAGCAGCGACATACTTGACGGAGGCACCGAGGGCCTGGTTCGCGAGGAAGACGGCGCGGTGCGCGTCGGCGGACAGATGATCCCCGGCAACAATGAGGGCTTCGCCCTTGGCCTTCACGAGGTCGGCGGCGCATTCGGTGACCCACTTGGCCTCGACGTTGATGCCGGAGACCTTGCCCTTGAGGGAAGCGGCAGAGGCGTTGCCCGTCTGCGCGAGGACTTCGGCGGCGAAGAGAATCGCGAGGCCGGAGATGTGCGAGGAAGAGGCGCGGAGACGGTGATCGGCGGCGGCGCCAGTCAGCGAGAAGGTCGATTCGACGACGTAGAGACGTGTCATCTTGTCGGCCTGCTCGGCCGTGTCGGCACGGCGAGCGGAGGAATAAGCGCGGGTGTCTTCGATGGTCGCGTCATGCGCCCCGAGGAAATCGCGGTCGAGGCTCAGCACGCGACGGGCCTTGGCGTAATCCGGCAGCGCGCGGGCGCCGAGGACGGAGTGGGCGCGATCCTGAGAGACCGGCGTGTATTCGACCCAGCGAGCCTTCGGGTAGGCGGCCTTGAGGCCAGCGACGAGACGAGCGCGAGTCGGCGAAGTGGACGGACGGGCGAGGAAGGCGAGGCCGGCGCCGGCGTCGGCCTTGGAGGCGGTAGCGAGACCGAGCACGAACGCACGGGCGGCGGCGACGGAAAGCACGGAGCCATCGGCGGCGACGGAAGCCTGCGCGCGGTCTGGATCGTACATGTCGAGCACGCTCGCTTGAGCGAACTTCGAAGAAGCTCCGCCGTTGGCGCGGTGGCTCGGGTTACCTTCGATCTTGGTCGGGCGGTGCTGGTGCGTCTCGACGAGGATCGGCTGATTGGCGAACTCGCCAGGGAAAGAGGAAGCGTAGTACGTGGCGACGCCAGGAATCGTGTTCTCAGGCTGCTTGGCGTAGGGGAGCGTGTGGTTGCGGGGCTCACGGCAACCAGCGAGACCAAGACCCGCGAGGCCGAAGGAAGCGCCCATGAGCATCAGGAACTCGCGACGCTCGACGCTGGTGATGGCGGCGGCGCCTTCGACGAACTCACGTTCGGCGCGGGTGCGGAACTCGGGCGACTTGTTGCGCTCGTCGAGGCTGCGCCAGTAAGAGGGGCCGGTCGGCTCGCCGGGCTGGACCGCAGGGTGTTCAAAGACTTTCTTGCTCATCGGAAAAGAAGTGAGGGATTAGCGGTGGCAGCCCGAGCAGCTTTGGGGCGGATTGACCTTCCAGTCGTGGACGAACTTCGTTCCGTCCGCGGTCTGCGCAGCAGGCGAAGCGGCCTTGTAGGCGAGGTCGGTGACCTTGTCGACGGGACGCAGGAACTGCTCGGGATTGCGGTGGCAATCGAGGCAGAAGGACATGTTGAGCGACTTCTGCTGGCCGACGACGACCTGCTGGTCGATACGACCATGGCACTCAACGCAGCTCACGCCGCGGTTCACGTGCACAGCGTGATTGAAGTAAACGTAGTCAGGCACCTTGTGCACTTTGACCCAGCGAATCGCTTCGCCGGTTTCCACACTCTTCTTCACGAGCGCGAGCGCGGGGCTGTCGGGCTTCACCTGGCTATGGCAGTTCCAGCAGGTGCCGGTCGTCGGGACGTTGGAATGCGAAGACTTGTCGACGAAGTTGTGGCAGTAGAGGCAATCGAGACCGAGGACGGAATCGGGGCCGGCATGGAAGGAGTGGTCGAACGCGACGGGCTGATCCGGCGTGTATCCGACGTTCAGATACTTGTTCGTGGCGTACTCGTTGACCGCGGCGGCGACGACCACGGCCGTGATAAGCAGGCAGACGAGGATCTGGAACGGGGCGGCGTTGACGGCCCGGGCGAAGAAGTTGCCGCGGGGGGCCGGGCGGTTAAGGAAATCGAGGAGTTTGCGCATCGCGTTCAGACGAATGGATTGGCGGGTTTTTTGACCGAAGAAGCACGAAAGGCGGAACCCCTTCGCAACCCAAATTTAAGCGGTTTTAGTCGCTTTTCATGGGTAGTCTGGGAACAGAACCCCTAAGAACCTGTGAATTGGGTGTAAATTAACATCATAAAACATTAATGGTGATACACTTACATACTATTGATTGTTTTAGTTCATTAAAGCCCTCCCCTGCCCGCCATTGGGCCCTTTCCAAACTATTAGGCCAGCGAAAGGAAAGCCCCAGTGGGGCTAATCCATTCGCTGGCCTAGGGTCGATCGGCTCCGACTTAGTGGGTCAAGGACTTCGCGGCGCTCTGGACGAGGTCGACGAAGCTCTTGGCCTCAAGGGAAGCGCCACCAATCAGGCCGCCATCGATGTCATGCTCAGCGAGCAGGGCATCGGCGTTATCGGGCTTCATGGATCCGCCGTAGAGGATGCGAACGCGGCCCGCGGTCTCGGCGCCGAACTGGGAGACGAGCAGCGAGCGGATGAAGGCGTGGACTTCCTGGGCCATGGCCGGGGTGGCGGTCTTGCCGGTACCGATCGCCCAGACGGGTTCGTAGGCGATGATGACCTGTTCCGCCTTACCTGCAGGGACCCCAGCGAGACCGAGCTCAACCTGGCGCTTCACCACGGCGTTCGTGGTGCCGGCTTCGCGCTCGGCGAGCAGCTCGCCCACACAGAGGATGGGCTTAAGAGATGCGGCGAGGGCGGCGTTGACCTTGCGATTGATGAAGGCGTCGTCTTCGCCGAAGATCGCCCGGCGCTCGCTGTGGCCGAGGATCACGTGCGTGACGTGCAGGTCGCGGAGCATGGCGGCCGAGACTTCGCCCGTGAAGGCGCCGTGGGTCTTGTCGTGCATGTTCTGGGCGCCCACGGCGAGGTGAGTGCCTTCGGCGGTAGCGCAGACCGCGGAGAGCGCAGTGAAGGGCGGGCAAAGGACAATCTGGACCGCCGATTCGGTGCCGACAGCGGCGGCGATGGCCTTAACGAGGTCGGTGGCTTCGGTGGCGGTCTTGTTCATCTTCCAGTTACCGGCGATGAGGGGAGTGCGTTTGGACATGGGTGTGTGTTTGAGAGTCTGTGGGCGGGGGTTAGGCGAGGTTCAGGCCGAAAGGGCCGCGACGCCGGGGAGGACCTTGCCTTCGAGGTATTCGAGGGAAGCGCCGCCGCCAGTCGAGCAATGCGACACCTTGGTATCGACGCCGAATTTCTTGGCGGCCGTGGCGGTGTCGCCGCCGCCGACGATGGTGATTGCGCCGCGGTCCGTGGCCTTGGCCACTGCCGCCGCCATGGCCTTGGAGCCGACGGCGAACTTTTCGAATTCAAAGACACCGCAGGGGCCATTCCAGACCACCGTGCCTGCGCGGCCGATAGCGGCCTCGTACAGCTTGATGGACTCAGGACCGCAATCCATGCCTTCCCAACCAGCAGGAATACCGGACTGCATGGTGGCAGGCTGGGTGTTGGAATCAGGGGAGAACTTGTCGCCGCAGAGGAAGTCGACCGGAAGGGTGACCTTCACGCCGCGGGCCTTGGCCTTGTCGAGCAGCTCCTGGACGATCTTGGCGCCTTCGGCGTCGTAGAGGGAATTGCCGATTTCCATGCCGTTGCAGATCTTGCGGAAGGTGTAAGCCATGCCACCACCGATGATAATCTCGTCGGCCTTCTCGATGAGGTTACGGATGAGCGGAATCTTGTCGGCGATCTTGGCGCCGCCGAGGATGGCGAGGAGCGGGCGCTGAGGATTGTTCAACACAGTGTCGAAGGCCTTGAGCTCAGCTTCGAGGAGGAAACCAGCGGCCTTGCGAGCCAGGCTGACGCCGACCATCGAGGAGTGAGCACGGTGCGCAGTGCCGAAAGCGTCGTTCACGTAGACGTCGCCCAGACGGGAGAGAGAGGCCCTGAATTCAGCCACTTTAGCTGGGTCAGCCTTCTGGCTGGTACCGTCTTCGAGCTTCACCTTACCCTCTTCCTCGATGTGGAAGCGGAGGTTTTCAAGGAGCAGGATTTCGCCGGGCTGGAGGGCCTTGGCGGCGGCTTCGGCTTCGGCGCCCACGCAGGCGGCGACGAACTTCACCGGCTGGCCGAGAAGCTTCTCGAGCTCGACGGCGATGGGGCGGAGGGAGAATTTCTCGACAACCTTACCGTCCGGACGGCCGAGGTGGGACATGAGCACCAAGGAGGCGCCACCTTCGAGCAGGAACTTGATCGTCGGCAGGGCCGCGGCGATCCGCTGGGTATTCGTGATGGCGCCGGTCTTCTTGTCCTGGGGGACGTTGAAGTCGACACGGACGAGGACACGCTGGCCTTTGACGGAGCCGAGTTCGCGGAGGGTAGGAGCAGGCATGATGGTGAAAGGAGCAGAGAAAGGCGTAAGGCCAAGCGTGGGAAGAACAAACCGCCCGCGGCCTCGCAAACCCTCGTAACCGCCCACCCCCACCCCGCCGGGGGCCTAAAACAAGACAGGCGACCCGGATGGGCCGCCTGTCGCAGAGGAATCTAAGCGCGGCTTAGAGCTTGGCCGTGACCTTGCCCAGGAGCTCGACGACGCGATTGGAGTAACCCCACTCGTTGTCGTACCAGCTGATGAGCTTGAAGAAGTTCTTGTTCAGCTCGATCGAAGAGCCGGCGTCGAAGATCGACGAGCTCTTATCGTGGATGAAGTCGGAGGAGACCACTTCTTCGTCGGTGTAGGCCAGGATGCCCTTCATGTAGGTCTCAGACGCCTTCTTGAGGGCGGCCTTGATTTCGGCGAGAGAGGTTTCCTTGACGGTCTTGACGGTGAGATCGACGACCGAGACGGTCGGGGTCGGCACGCGGAAGGCCATGCCAGTCAGCTTGCCCTTCACTTCTGGAATCACGAGCGCGACGGCGCGGGCGGCACCGGTGGCGGACGGGATGATGTTGATCGCGGCGGAACGGCCACCCTTCCAATCCTTCTTGGACGGACCGTCGACGGTCTTCTGGGTAGCGGTGTAAGCGTGGACGGTGGTCATCAGGCCTTCGGCGACGCCGAAGCCTTCCTTCAGCAGCACGTGGACGAGCGGCGCGAGGCAGTTCGTGGTGCAGGAAGCGTTGGAGATGATGTGGTGGACAGCCGCGTCGTACTTGTCGTCGTTGACGCCGATGACGACGGTGATGTCTTCATCCTTGGCCGGAGCGGAGATGATGACCTTCTTAGCGCCGGCTTCGATATGACCCTTGGCCTTGGCGGCTTCGGTGAAGAGACCGGTGGACTCGATGACGACCTGGACGCCGAGGGCCTTCCAAGGCAGTTCGGCCGGGGTGCGGGCGGAAACCACGAGGATTTCCTTACCGTTCACGACGAGAACGTCGTCTTCCAGCTTGTCCGGGGAGGACTTCTTGGAGGAGACGGTGCCGTTGAAGCGACCCTGCGTGGAGTCGTACTTCAGGAGGTAGGCGAGGTTGTCCGCAGGGACGATATCGCCGACAGCGACGACGTCGAAGGTCGTGCCGAGGTGGCCCTGTTCGACGAGGGCGCGGAAGACGAGACGGCCGATGCGGCCGAATCCGTTAATAGCTACTTTGGTGGCCATGGTGTGGTGTATAGAAGAGTGGGTTCTCGCGGGAGCGGGAAAGGGATGAAAAAGGCCCTGCCGACCCCTATTGGCAAGCGAGAATGCGCATCAGGCTCCGGCCGACCAAACGGCAGAGGCTAAAGGCGGCAAAACCACCCTGCCCGCTTCGATTCGCGGAACGGGCCCAGGCGCATGGAGGCAGGAGGGGAACGGCGAGACGACCACGGGCGTCCAATTTCCGGTACGCGGGAGATCGAGGCTGACCTCATGGTCATGCGGATTGCAGGCCAGAAGCACACGGGCGGCTCCGAGGGCTCCATCGGTGTTGAGGACCGCGACGAAGGCCTCGCCGCCCTCTTGATGCGTAACTTGCATCCAGCCAGCCGAGACCGCCTGGCGTGGGCGCATGGCCGCACCCGCGGCCGAAAGGCGGAAACCGACGAGGCGGGCGACGAACTCGTGCTCGGCCCGGAAACGCTCCAAGCGAACGGGGTCCAGCTGGTTCAGGTCCCCGCGGCGCCACGTATTCCCGACGCCGCGCTTGGTCATCAAGAAATCTTGGCCGGCGCACAGCATGGGTACACCCGCGGCGCAAAGGAGGATGACATGCATCATGCGGGTGCGCAGGACATCGTTCGGCGCGGGGTCGAGCGCGTCGGAGCCCGCCCGCTCAGTGATGCGATCCAGCCAAGCCATATCATCGTGTGACTGCGAGTAACGCAGGCGGGCCGCCGGACGGATCCCGCAAGCGGCGACGTGATGCAGCAAGTCCGCGGCTTTAGCATGCCCGCGGACGTAGGCCGGCAGGAATTCGCGGAACGCATCATCCCAACTAGTCCACGTACTGTCGTCGAGGTCACGGGCCGCATGGCCGCGAAAGCTCCACGGCTCGGCGATGAGAATCTTGTGCGGCGCGCGCACGCGGAAATCGGCTTCGATCTCACGCAACAGCGGCGTGCCGAGCAGTTCCGCCAGGTCGAGGCGCACGCCGTCGACACCGAGCGTCTCGGTCCAATGCCGCAGCGCCGCGTGCACGAGCCGCTTGAACATCGGCGCTTCGGCGCGCACGTCGTTGCCGCAACCGCTCCAGTTCGTCAGCTCGCCCTGCGGGTCGACGCGATAATAATAAGGGGCGTCGATGGCGCCCAGTCCGTTGGGCGAACCGAAATGGTTGAGCACCACGTCCATGATCACGGCCAGGCCGGTCTCATGGCAGGCACGTACGAGGTCGCGGAACTCCTCAAGGGCGACCACGCCCGGCGCAGAAGCATATTGATTGGCGACGCCGAACGCACTGACGGGCATGTAGCCCCAATGATATTCCTCGGCGGTTGTATGCTCGAACTCCGCGCAGGGCAGCAGTTCAAGGGCGTTCACACCCAATGCACGCAGGTAATTGCCCTGCGAACGGACATACCGGGCGAGGTCGCGGTAGCCGCCGGCACAAGGTGCGCCCTCGGCGAGGCCGAGCAGATCGCGCAGATGCCCTTCGAGGATGACGAGATCTTCGACCGGCGGAGGCACGAAGCCGTCCACGAAAGGAGCCAATGATTCCGGCCCGATGATGATGCCAGCAGACTGCTGCGGACCGACGACCGCCCGCGCCCAAGGGTCAACGAGCTGCGTCTCGCCGAAACGCTCCTGAGTGCCAGCATCGTTGGAGGTGACGGCGATCCAATAATGTGAGCCGGTAAGATTTTCCGGATGCGTGGTCGACCAGGCACCCTGGCCTTCGGGCTTGAGCGCGAGGAGGTGGCTCGCGCCACCGGCTGGGTTACGCCAACTGACCTCGACGGCGCGGGCACGCGGAGCGAAGACGCGGAACTGCGTTGTACGGCCGCCGACGCTCGCGCCGAAATTACCAGGTGGCTCGAGCACATCGAGCGGATCGGAGGCCAGGATATCGCCAAGCTCAAGCAGGTCCGGCGTCTCGAAGATCATCCGTACCGGTGCGGCGGCCGGATCAGCGTCCGCAGCATGGAAACGGAAGACATGCTTATCAGTGCGGCGACGGGAGACGATCAGGTTGCGATGGTTCGAGGCGGAGCGAAGAATATTGTCGGCATCGTGCGGCGGCTCCACCCAGCGACCACCGTCGCGAAGGAACTTGAATTCGAACTCGTCGGCTGCGCCGAAGACGTCCTCGACGGCGACGCTCAGTTCGAAGCCTTCGGCGCCGGCGACGCAGACCGGATTCAGGACCCAGCGCTCCATATCGACGGCCTTGCCCCAATCGTTGAAGAGGCCGGCCACGCTGACCGTACCCTCGGCGACCTCCGGGCAGAGGGCCTTCCAGAAAAAGAAGTGCACGCGGCCGGCTTCCAGCCAATGCCCGGAACGCAGGGCCCAGGCACGCACATCGGCCGGCTCGAGTAAAGTCAGGCGGGCGGGCGGATTCAGGGAGAGCGGCGGCAGGCCCGGACCCTTCCAGTCGGAGGTGAGCATGACGAGGCCGGAGACCTTTGTCTCCCAGCGCGCGCTGGCTAGCTCTCTCGTCATCAACGCCAAGAGGAAGGGCGGAAAAAGTTTTGGCGAGCAAAAGCGGGCTTCCCTCCCGTCCGCAGGTTAGCCACGATGCCCGCGTGGAAATCAGCGTACTAGTCAGCGACTGGGAGGGACACCGCCTCCTCGATTCCGGCGACGGGTTCAAACTCGAGGAGATCGGCGGCGTCCGCATGATCCGCAGCGAGCCCAAGGCCTGGTGGAGCAAATCCCTCCCCGCCGCCGAATGGGCCCGCGCCGTCGCCGAGCACGAAGAAGGCGGCCGTGAAGGTCGCTGGAAGCTCAAGGGCAACTGCCCCAAGGAATGGGAAACCCAGCTCGGCAAACTCCGCTTCCAGCTCCGGTTCATGGACAATTCTAAGCAGTTCGGCGTCTTCGCCGAACAGTCGCCGCACTGGGAATGGGTCGCGGCGCGCCCCCAGAAGCTCGAACCCCGCCCCCGCCTACTCAATCTCTTCGGCTACACTGGCGCTGCTTCGCTCGGCGCCGCCCAAGCGGGCTGGCATGTGACGCATGTCGACGCCTCCAAGCCCGCCGTGGCCTGGGGCCGCCGCAACCAAGAGCTCTCCGGCATGGCCGAGGAGCCCATCCGCTGGATCATCGAGGACGCGATGACCTTCGTGAAGCGTGAGGTGAAGCGCGGTAATAAATACGAAGCCATCATGCTCGACCCGCCCGCCTTCGGCCGCGGTCCCACCGGTGAGTTCTGGAAAGTCGAACGCGACCTCGCCCCGCTCCTGCGCGCCTGCCGCGAACTCCTCTCCCCGCAGGCCCAGTTCATTCTGCTGACGGTCTACACCATCGACGCGTCTTCCATCCTTTGTCACAACCTGCTCGAGGAGAACACCCGCGGCCTAGGTGGTAAGATTGATATTGGCGAACTGGCCCTGAAACAGGAAGGCAATGGCCGCCTGCTACCGCTTTCGCTGTGGGGTCGCTGGACCGCACCGGGCAAGGCATAAGCCCGAGCATTGGGCCGCATTAGGCTTGGAGTCGGTTTAAATGGTTTCCAACCGTGGGCCGATGCCTACTAAATGAGAGCGTGAGCCTTGTCCCTGACCAAGCTACCTTCCGCCAGTTGGCTCAGAAGTCCGACCTCATCCCGGTGTGCCTCGACATGATGGCCGACTTAGAGACGCCAGTATCGGTCTACGCCCGCCTCCGCGCCTTGGGCTCACCTTTCCTTTTCGAATCCGTCACGGGCGGCGATAAACTCGGACGCTACAGTTTCTGCGGCGCGGGCCCGGCGATGACCCTCACCGCGTGGGAAGACCGCACTGAGATCACCCGCCGAGATGGCTCTAAAGAGACCATCCCGACGCCAGCTGATCCATTGACGCTGGTGAAGAAAGAACTCTCTGGCCTGCGCGTCGCCAAAGTCCCCGGCCTCCCTCCCTTTGTCGGCGGCATGGTCGGCATGGTCAGCTACGAATACGTCCATCGCATCGAGCCCACCGTCCCGAAGCCCGCCAAGGATCCGGCCGGCACCCCCCTCCTCCACTTCATGCTGGTCGACCGCGTGGTCGCCTTCGACAACGCCCGCCAGACCCTCCGACTCATCGTCAACGCCCGCGTAAAGTCGCCGGCCGAGGCCGATGCCGCCTGGGATGCGGCGAAGCAGGAGCTCGAGTCTCTCCG
>JBIILC010000118.1:0-3952 GCA_044232865.1 Opitutales bacterium | reverse complement strand
TAACGAACTTGAGCAGACGCTGAACGACCTCCTTGGCATCAACGAAGAGCTCGCCCCGCTGCTGCCCGAAGACGGGCGCGCGCAGGGCTTCGACAAAGTCGGCGAAGCGCTCGACCTTTCCTCGGTACACCTGCAGCGCACCATGGACGCAGCTCGGCAGGCATTGAGTGCCGCGATGAACAAAGGCGATGCCCCCGAGAAAATCGATAAGACCATCGGCTTCGGGGACGGCCGTAACGCCACGCACATCGGCAAGAGCTGGCACAAGCTCGAGGATGGAAGCGTCGTGGTCTTCAGCGAAGGTGGCTACCCAGCCGTGATGGCGGACTTCGAAGTGACCGTCCCAGGCCTATATCGCGTCACGTTAAGCGGCCGTTCTTTCCAGAACACCAAGCCGGTCATGGCCACTGTCTTCACGGGGGCATTCGGATCAGGTACCCCGACCAGATTTCTTAGCACTCAGGAGTTCTCCGCTGAAGGCTCCGAAATCAAACTCGAGTTACAGCTTAAGGCCCGGGACAAAATCCGACTCTTTCCTTCCCTGCGCGAGTTTGACTATAGCACCAACCAGAAAACCGGCCCCGGAAAGTACCCCGGCCCCGGACTCGCCCTGAAACCCATGCGTGTCGAGGGACCGCTCGTCCCACAGTGGCCAGGGCTGGGTCACAAGCTGATGTTCGGAGATCTACCCAATGCGCCCACGGCCGAGGCGGCCAAGCGCATGAAGTATGAACGCCGGCGCACCCAGCAGATGTATGCAACGACGAGCAGCCAGCCCTCCGTGGACGGCGCGCGGCTCATCAAAGAATTCTTGGCCCGCGTCTCGCGGGAAAAATCCTCACCCAACCAAGCCGACCCTTACATCAAACTTTTCGAAGCCGAGCTCAAGAACGGCTCCACCTTCGAGGAGTCCCTGCTGACCGCCTACACGGCCGTCCTCTGCTCCCCCGCCAACCTTTACTTCCATGAGAAGTCCGGGCGCCTCGATGCCTGGGCCGTGGCTTCACGGCTGAGCTACATGTTCTGGGGCACGGCACCCGATGACGAACTCCGCAAGCACGCTGAAAGCGGTGCGCTGCTGAAGCCCGCCAACCTGCGCGCCCAGACCGACCGATTGCTCTCAGACCGCCGGGCGCAACGCTTCGTGCGCGACTTCACCGACCAGTGGCTTTCCCTCCGCAACATCGACGCGACCTCGCCCGACAAGCAGCTCTATCCAGAATATGACGACGCCCTCAAGGCCGCCATGCTCGATGAGACCCGCGGCTTCTTTGCCGAAGTCCTCGCAAATAACCTCAGCGTGACCGACTTCCTCGACTCCGACTGGACGATGCTGAACAACCGCCTTGCCCGCCATTACGACATCCCGGGCGTCGAAGGCGTCGCCTTCCGCAAGGTCGCGCTGAAGCCTGAGTACCACCGCGGCGGACTGCTCACCCACGCCAGCGTCCTCAAGGTCTCCGCCAACGGGAATAACACCTCCCCTGTCATGCGCGGCGCTTGGGTGCTGGACCGCATCCTCGGCACCCCACCGTCCCCGCCGCCACCCGGAACCCCCGGCGTCGAACCTGACATCCGTGGCGCGGTCACCCTCCGCCAGATGCTCGAGAAGCATCGCTCCACCGAGAGCTGCAACTCCTGTCACTCCCAAATCGACCCGCCTGGCTTCGCCCTCGAGAGCTACGACGTCGCTGGCGGCTGGCAGACGAACTACCGCAGCCTAGGCAAGCAGTTCAAGTTACCGCCCAATCTCAAGCGCGTCCAGTGGCGCATCGGGCCGCCGGTCGACCCCTCCGGCGTGACCGCCGACGGCAAGGCCTTCGCCGACCTCAAGGAGTTTAAGCAAAAGGTGTTACTCGCCGACCCCGAGGCCTTCACTCTCGCGCTCACCCGCAAACTCGCCGCCTACGGCAGCGGACGCGCGATGGGCTTCTCGGATCGCGCCGAACTCCAACGTATCGCGGGCCAGACCTTCACGCACGGTAACGGCCTGCGCGACCTCCTCCACAACCTCATCCAAAGCGAAATCTTCCTGACCAAATGAACGCCCCGCACATCGCCACCAAGGCCCGCCTTGATCGGCGCGCCTTTCTGCGCAGCACCGGCCTGCTACTCACGTTGCCTTGGCTCGAGGCCATGGTCCCCAGCTTCGCCAACGCCGCGGAGTCCCGCGCCGCCACCACGCAGCCGCGCCGCCTCTTGGCGATGAACTACAGCCTCGGCTTCCACGTGCCGCTGCTCGTGCCGAAGGAAGAAGGCGCCGACTACGTTCCCTCGTTCTACCTCGAAGCACTCCAAGCCCACCGCAAGGACTTCACGGTCTTCTCGGGCATCTCGCACGAAGAGCAGAACGGCGCCGACGGCCATACCTCGGAACTCACTTGGCTGACCTCGGCCAAACACCCGGGCCTGCCGGGCTTCCGCAATACGATTTCCTTGGATCAGCTCCTAGTCCAGAAGCTCAATCCAGATACCCGTTTCACGTCGCTCGCGCTTTCCGCTGGGTCGAACGGCTCACTTTCCTGGACGATGAACGGCGTCAACATCCCTGCCGAGTCGACCCCTTCCCGTCTGTTCCAACTTCTGTTCGTCAATGGTAGTCCGACGGAGGTGCAGAAACAACTCAGCGAACTGCGCCGCGGCCGAAGTATCCTCGACACCCTCAACGGCGAGGCCAAAAAAATGAACGCCAACCTCGGTCCGCGCGACCGGGAGAAGGTCGACCAATATTTCACGAGCGTGCGCGAACTAGAGGCCCGGCTCCTCTCCTCCTCCGCCTGGGCGACGCGTCCGAAGCCCAAGGTCTCCACCGAGGCGCCCAAGGATGTCACTGATCGGACCGATATCATCGCCAAGACGAGGCAGATGCACGACCTCATCACCCTGATATTCCAGACCGACTCGACCCGCTTCATCACTTACAGCGCGGGCGGCATGAACGCCGCGCCGAAGATCGAAGGCGTCAGCCAAGACTGGCATAACCTCTCCCACCACGGCCAGGATACGGCGAAAATCGAAGAGTTGCGCATCATCGAGCGTGCGGAGTTCGCGGAGATTGGCCGCCTGCTCGGCCTACTCAAAGGCGTCCAGGAAGGCCGTGGCACCCTGCTTGATAACACAATCGTGATGGCGGGCAGCAACCTCGGTAATGCCAGCTCCCACAACACGCGCGACCTCCCACTGATTTTGGCCGGCGGCGGCTTCCGTCACGGCAAACACGTCGTGGCCGGCGGCAAGGGCAACGATAACGGGCGCTTCGCGAACCTCTTCGTCCAGATCGCCCACCGCATGGATGTCGGCCTCGAGAAGTTCGGCAGCAGCAACGGACGTAGCGTCAAGGGCTTCGAGCTGGCCTAAGCATGCGGCTCGCCCTGTTACTCGGACTATCAGCGCTACAGGCCTTCGCCGCCGAGACCTGGCTTGCCGTTGGCTACGGCGGCCGGCGAATGATCTCGCACGATGGGCTTAACTGGGAAATCACCGCCGAGTGGGCACCCGAGGGAAAGGATGACAGCAATAATCTCATGTCGGCGGCTTTCGGCGCCGGAAAATTCGTTGTGGTCGGCGGTGGCGGCTGGAGTAAGGACACCCAGGCAGGACACATCCTCAATTCAACCGAGGGCAAGAAATGGGACGAAGTGAAGACGCTGCCCTTCCGCGTCAACCCCGTCATCCACAATGGTCGGCGTTTCATCGCCGGCGGACCCGATCGTACGCTGTGGTTTTCCGATGACGGAATCGCCTGGTCCAAAGGGGCGCAGGCGGCGACGACCGGCATCCCCAGCTGGGCCCTTTGGTTCCGCCACGCCGCTTTTGGTAACGGCATCACCATTTTCATGGGCGAGGCGGGATCGAAGAAAGAGTTCTACTGGTGCATGACTACGGCCGATGGCACTCAGGTTGATTTCCGCTCCGACCTGCCCCAGCTCCGCGCCCTCGCCTTCGGCGCCAA
>JBIILC010000117.1:0-3961 GCA_044232865.1 Opitutales bacterium | reverse complement strand
GAACGTCTCGTCGCCGTCACCGCCAAGAATGGCGGCCACATCGGTCCCAATCTCGGCGTGGTCGAGCTCTCGATCGCGCTGCACCGCGTCTTCGGTACGCCGCAGGATAAATTCGTCTTCGACGTGGCCCACCAGGGCTACGTGCACAAATTGCTTACCGGCCGCAACGGCGCCGATTTCGATGGTATCCGCACGACGGGTGGCCTCAGCGGCTTCCTCAATCGCGAGGAGAGCCTGCATGACGTTTTCGGCGCGGGCCATGCCGGCACGGCGCTTTCCGCCGCTGTCGGCCTCGCCAACGCGCGCGACCGCCTCGGTGAGGATTCGCACGTCGTCGCCCTCATCGGCGACGCGGCCCTCACCTGCGGCGTCACGATGGAGGCGCTCAATAACGCCGCAAAATCCACGAAGCGGCTGGTCATCGTCCTTAACGACAATGAGTGGTCGATTGACCGTAATGTCGGCGCGGTCGCCGACATCCTGAGCCGTCTGATCGTCACGCGCCCCTACAACGACTCGCAGAAGGGCCTAAAGCGGTTCCTCGGCAAGACTCGGTTCGGCAGCAAGGTCCTCGATTTCGGCCGGAGCTTTAAGCGCCACGTGAAGAACTGGTATACGCACAACTCCTCGCTCTTTGAGCAGTATGGTGTGCGCTACGTCGGCCCAATCGACGGCCATGATCTCGGCGCGCTCGAGCGTTATCTCAATTTCTGCAAGGACTCCACCGGCCCGATCCTCCTGCACGTGCGCACGGAGAAGGGCCGCGGTCTCGGCGCCGCGCTGAAGAACCCGGAAAAATTCCACGGTACGGGCGCCTTCGATCCGGAGACGGGCGACTCGCTCGCTTCGGGCGCCGCTGGCGCGCCCAAGGCCTGGCAGGATGTCTTTGGTGCGCTCCTCGTGCGCGAAGCGAAAGCGGATGTCCGCGTCGTCGGCATCACCGCCGCGATGCCTTCCGGTACGGGCCTCAATCAACTCAAGAAGGAACTCCCGGGGCAGTATCATGACGTCGGGATCGCCGAGGAGCATGCCGCGCTCTTCGCCGCTGGCATCGCCGCCCGCGACCTTCGCCCCGTCTGCGCGATCTACTCTACCTTCATGCAGCGCGCCTACGACATGGTCATCCATGACGTCTGCCTGCAGCGCCTGCCAGTCACCTTCTGCATGGACCGTTCCGGCGTCTCGCCGAGCGATGGCCCGACGCACCACGGCCTCTTCGACATCGCTTACCTGCGCTGCGTCCCGAACGTCACGTTGATGCAGCCGAAGGACGAGGATGAGTTCTCGGACATGCTCCACACTGCGCTGAAGTCCGGTGCCCCGATGTTCATCCGCTACCCGCGCGGCGCCGCCGCCGGCAAGGCGATCAAGTCTCAGCCCGCGCTCATCCCGCTCGGGAAAGCCGAAGTCCTCCGCGCCGGCGTCGATGTCCAGCTCTGGGCGCTCGGCTCGATGGTGCCCGAAGCCCAGGCACTGGCCGACAAACTTACCGCTGAGACCGGACTTTCCGTCGGCGTGGTCAACGCGCGTTTCGCCAAGCCGATCGACGCCACCTTGCTCGTCGAGCAGGCCAAGTCGGCCAAACTCATCGTCACACTCGAAGATGGCGCCGTCACTGGCGGCTTCGGTACGGGCGCGCTCGAGACGCTCGCCGAACACGGCGTACGTACTCCCATCGTCCGCCTCGGCTGGCCTGACCGTTTCGTCGGCCATGCTACCGACGTAAAGACGCTCCGTGCCGCGAACGGCCTCTCGCCCGACCAGATGCTGGCGACCGTGAAGGCGGGGCTTCGCTGAGCTAGGGCGGTAATAGGTAGGGGCGCCACTGCGTGGCGTCCGTTCGCCCATGACGTGCTAGTCCAGCTGGCTCGGCTATTCTCCGCGATACCGGTCGACGGACGCGACGCAGTCGCGCCCCTACCTTCGGGCTGGGTGATTCCCTGTGTCGATGGGAGTTTCTTGTCATGTTTGAAAACGTGATGAGTATGCCTGATCGCAAGTGGCTGAGTCATGTCCGCCCGAACTGGGTCGTTGCGGAAGATCCGATATTTCTGACCTTTTGCGGCAAGCCTAGGAGGTTCAATCAGTTCGCCCGACCTGATCGCTGGGGTCATGTTGCCGCCGCGGCTGAGCATCTTTCGGAACGTCGGCTTTGCGCTCCGTTGCTCCTGCTGGCGATGCCCGATCATTTGCATATGATTGTTCTGGTTCCGTCCCGACTAGGGATCGCTTCGTTCGTGGCTCGCTTCAAGCGGGCTGCTGGCTACGGCTTAGACATCAGATGGCAGCGCGGCGCCTTCGATCACCGTATCCGTAGTGATGACAGCTATCGTGAGAAGTGGGCCTACGTCATCGCCAATCCTGTGCGTGCCGGACTCGTTTCATCGGCTGAGCTCTGGCCTTACGTTAAGCGATGGCCATAAGGTAGGGGCGCCACTGCGTGGCGTCCGTTCGCTGCATGACGTGCTAGTCCAGCTGGGTCGGCTATTCTCCGCGATACCGGTCGACGGACGCGACGCAGTCGCGCCCCTACCAGTTGCTCTCTGCCAATCTCATGTTTTGAAGATCTCTGTGTTGGGTAGGGGCGCCACTGCGTGGCGTCCATTCGCTGCATGAGGGGCGTATCGCCGGTCAAGGTTACCGATCATCCTGACTTCCGTCCTCCCACGGACGCGACGCAGTCGCGCCCCTACCCATTGAGGAATCGAACGTCGGCTCAGAACTCGTAGCCGACGAGCAGGCGCGTCTCGTAGGGCGACTTCTTGGTGACGTTGAGGTCACCTTTATTCGCCGGGGTCGCGGTCACCTGGGCCAACACGGTGAAAGTCGTGAAGAAGCCGCCGCTCTGGTAGCGTACGCAGGGGCCGGCTAGCACGGCGGTGTATTGATGGTCGTTGAGTTCAGCCCATTCGGCTTCGACGATTGCCTCCGCCCCGAGATACCAGTTCGCCCCGACGGCGCAGGCTACACCTTGGGTGAGCTTGAACTTCACCGTATCGGCATGCGTGGCGGTCTCGTGCTCGAGTTCGCCGATGATATTGGCCGCGTAGATCCATTCGTCGCTCGCGCCGAAGTTATGCTGGAGGAGAAGCTTCGTTTCGAGCTTGAGCTGGTCGCGGTGCGCACCGTTCTTCGAGCTCACCTGCGAGTAGCCTGGTTCGATGTAGAACGCCACACCCCAGTCTTGGGTGTCCGGATTCGAGAGCATCTTCTTATACGCGATCTGGAAGCCGTCGAAGAGGAGACCGTCGCGCGAGGTCTGCTCGAAGTAGCGGGAGTTGACGTAGACGGAGATCTGTTCGTTTTCCGAGATGCCCCATTCGACTTCCGTTTTCAGATCGAAGCCGCGGTAGCGCGCGTCATAGCCGGTGCCGAGATTACGGCCGAGGCGGGCGGTGACCCACTGGACAACTTCGACTTTTCCAGGTTTGAGGGTTTCGGTGAGGTAGGAGTAGCCGAAGGGATTGTCGCAACCGAAGGCCGTGGCGGCGGAAGCGAGCGTGAGGGTAGCCAGGAGGGCTTTCATAGGGGTGAAGGAGTTTCTGATAATGAGACTCATTCGCAGTTGTCAAATGGCAATTGAGACAGAGTCTCATCTTGTTGAGACTTAGGTTGTAATCATTCGGGAAACCAGAGATTTTACGGGCTCACCGATGCCCCTCTTGATCGTCATTCCTGTGCGTAATGAGGAGCGCCGCCTTGGTCCCGGCCTCGCCCGGCTGGCCGAGAGCCTACAGGCCAACCAGTGCCCGGATGTGCTTATCGTGGTCTCGGACAATGGTTCGACCGACTGGACACGCGCCGTGGCCATCGAAGCAGCCACGAAGATTCCGTATCGCGTGGTCTATCATCGCGCGACGGATGGTGCCGACAAGGGCGTCGCAATCTTTTCAGCCTGGGAGTCCGCTCCGGAAGGCTACGACGTCCTAGCGTACTGCGATACCGATATGGCGACGGATCC
>JBIILC010000115.1:0-3994 GCA_044232865.1 Opitutales bacterium | reverse complement strand
GACGCCGGCGCCGGCACCTTGTCCGCCGGGGCCGAGGTCGGATTCGCGGGCTGTCTGCGCAGGCTCTCGATGGTCTTATGCCCCGAGATGTGCTGGATGATGGTATATGAGAGGTAGCGGTTTTCCAGCTCGGCCTCCGGGTTCTCAAGCACGAAGTAGAGCCGGCGGTTCTTCTCGTGCAGGATCAGGGGCGCCCGGTAGATCAGCTTCTGTTGGCCATCGGCGTCGATGAAGCCCATGAAGAAGTTCACGACCTCGCGTTTGGTCATGACCACCGGACTCCGGCTACGGCCGGAAGGTTCGGCGAAGAAGACCTTGCCGCCCATGCTGCAGAGGAGGCGGGTCTTGCTGAAGTTAAGCACGTCGAAGCCGCCGAACGGGAAATCCTCCACGTTGATATTGAACTTCCGGACCATTACCTTCTGGGCGCCTTCCGAGGCAAACATGATGCCCAGCGCCTCGCGGTCGTTCTCCGCGAGCGAGAGGGTGGCGAAGGGCAGCCAGGTCTCTATGGGCTTCGCGCCGGGCTTGCCGTTCGGATCGGGAACCAAGCCCTTGCGGACGATGTTCACGTTGGCCGGGCCTTCGTAGAGGATCGTGCTGCTCGGGGCCATCGCCCCAGGGTTGATGGGGGTCACGTCCCGTTCGCCCTGGACGCCGAGGTCCATAGTCTCCCCCTCTGCGAGCACCGGCATTTGCCACCAAGTGAGGGTGAGGGCGCAGGTGCGCTCCGCCTGAACGCGGCCACGTCCGTCGGCCTTGGTCTTGCTTGCCGGTTTCTTGGTCTCGGGTTCGGCGGCGGGCAGGCCGAGGGTAAGGGCGGAAAGCAGCAGCCCCGCCAGGAGTTTCCTGAAGTTCATGAAATTAGATTTCGTTGGCGTTCAGCCAGCGGATGGAGGTCGCCTTGAAGCGTCGTCCGAGGATGCGGTTGATATGCCAGTTCTCCTTCTCGAAGGGCGTGGCGTTGGTCGGCAGCTTGAGGAGGCCGTTAGCGTTCAGGCTCTCGTAGGGGTCGACCATCGGGAGCGAGTCATACTCCTTGGCGCCGTTGACCCGGTAGGCAGATTTGCGCCGCGTGGCCTCATCGTAGCCCGGTCCGCGCGATGAGGGGAGCATGAGCTGGGTGGTGCGTTGGACGACGACTTCGATCCAGGCACGTCCGATGGTGCTGCCGGCGTTATCAAGGGCCTCGCCATAAGCGCGGACCGTGAAGGTGTCGGAGCGCGCCGTCAGGTTCGGCCCGACGGTGTTCAGGACGTCCATCTGCGTGACGATCTGGGGCGCTCCGAGGCCCGCGGTGACACGTTGTGCGCCATCGGAGCCCTGGGTCTGAGGCTGCTGCTGAGTCTGCACCTGCTGACTCATCGATGCCAAGTTCGGGAAGCGGACCGCCGTCGCGTTGGTCGCCTTTTTCAGGACGGCCCAGACGCCGACCCCGTCGTTATTTTTGTTGGTGAATTTAGGCGCTCCTCGTCCGGTACCGCCGATCGGGTCCGTGAAACTGGACGCGAGAGTGGGCGCGGCCGGGGCGTTGAATGTCCCGTCTGTGAGGTTACCGCCCGCATTACGGATGGCCGCGTTATTAATTCCTGACCGGTCGATGGCGGACTGCAGGGCTCCTTTGAGTCCGTGTTGGCGCAACTCGGCGACGTTAGAATCCAGCAGCCGTCGGTTCACGAAATCCGCTAGGGACATGAAAGGACCGCGGGCGCGGACCTCCTTGACCACTTCGGCGGCGAGCTGGTCGATCTCGGCGTCGGTGAGTTCGCGGTAGTTGTTCCAAGCGCTGATGTCGCCTCCGCCCGGCCGGAAGGAACGGGCGAAACGCGTCAAGACTGTGCCGCTGACGGAGGTGCCGTCGGGCAACGTCTGTCCGCGCATGCCGGCCAGCACGGTTTTCCAGGCCTGCTTGGAGGTGGAGTTGACGTTGAAGCCGCCGTCATAGAGGGCATTGCGTGACAGGTAGGCGGGATGGGGGAAATCCGTCGCCCCCGGGAAGGTCCTGATGGCCACCGCTGGCCGATTGTCTGGCTGGAAGACGACCCGTTTATTGGCCAGCGGGTTGAAGCCAGCTTCGAGGGCCGCCTTGATTTCAAGGAATGACGACGGGTCGAATGTACTGGGGTTGCCCACGGCGAGTTTGAGTGAGGCCACTTGTTTACCCGCGACGTCCGTGTCGGTGGCGAGGTCGGGTCCCATGGGGAACGAGTTTTTTTCGCCGGGCAGGGAGTAGGAGTTGGCCTGGAGGTTGAGTCCGCTGAAGTAATAGGCATCCCAGAGGGCGAGGTTGGCCACGAAGGCGTGGTCGGTGCGCACGTTGGCCACATTGCGGATGATGCGGGTGCCTTCATGGATTCCGACATAACCGTTTTCGGGGATGGCGGCATCGGTGCCGGTTTCGCGCTTAGGTCCGGGCCAGTCGGTGACTTTGGTCAGGTCCATGATGCCGGGATGGGCGAAGGACGAGCCGACGGTCAGGTCGGCGTCCGTGTTGACTTGCGCGAAGCCGGCCGAACCCAGCTGCGCGAGGGAGAGCAGGGGCCGACGAGGCACGGGGAAGAGCACGGTGTCCGAGCGCTGGCTCAAGGAGGGGTTTACGCTGCCGCCCCAGTAGGCGTTGATGTTGTTGGAGCTGAGCGCGAGCTGCGGCTCGGCGGTCAATTTGCGCTGCGAGAGGATCCAGCCGATCGGCGTGTGGGCCTTGCCGTCGTAACCGAAGAGGTGCGCCTGCTGCGGGCGCACGCTCAGAAAGAACGGTGACATCGGGGCGTTGAAGACTTCGGGCGGCGTCTCCAGGCGCCGGTTGTTTTCGACGTCGATGCCGAAGTTGGACTTGGCCGAAGTGTTGTTGGCCGGGTACCAGTTATCGCGCGTCTGTCCGGTCATCTCCGCGGAACGTAGCAGGAAGTCAGTCATGAAGAATGGCTGTTTGTCGTCCCCGCGGTCAGCACGGATGGCGGAATTGACCCGACTATTGAGTGAACCAGCACGATGTCCGGCGGTGATTTCGGGGCGGCCCAGTTCGGGGTCGCCGTTCTCTGGTCCATAAGCCACCTGTTGGCCGAGCACGTTCGTATCACCGCGCCACAGGACCCCGGTGTGGGAGGCGTCGAGCTTGCCGGTGGCGATGCGGTAATCAGGTGTGCGAGGCCGGCCTAAAGGAACATTAGGCAGGCCCTGCATCCACTGCTCATTGAATTGGACGATGCTACTCCAATGGCCGTTGTCGTTGCCGTACAGCGGCCAGCCAGCGGTGAGCGCCTGGAAGTTGAGCAGCAACGATTCGTCGACCAAGTGCTGCCCCGGAGCGGTGCCAGAGCCCTCGGAGGCGAAATTTTTGACGTCCTTGGTGCTGGTATTATAAGTGGGGTTTACCGACGTGGGCGACCCAAACCACCGGCGATCTTTGTTCAGCGCCTGGCCGTCGATGCTCCGGTTATTGAGCAGGTAGAAATTCCAGTGCTGGTGGCCGCTGATCGCGGTGGTGCCGTTGCGCAGGCGGGGGAACACGTAGCCGGGCATGTTCGGCACACCTTCTTCGCCGACGACGCGGTTGTCGTAGTTGACCTTGCCCGAGTTACGCACGACCAAGCTGACGGTTTTGCCTGAGTTAACATTCCCGGCGAACTGCAGGATGTCCTTGAGTTTCTGTGCGGTGCCGTCCCAGTCGACGCCGAAGGCGTCGCGGAGACGCCGTGAGTTCTTGACGTCGCTCCACAGGTCGAGGCCGTTTTGGAAGGCGGAGGGATTATCCGCCCCAACAGTCCCGTTGTAACAATAGCCGCCGAAGAAGCCGTGCGCGGGCGCTTGGCCGGCGCCTCCGTCTGCAACCGGCATCACATATAACTTACCGTCGCTAATGCGGCTCGGCATGAAGCCCCAGGTCCAGAGCCGTCCGTCCGGCTTTGCTGCTTCACCTTTTACATAAGGCTTACCTTCTTCCATCTGCGTGGTGACGTCGCCGCCGCGTCGGTAGCGCGCGTTGTAGAAGGGG
>JBIILC010000116.1:0-3994 GCA_044232865.1 Opitutales bacterium | reverse complement strand
CGCTTTCGACGACGCATGTGATCTCGACCTCTATCCTCGGGGTGGGCGCCACTAAGCGTCTTGATGCGGTGAAGTGGGGCCTGGTCGGCCGTATCGTCTGGGCCTGGGTCCTGACGATTCCGATCACACTCACGCTGGGCTACCTGTTCTTTCGCGCCTGTGTGTTGGTCGGCTGGGCGAAATAGACTAGGGCTGGGCTTCAACGCGAGCCGAGATCGACGCCGCAACGCTTGGCCCAAGCCATCCACGCGTCCGCGAGTTCCTTGAGCTTCTCCGGCCGCTGGGCGGCGAGGTCATGCTGCTCGGAAGGATCCTTCGAAAGGTCGAATAACTGCCACGTGACGGGCGCGCTCTGGCGCTTACCCCAGACGATCTTCCAATCGCCGAGGCGATAGCCGCGCGCGCCTTCATGGGCGGTCGGGATGCCGCGCTCCGGTGTCACCTCGCCTCGCAGGTCAGGGAGCAAGGAGCGTCCGGAGGACGGCAAGATGGGCTTCCCTGCCCTCTCCGCCGGATAAGTCGCGCCAGCAGCGGCGGCGATGGTGGGCAGCAGGTCCATCACGTGCGCCGGCGAACGGATCCAAGCCGTGGACGGCTTTAAGGCCGCAGGCCAGGCGACGATGAGCGGCGAGCTGATGCCGCCTTCGTTGCAGAAGTGCTTATAGAGGTTGAGCGGCGTGTTGCCGAGATTCGCCCACGCGGAGCCATACGAGGAATGCGTGCCGGCTTGGCCCATGCCCGCCAAGGCTTCGCCGACATGCAGGTCTGTGCGCCCTGCGCGCGAGGCGCCGTCGAAACCGAACGGACCCCATTCGTAGCAGGCGCCGTTGTCGGAAGTAAAGACAACTAAGGTATTCGCGAGCTCGCCGTGCTGCTCGAGGTCGGCCAGCAGGCGACCGACGCCTTGGTCGACGTGCTCCACCATCGCGGCGAAAGTGGCCATGCGGCGGGCGAGGTCTTCGCGGCGATCGGCCGGCAGGCTGTCCCACGCAGGATTCGGCTTACCGGAGTAACCGTTGGCGATGGCGTTGTTCGCCTCGACAGGCACCAGCGAGAGCGGCGGCAGCACGGCGTCCGCGGCGACGAGCCCGAGGGCCTTCATGCGCGCGAAGCGTTCGGCGCGCAGGACATCCCAGCCCCGACGATAAGTAGCCATGTGCCGATCGATGGATTCCTTGGGCGCCTGCACGGGGAAGTGCGGGGAGGAATGCGCGAGGTAGAGGAACCAAGGCTTGTCCTTGGTCGCACGCGCCTGGCGCAGGAACTCGAGGGCGTAATCGGTGAAGACGTCGGTGACGTAGAACTTACCGGGCGCATAGGACAGCTCGGCGGGCGTGCCGGCGGGCAAGCGCCCGTAGGCGGCCGGTTCCCATTGGTCGTTCGAGTGCGCCTGCAGGCTCTTGTAACCGTAGTAGGCGTCGAAGCCGCGCTGAATCGGTCCGGGCGAACCCATGTGCCACTTGCCGACCATCCACGTGCTGTAACCGGACTGCTTCAGGAGCTCGGGGATGGTGATATTATTATCGAGGAGGCGGCCGGTGTAGGCCGGACCGCGCTTGGGCGAAGGCTTGGCGGTGACGAAGTCGCCGATGCCCGCCTCATGCGGGTGCAGTCCGGTGATGAGCGACGCGCGCGTGGGGCAGCAGCGCGCGGAGGTCGTGCATTTCTCGAAGCGCGCGCCCGACTTGGCGAGGCGATCGAGGTGAGGCGTAGGGATCTCGCCGCCGTAGGAGCCGAGGTCGGAATAGCCGAGGTCGTCAGCCAGGATGACGAGCACGTTCGGACGCCGGGGCTCGGCCGCGCCGAGCCAGGCGACACTGACCAGCAAGACAGCGGACGCCCAGGCCTTCATCGGGGTGCGAGGAGCTGCAGGCGCTTGCTGCGGTGGTCGGAATATTCCTTCAGCAACGATTCGTAGCGCTCATCGCCATACGTGAGCGCGGCCGCACGCAGGACGGGGAACACTTCATCGGGCTTGCTCTCGTGGATCTGTTGCATCGTCCAGGGCTGGGGATTCTTGCCGAGATACGGGACAAGGAAATCAAGCGCCGTGCGGATCGAACGGCCGTCCGTGGTCTTATACCGCCAGAGGTCGACACCAGCATGCTCACTCAGGTCAGCGAGCCTCGTCAGCGCCAGGAGATTGAAGCAGGAGTAGCTGAAGGAAGCGGTGCGGACGAGTTCGAGCGGCTGCTTGCCGTCCGGCTCGACCTGCACGCCGATGCGGCCGGGGCCGGCGGCGACGCAGAGTTCCTTGGCCTTGTCCTTACGGCCGAGCACCAAAGCCCACTTGACCGCCTGCACATCGTACCACGTGCCGTGATTATTCTTCGCCGCACGTTCGTCCTGGCCGTTCTTGCTCACGAGGAGCCACTCGAAAAAGACCTCGCCCCACGCTTGCAGCGCCTGCTGATCGGCGGCGGACCAATGCTTGGAACCCACGAGGAGGATCGCGGCGTCAGCGGCGTCGACCAAGCCACGCGCCTCGATGAGGCCGGTGCCGCGTCCATCGTTCACCCCAGGAATCGCCTGGGCGAAACGGAAGTGCGGCGTCATTTTCGTCGCCGGATCCAGAAACCAGGTGCGCAGCACCTTGGCCGCATGCTCGGCATATTTTTCGTCGCGGGTGAAATAGTAACCCAGCGCCAAAGTCTCGACGGTCGAGCCGACCAGACGCGCGCGCAGGGTGTCGTTGACGGCTTCGGCGCGGGACTCGGGGTTTACCTTGCCGTCCTTGCGCACATACGGGAGCCCGTCCTGCGTGGCCGGATTCGGCCAGAAGTACGGGGCGATGCTCATATAGTCGTGCTTGTCGCCGCTCGGTGGCACCTTGGTCTTCTGCATCACCGAAGGGGGCGGCACGGCCAAGGCCTTATCGGCGTCGGCGATGAGTTTCTTCAGCGCCTTGCCCGCAGCTTCGTCCGTGGTGGCCGCGATCTTCGCCTTTTCCAAAGCGCCCGGCCGGGCTCCGAAGTAGGGACGGATCGGCTCGGCCGCGAAGAGCGCGGTCGTGACGAAAAGAAGGGAAAGACGCCAGATCATGGAGTCGACACGCTGAGGCCGGAGATGGAGCCCTGCAAGACGATGAGCTTACCGTAGACGCCCACGGGCTTGGCGGTGTCATGCCCGACGCAGAAATCCTCGGCGGGCTGGCGCGGCAGCGCGCCCTTAGCCTTGCCCGTCGCGGCATCCTGGCCGACGACGCTGAGCTTCATCGCACCGTCGGCGGCGAGGCTCGCGGTGACGGTAAAGCTTCCTTTGACCTCAGCGGGTGAAAGGACCTCGACGACTTCATCCACGCCATGGCGGACCGCGAACGCGACGCGTCCTCCTTTGAGATAGAGCGCATGACCGACGAGGCCTCCCTGCGCGACGATCACGGCGTCACGTTGCGCGGTGTCGACGGTGACGGCGACGGTGAAGGCGCGCTGACCGACCTGTGGAGCGGAAGCAGAAGCGATCGTATCGCCGGATTTCGCCTGCGCGAGTAAGACGGGCTTGGCGTTCGCGGACGGCTTCGCGGCGGACTTCTTCGCCGCCGGCTTCGCGTCGTCCTTCTTCACATCGTTGGGCACGTAATCAATCGTGGGATAAAGCGTCTTCGCGCCCTTCACTTCGCCGGCGGGGCGACGCGCAGTCGGCGTCTTGCCGCCGATCTCGGCCGCCATCTTGTCGGCGAGCGCCTTCAACTTCGCGACGACCTCGGGATGCTGCGCGGCGACGTCGGTCTGCTCGCCGATCTCGGCGTCGAGGTCATAAAGACGCATGCCGGCGGGCGTTTTGGCCGCCTGCTTGCCCATGCCTTCCGGCTGCGGCGACAGCGCGAGCTTCCAGCGTCCTTGGCGAACGGCCTGGAGATCGTATCCGGCGAAATAGTAATGGGCTTCGCGCGCCGACTCCTTGGACTGACCGAGCAGGATCGGCGTGATGTCGCGGCCATCGATGACCGGCGTCGCGGGCACGGTACCGCCGGCAAGGGAGACGAACGTCGGCA
>JBIILC010000114.1:0-4044 GCA_044232865.1 Opitutales bacterium | reverse complement strand
AGGCCTTCCGTCGCATCGCCCTCGCGCTGGATGCAGCCGAAATCACTGAGCTCAGGGCCTCGCTCAAGGACCGCTACGGCAAACTCCCGCCCGAAGCGGAGGCCCTGCTCAGCCTCGCGGAGATCCGTTGCCTGGCAGAGGAGAAAAGTGTCGTTTCGGTGACGACCGACGGGGCCGCCATTCGCTGCTTGCTTGCCGCCGCCGGCCGCGCGCCCGAGCCTATTCTCGTCGGCAACCGGTTTCCCCGCTTGACCGTGCGAGACCCCCTGCGGAAACTAAAGGAAATCCGAGGCTTCCTCTCAAGACTGCCCGCTCCTACTGATCGATGAAATCCATTCTATTCTCCAGCCTACTCGTCCTGACCACAGCCGCCACATCCGCCCAACGGGTGCCCGAGTTGCAAGATGACCGTATCGTTGCGACCGCCAACGGCACCGGCATCACCCTTTCCGACATCCGCCGCCAAATCGACCCTAACATGGGCCAGCTTCGCGCCGGCGCTAAGAACGATGCCGAGTTCAAAAAGGCCATCATCAACGCCGAGGAGGAAGTACTCAACTCCATCGCCGACCGCCTGCTCGTCATCGCTGAATTCCGAGCCAGCGGTTCAGGGCTGCCCGCCTCCTACATCGACGCAGACATCGAGGAGACCATCCGTCGCGACTTCAATGGCGACCGCAATCGATTCGTGGCCTCGCTCCGTGCCGCCGGCACGACGCCCCTCGCCCACCGCAAGCGTATCGAAGACGGCATCATCTTCAATTATATGCTCAGCCAGATCCGCCGCGCCGCCTGGGACGTGAGCCCTGGAAAAATCTTGGAGTACTACGAGAAGAACAAGGCCGACTTCGTCCGTAAGGAACAGGCCAAGCTAAGCCAGATCACGATCACCCAGGGGGCCGCCGAGAAACCCGAAGAGACCGCCGCCCGGGCCGCCACTTTCGCCGACGCGCTCCGCCACCCCGAGAAGATTGCCGCCACGCTCGAACGCTTTAAGGTGACCGGAAAGCCCATCACCGGCACGCCCACTTTCGCCGACGTCGCCATGCGCGTGAGCACTGACGATTATGCCAGCAAAGGTGGCGACACCGGCTGGCGTGACCTCGAAGACCTTAACGAGACCGTCACGGCTAAGCTCAGAACGCTAAAGGTCGGCGAGGTTTCTGATCCCTTGAAATTCGATGTCGGCCCGTCTTCCTTTTACGTCATCATCAGCCAGGAAGCGACTCGCCCCAAGGGCTTCACCGACGTGAATGACCCAGAAGTGATGTTGGCGATCGAAAGTAAGGTCCGGCAGATCAATATGAACATCGCCGTCAAGCGCTGGCTCGATGACCTCCGCGCGAAGCACCACATCCAAGCCCAGCCCCAATGAGATGAGCGCCTCTCAAGGCGCCCCAGCGGCCGAAACGAAAATAGCTAAAGATTTTTCCTGCCACGCGTTCCCGCACCGGTGCGCTGGCGTCCTGCTTCATCCAACGGCCTTACCTGGAGACGGTCCCGTAGGTTCGCTCGGCGCCGAAGCCCGTCGCTTCGTCGACATCATCGCCACGGCCGGTTTCTCGTGGTGGCAGGTCTGTCCACTCGGCCCCACCGGCTATGGCGACTCGCCCTACCAAGCGCTCTCCGTCTTCGCCGGTAACCCCTACCTCCTCGACCTAACTGACCTCGGTGCGCGCAAACTGCTCACGGCCGAGGAAATCGCATCACTCCGGCGAGGCAGCGATGGGCGGACCGACTACGGTCGTCTCTGGAATCACCTGCGCCCGACGCTCCAGCTCGCCGCCCGCCGCGGCGCCGCGATTCTGAAGCAGAACGCCGCCTTCGGCCGCTTCCGCGAAAAGCACGCCGGCTGGCTGGATGCTTGGTGCCGATTCTCCGCCTTGCGCGAAGCGAACGGTTTCACCGCGCCCGACCGATGGACGATTGATGAAGCCCCGGCTCATCTCGTTGCCGAGGCCGAAGTACTACAGTTCCTTTTCGCCGAACAGTGGCGGTCGCTTCGCGAGTACGCACACAGTAAAGGTGTCCGACTCTTCGGCGATGAACCCATCTACGTCTCAGCCGACGGCTGCGACGCCAAGACACGTCCCGAACTTTTCCAGCTCGACCAAGCTGGCCGGCCACTCGCCGTCGCCGGCGTGCCGCCCGACTACTTTGCCGCAGATGGCCAGCTGTGGGGCAATCCGCTCTACGCCTGGGACCGTCATGCCGCCGATGGCTTCGCCTGGTGGAAGTCTCGCGTGCATCACGACCTCGAACTCTTCGATGCGATCCGCATCGACCACTTCCGCGGCATCCATGATTTCTGGAGCGTCCCCGCCGGCGCGCCCAACGCCCGCGAAGGCCAATGGTTCGATGGCCCCGGGCTCGCCTTCACCGGTGCATTGGCTGGGCTCCCGCTCGTCGCCGAAGATCTCGGCCTGCTCTCGCCCGGCGTCGACGTGCTCCGCCAGGCCTCCGGCCTGCCCGGCATGTCGGTGCTGCAATTCGGCTTCGGCGGGCCGCCCGAAGGCAATCCCCACTTCCCGACGAACATCACCGCCGACCGCATCGTCTACACTGGCACGCACGATAACGATACCGTCGTCGGCTGGTACGCACAGGCCTCGGCCGAGGAACACGCGCGCGTCGAAGCGGTCTTCGGTGCGATAAACGCCCCGCATATCGCGCTCTCCGAAGCCGCGCTGGCTTCGCCGGGTATCGCCGCGTTCATCCCCGTCCAGGACCTACTCGGGCTGGGAGCCGAAGCCCGCTTTAATACGCCCGGCAATCCTCAGGGTAATTGGGCCTGGCGCATGAGCGACCTGCAGCTGACCACGCTCGCGGCGACGGCTGGCGCTTGGAAGCAGCGGCTGAAGGCCACGCACCGACTCAACGCGTAAGGCGACGATACTTCGGACGACGCGGCGTGTCTGAATCGAGGCCGAGGCGCTTACGCCGGTCTTCAAGGTAGTCACCGTAGTTGCCTTCGTGCCACACCACCGTGCTGTTGTCTTCGAAGGCGAGGATGTGCGTGGCGACGCGATCAAGGAACCAGCGGTCGTGCGTCACAATCACCGCACAGCCGGCAAAACCCTCGAGGGCGTCCTCCAGCGCGCGGATTGTATTCACGTCGAGGTCGTTGGTCGGCTCGTCGAGCAGGAGCACGTTCGCGCCGGCTTTGATAAGGCGCGCCAGATGGATGCGGTTGCGTTCGCCGCCAGACATCACGCCGACCTTGCGTTGCTGCACATCGCCCGTGAAGCCAAAGCGCGCCGCGTAGGCGCGGGCCGGCACCATGACTTTACCAAGGTGAACCATATCCTGTCCGTCGGAAATAGCGGACCAGAGCGGCGCATCCGCGGGGAGCGAATCACGAGACTGGTCAACGTAGGCGAGCTTGACCGAGTCGCCGACCGTGAGCGTACCCTTGTCGGGCTTCTCCTGTCCGGTGATCATGCGGAAGAGCGTCGTCTTGCCTGCGCCGTTAGGACCGACCACGCCGACGATACCGCCCGCGGGCAGTGTGAAATTGACGTCATCCATCAGGATGCGGTCACCGTAGCCCTTGGAGAGGCCGCGGGCCTCGATGACCGCGCCGCCGAGACGGGGGCCGGGCGGAATCCAGATCTCGGCCGTCTTCTCCTGGAGATTCTGATCCTGCGTGAGCATCTGTTCGTAGGCGCGGAGACGGGCCTTATTCTTGGCCACGCGTGCCTTGGGCGAAGCGCCAGCCCACTCGCGTTCGCGTTCCATCGAGCGCGAACGGGCGGCGGACTGCTTCTCCTCCATCTCGAGACGCTGCTGCTTCTGCTGAAGCCACGAGGAGTAGTTACCCTTCCACGGGATGCCGCGGCCGCGGTCGAGCTCGAGGATCCACCCCGCGACGTTATCGAGAAAGTAGCGGTCGTGCGTGATCGCGATGACCGTGCCCTTATAAGTTTGGAGGTGGCGTTCGAGCCAGGCGACCGTGTCAGCGTCGAGGTGGTTAGTCGGTTCGTCGAGCAGGAGGATGTCTGGCTCCATGAGCAGTAGGCGGCAGAGCGCCACGCGGCGTTTCTC
>JBIILC010000113.1:0-4200 GCA_044232865.1 Opitutales bacterium | reverse complement strand
TCCGCACCTTGCCTGATGATTTCGAGCTACGCTTCGACTGGAAGGTCAGCAAGGGCTGCAACAGCGGCGTCTATTACCGTCCCGGCCAGGTTGAATATCAGGTGCTCGACGACATCGGCAGCCCCTATGGCGAGAACCCACGTCAGGCGGCCGCTTCCCTGTTCTTCTGCATGGCCCCGAGCAAGCAGGTCACCCGACCGGTCGGCGAATGGAACACCGCTCGTATCCGCTGCCAAGGGACGGTCATCGAGCATTGGCTCAACGAGCAGAATGTCCTGTCCTTCGATTACACCGACTCCAAGTGGGCCGCCGAGATCCGCCTGCTGACCATCCGCGGCGGCGACCTCAAGAGCCGTGGCGGCAAGCTCCTCCTCCAGGACCACGGCCAGGACGTCGCTTTCCGGAATCTTCGCCTGCGGACGATTCCCAGCGGCGAAATCATCAAGGCAGACCCGACCTTCGTACCGATACCAATTCCCCCTGCCGCCCTCGCCAAGGAAGAAGCCCGTGTCCGCTCGATGCTTGAGAAGAAGAAGTAATGATCCTCCATCCGGCATATTTGATGCTGCTTTCGTCCTTCATCTTTGATCGTTCAGCCCCTATCTTAGCTCCATGCGCTCACCCCTGCTCGCTTTCGTCATCGCCCTTACCCTAGGCCTCGCCTCCCTGTTCGCGGCCGACGCGCCAGCCAAGGCTCCCGCCAAGGCGCCCGCCAAGGCGCCCGCCGCTGCGCCAGCCAAAGTCACCGACCCGGAGTTCCGTAAATACCCGCTCCCGATCGAGCCCGACGAGAATGTCTCCTACGGCTCGCACCGCATGCAGCGGATCTACTTCTGGCGCGCGAAGTCAGATAAGCCTACGCCCCTCCTCTTCTACATCCATGGCGGCGGCTGGACCGGCGGCGACCGTTCGGTCGTCCGTACCATGCTCCAACCCGCCCTTGACGCTGGCATCTCGGTGGTCTCGGTGGAATACCGCAATATCCGGGACTCGATGAACGATGGCCTCGTACCGCCCGTGAAAGGACCGATGGTTGATTGCGCCCGCGCCCTTCAGTTCACGCGCAGAAAGGCCAAGGAATGGAACCTCGATAAGACCAAGGTCGCCCTGGCCGGCGGCTCCGCCGGCGCCTGCACGAGCCTTTGGATCGCGTTCCACGACGATCTCGCCGACCCGAATAGCGCTGACCCTATCGCCCGCGAGTCGACCCGCGTGACCTGCGCGGCAGTCGGCGGCGCGCAGACGACGCTCGACCCGAAGCAAATGCGTGATTGGACGCCAAACAGCAAATACGGCGCCCACGCCTTCGGCATCGTCTGGGACGCAAAACAGAAGCTTTCATCCTTCGATATGTTCTACGCCGCGCGCGAACGTATCCTGCCGTGGATCAAGGAATACTCACCCTACGAGCTCGTCTCCCGCGACGACCCACCCGTCGGCCTTTTCTACAGCGCCCCGCCCAACCTTGGCAAAGACGAGAAGGACCCCACCCATACCGCCAACTTCGGTGTTAAGCTCAAGGAACACTGCGATGCGAAACAAGTCCGCTGCGAACTCGTCTACCCGGGCGCCCCGAACGTCGTCCACGCCACGGACATGGATTTCATCAAGGCCCACCTGCGCCCGGAACTGAAGTGAGACTCCTCGCCGTCCTCCTCGCCTCCGTCGTCTTTGCCGCCGAACCTAAGGTCGCGGCCAAGCGACCGTCCTCCGCCGAAGTCCGCGCGACGGCCATGAAGCTGGCCATCGACGTGCCCAGCTCCAAGGACGGGACGCTCCAGAAGGTGATCTACTGGCGCCCGGCCACGGCGGCCAAGGACCTAGCCGGGCCCGAAGTTCCGCTCATCGTCTTCCTGCACTCCTGGAGTGGCGGCTTCGAACAAGGCCCGCCCTGGATCGATCGGGCCAAGAAGCTGGGCTGGGTGCTCGTCGCTCCGGATTTCCGCGGTCCGAACAGCCGGCCTGAAGCCTGCGCCTCCGACCTGGCCTCGCAGGACATCGTCGACGCTGTGGAATACGCCAAGAGCCACGCCCGTATCGACACCGACCGCATTTATCTCGTCGGCGGTTCCGGTGGCGGCCACATGTCCCTCGTCATGGCCGCCCGCGCACCTGACCTCTGGGCCGGCGTCAGCGCCTGGGTCCCGATCTCCGACCTCACCGCCTGGCACGCCGAGAGTACGGCACGGAAGAATAATTACGCGAAGATGATCGAGCAATCCTGCGGCGGAAAGCCTGGCCCCGCCACCGAAGCGGAATACCGCCATCGCTCTCCGCTCTTCCATCTCGCCGTCGCCAAGGGCGTACCTCTGGATATCAATACCGGCATCCACGACGGACACACCGGCTCGGTCCCGGTGAGCCATTCGCTCCACGCCTTCAACGTGCTCGCCGCATCCGACAAACAAGTCTTGGCCACCGACATCGACTTCATGGTGCGCGAACGGAAGATCCCCACCGCCCTCGCTGCTGAGACGCAAATCGACCCCGAACGCCAGAAGGCGACTCTCTTCCGCCGCTCCTCCGGCAACGCCCGCGTGACGGTCTTCGAAGGCGGCCATGACTCCGAACCCTCGGCCGCCCTGGAATGGCTCTCCCGCCAACGTAAAGGCCAGGTGGCGGACTTCCGCCTCGGCGCGACGACCGGCCAGACTGGCGCTGCGATCGAAGTCTCAAAATAACCTTACCATGAACACACTCCGGCTGCTCTTCGCCACCTGCGCCTTCGCCCTGGCTTTCGCCGCCGAGCGCAAACCCAACATCCTCGTCATCGTCAGCGACGACCATGGCTACGCCGACGTCGGCTTCAACGGGGGCAAGGCCGTGCCGACGCCGAACCTGGACGCCCTCGCCGCCTCCGGCGTCCGTTGCACCAGCGGTTACGTCTCGCACCCCTTCTGCTCGCCGACGCGAGCCGGCCTACTCACCGGACGCTACCAGCAACGCTTCGGCCACGAGAACAATCCAGCCTACAACCCCGCCGACGCCGTGGCGGGCCTACCGCTCAGGGAGAAACTGCTGCCGCAGTTCCTCCAAGAAGCCGGCTACCGGACGGGTTGGATCGGCAAGTGGCACCTCGGCGCGACGCCGGCGCACACCCCCTGGGCCCGCGGCTTCGAACAGACCTATGGCTTCATCGGCGGCGGCCATTCCTTCTCCGGCTGGGCGATCGACGTGAAGAAAGAATATAACGTCCCGCTGACCCGCGACGGCAAGGTCACGGCGGAATCCCCCGCCCACCTGACCAAGGCCTTCGGCAAGGAAGCCGCCGGCTTCGTGACCCGCAACGCAGGCACGCCGTGGATGCTCTACCTCGCCTTCAACGCCCCGCACACCCCGCACATGCCCACGGCCGAGCGGGAGCAACAGTTCGCGCACGTGCAGGACGCAACCCGTCGGAAGTGCCTCGCCCAGATCAGCCTGATGGACGATGCTATCGGAGAGGTCACGCAGGCGCTCGCGGCCAGCGGGCAGACCCAGGACACGCTGATCTTCTTCTTCAGCGACAACGGCGGCACGCCGCCCTCGCTCGGCGCCGACAACACGCCGTTGCGTGCCAATAAAGGCACGATCTACGAAGGCGGCATCCGCGTCCCGTTTGTCATCAGCTGGCCGGCCCAACTCAAGGCTGGCTCGACGTATGACCGCCCGGTTTCATCGCTCGACGTCACGGCCACGGCGTTGTCGCTGGCCGGCGCCCCCTTCCCGGCCGAACGGAAACTCGACGGCGTCAACCTTATCCCCTTCCTCCAGGGCGAGACTAAGACCGCACCGCACAAAAACCTCTTCTGGCGCACCGGCGGTGGACAAAACTACGCCGTCCGCTCCGGCGACTGGAAACTCGTCCGCAACGGCAAGCAAGCCGACGAACTCTACGACCTGTCGACGGACATCGGCGAAGCGAAGGACCTGGCATCCGCGCGACCCGAAGTCGTCGCCAAGCTCTCCGCCGATCTCAGCGCCTGGAATAAGGAGCTGATCGCCCCCCTTTTCGAGAGCCCCAAGGGCGGGAAGGCTGCCGCCAAGAAGGCTAAGAAATAGCCTTTAGCCCCCACGGGCGGGGTTTCGGCGGCTTTTCCTCTGGTCGGGCTGGTGAGATTCGAACTCACGACCTCTTGCACCCCATGCAAGCGCGCTACCAGACTACGCTACAGCCCGAGAGAGGAAAGATTGGGTTAAGCCCCAGCCAGAAGGGGATGT
>JBIILC010000112.1:0-4219 GCA_044232865.1 Opitutales bacterium | reverse complement strand
TGCACGTCCGCAACCTGCACCCCCTCGCGCTACTCGCTCCTGACGGGAGAATACGCCTGGCGTCGTCAAGGTACCGGCGTCCTGCCGGGCGATGCTCGCCTCATCATCAAGCCGGGCCGCCCGACGATGGCCGCCAGCCTCGCCAAACTCGGCTACGCCACGGGCGTGGTCGGTAAGTGGCACCTCGGTCTCGGCTCGGGCGACGTGAACTGGAATCAGAAGATCAATCCTTCGCCTAATCAGATTGGTTTCACCTACTCCTTCATCATGGCCGCCACCGGCGACCGCGTGCCGACGGTCTTCGTCGAGGACGGCTCCGTGGTTGGCCTCGACCCTAAAGATCCGATCGAGATTAGCTACAAGTCCCCTTATCCGGGCGACCCCGACCTGAAGACCGACGCCGAACGCGCGAAGCTCAAGATGGATTGGTCGCATGGTCACAATATGGCGCTCGTCAATGGCGTCGGCCGCATCGGCTGGATGAAGGGCGGTAAGGCTGCGGTGTGGAACGATGAGGCGATGGGCGACGCCTTCGCCGATAAAGCCTGCGGCTTCATCGCGCGCAATAAGGACAAGCCGTTCTTCCTCTTCTACGCCTCGCACGAGAATCACGTGCCGCGCGTCCATCATCCGCGTTACGCCGGCAAGACGCCGCTCGGGCCGCGCGGTGACGCCGTGGTGGCGTTCGACGACCAGGCGGGCCGTATCCTCGCCGAACTCGATAAGCATGGCCTCGCCGACAACACCCTCGTCATCTACTCTTCCGACAACGGCCCGGTGCTCGACGATGGTTACAAGGATCAGGCCGTAGAACTGAACAAGCAGGCTGGGCATGCCCCTGCCGGACCTTTCCGCGGCGGCAAATACAGCATCCTCGAAGGCGGTACGCGCGTGGGCTTCCTCGCGCGCTGGCCCGGCCATACGCCCGTCGGCAAGGTTTCCGATGCGTTGATGTCGCAGGTCGACCTGCCGGCCGTCTTCACGAAAGTCGCCGGTGGCGATCCCGCCGACTTCCTGAAACTCGACTCCGTTGACACCTCCGCAGCCCTCTCAGGTGGCGCTGGCCGCGAGACGTTGATCTCGAGCACGCAAGGCAACCTGCTTTCGATTCGCGACGCCCGCTGGAAATTTATCTCCGGCGTCGGCGCTCCCGGTAAGGGCAAGAAGGCCCAGGGTCCGCTCGTCGCTTTACTCGGCTCCGAATCCGAGCAGGCCAACGATAGTCGCGACCAGTCTGGTCCGCGTCTGTTCGACCTGCAGAACGATCCGGGCGAGCGTCATAACGTCGCCAAGGAACACCCGGAAATCGTCGCGCGACTTAGGGTCTTGCTCGAGGCGCAGCGGGCGAAGGGTGTCGGGCAGCCGTTACCGAACTAATCGGTCGATTAATTTCGCACCCTCGCCTTCTCCCGACTTGAAGCGGAGGAGGGAAGGGTGATGCTCGGCGCATGAGCACGACCCCAATCCGAGTCCTTTGCGTCGGCGCCGGCCACATGGGCCGCTCGCACGCCCTCGCTTACCACAAGTTGCCCGGCTTCCAGATCGTCGGCCTCGTCACCCGCTCCGCCGATTCCCGTGCCAAGCTTAACGCTGAACTCGGCGGCGGTTACGCGGAGTACGGCGACTTCCATGCTGCGCTCAAGGCCACCAAGCCCGACGCGGTCTCAATCTCGAGTTACCCTGATACGCATGCCGAATACGCCGTCGCCGCGCTCGAAGCCGGTTGCCATGTGTTCGTCGAGAAGCCCCTTGCGGTCACCGTCGCCGAAGCCGAGCAGATCGTCGCCAAGGCCAAGGAAGTGAAGCGTAAGGTCGTCATCGGCTACATCCTCCGTCACCACCCGGCCTGGACCCAGTTCATCAAGACCGTGCAGACGCTCGGTAAGCCGCTCGTCATGCGTATGAACCTTAATCAGCAGAGCTACGGCGACATGTGGAAGACGCATAAGTCGCTCCTGCAGACCTGTAGCCCCGTCGTCGACTGTGGTGTCCATTATGTCGATGTGATGTGCCTCATGACCGGCAGTCGCCCCGTGCGCGTCTCCGGCATCGGCGCCCGCCTCACCGAAGATATGCCCGCGGGCCAAATCAATTACGGCCATCTCCAGGTGACCTTCGCCGACGGCTCCGTCGGTTGGTATGAGGCTGGCTGGGGTCCCATGATGTCCGAGGAAGCCTTTTTTGTGAAGGATGTGATTGGACCGAAGGGCTGCGTTTCGATCGTCGCCGGCAAGGCCTCGCAGGCCGGCAACTCCGCCGACGTCGATTCGCACTCCGCGGCCCAGGCGCTCAAGGTGCATTCGTCCCAGCTCGGAGCCGACGGTAAGTTCACCAAGCCTGACGAGATTGTCCCGACCGACGCCGATCCCGGCCATGACGGTCTGTGTGAGCGCGAGCAGGTCTATTTCGAAAAGGCCATCCGCGAGGACCTCGACCTTACCGCGCACATGGACGACGCCGTGAACTCGATGCGCATCGTTGCTGCGGCCGACCAGTCGTTTCGCGAAGGCCGCACGATCAATCTCTGAGCAGCGATGGCGCACCCGAATCTCGTCTTCATGGGTGTCTGCGGTTGCGGCAAGAGCACCGTCGCGGAGATTTACGCCCAGCGCACCGAGGCCACGTTGCTAGAGGCCGACGGCTTCCATCCGCCCGAGAACATCGCGAAGATGAGCGGCGGCACGCCGCTGACCGATGCCGACCGTGCTGGCTGGCTGGCCGCCATGGCCGCGCGTCTCGCCGAGGGCAAAGCTCGCGGTGAAGCGATGGTCGTCACCTGTTCCGCCCTGAAGAAGGCTTATCGCGATCGCCTGCGCGAAGGCGACCCGGACCTGTTCTTTATCTTCCTCGATGGTAGTCCGGAACTCCTGCAGGCGCGGCTCGACGCGCGCAAAGGGCACTTCATGCCGCCTGGTCTCCTTGGCAGTCAGCTCGCCACGCTGGAGCGTCCGAATCTCGCCAGCGAGAAGTGCCTGCACGTCAGCATCAGCCTTTCGCCCGAGCAGATCTGCGCGACCGTTGGCGTGGCGATGCGTCGCTTCGCCTGAAAAGCAGAAGGCCCGCGCAATGGCGGGCCTTCGAGTTCCGACGTAAGCGGGAAGCTTACTTCTTCCAGACGACCTTGGACGGCTCGATGACGCTCGTCTTGTCGAGGGTCGGGAAGCCTTCCGGTACGGGCAGGGTAACCTTGCCCGTTGCGGCCCATTCGGTGGAGCGGGCGAGAATCGTCTGGAAGCCCACGCAATGTAGGGCGTCGTAGCTGGTGTCGGCGGCCATGATGTGGCCCATCGAGGTGGTCACGACGCGACCCTTATTGAAGGGGGCGAACCAGACCATCGGCTCATGCATGTCGGTGCCGCCGAACTCCGGCTTGGAGAAGGAGCTGGAGAGGACGTGCATGTGGTCGGCGGTGCCGCGCATACGGTGGTAGAGTTCGTCGGTGGCGTGGAGCCATTCAGCGGGCAGTCCCTGCATGACCGGGTGGGCGGCGTCGCGGGTCTTGAGCGTGAAGACATGCTTGGGACCGTGGCCGGAGCCGAAGCCCTTGCCCTGGATCTTCTCGTCGGCGTCGAGAAGCGCGACGGCCTGGCCTGTCTTATCGTCGACCGCGATACGCTTGGCAAAGGTGGCGTCGCGCCAGCCGCAGCAGATCATCTCGTTGAAGTTGTCCCAGCCGGTGAAAGCGTTGTTCGCCGCGTGGACGTTGACGAGTCCGCCGCCGCTCATGACGAATTCCGTGAAGGAGTCCTTCATTGCGGCGCCCCATTCCGGTCCGTTGTAGTTGTTCACGATGACCTGGTAGTCGGCGAACTTAGGTGACCACTGTTCCCATTCGGCGGCGTGGGCCTGCTTGAAGGCGGCTTCTTCGGCATTCCATTCCTTAGTCGCGGCGTCGAAGGCTTTCTTCGCAGCGGCGTCGCCGGGTGTGGGCTTGGCCGGCTTGGCCTTGGCGAAGGCGGCGGGAGCGGTGGCGACGGTCACGGTGAAGCGACCGGTGGCCTCAAGGGTGGCCTTGGTGGACGCGGTCGTGCGGATCCAGTCGTGGTTATTGCGTCCGTCGAGCATCAGGACGCGGATTTTCTCGGCGGCGCCGAGCGGTAGGGCCAGGAGGGCGAGCAGGCAGACGAGCCCGAGCTTGTGCAGGGTTTTCATGGGGAGAGCCTCATTGGAGGCATTTCCCGAGGGTGGGCGAGCGTTTTCAGTTTCGGTCCAGCGAACG
>JBIILC010000111.1:0-4221 GCA_044232865.1 Opitutales bacterium | reverse complement strand
CCTTCCCCGAGGGCGGCGACTTCGAGCGCCAGTACCGAGCGGTAGAAGTCCGCGGCCTCGTCGAGGCGGGCTTGGCGATAGCAGAGGCCGGCGAGCTGGGTGCGGAGGTTGATGATCGCAGCTTCGGCGCCGCGGGGGGCGGTCTCGAGCAACGCGAGCGCCTCCCGATAGAGTTTTTCTGCTCCCGCTAAGTCGTCGGCGGACATCCGTAAGGCGGCGAGTTCGCGCCGGAGATCGGCGGAGGCGGCCCGTTCATCGCGGGTCTTTGTCTGCTGAAGTGTAATCGCCTGCGCGAGGAGTTGGGCGGCTTCATCCGCCCGACCCTCGCTGCGGCTAGCCGTCGCGCGTTGGCGTAACGTCTCCGCCTCTGCGACCGGGGCCGCAGGGGAGGCGTTGCGGCAGCCCGCCGAAAGAATCGCTAACAGGATGAGCGCGCCCCTGAACATCAGTCGCCCAGGAAGCTAGCGTCGTCGCACTGCGCCTTGAAGTAAGGCGCGTTACCGTCGACTTCGACCGTAAGCGAGTGGTTGCCGGCAGGAATCGAGGCGGCGAAGGCTCCGGCCTTCAGGTCGAGGGCTTTGCCGTTGAGCCAGGCGGCTTTCACGCCGGTGAGCAATAGCGGCTTGGTGGTCGCGGCGGCAGCCGTGAAGCGCGCCGTGGCGTAGAGGCGGCCGGGGTTGAATTCCTTGGTCAGCTGTCCGTTGACGAGTGTGTAGACGGGAGTGGCTACGGCGGATTTAGCGAGGGCGCCGGGCGGCTGGTCGTCGAAGACCCAGAGGCGGGCGACGTTGCCCTTGCTGGCGTCGAACGGACCGGGTTTGCCGATCTCGCCGAGGAAGGCGTAGAAGTTACGACGCGATACGCCCGTGATACCGTCGGCGAGTCCGGCGGGCATGATGCTGCCGATATTATCGCGGCTCACGATGTTGGCCTTGAGGATGGCCAGTTCGACGCCGGGGCCAGGGCGGATGAAGAGTTCGGTTGCGTTCTCGCGCGCTGGGATGCCGACCATCTGGCTGCCGTCCTTCATCTTGAAGGAGAAGCCGTGGTAGCCTTCCTTCACCTTCGAGGCGGGATTGAGCACGCTCTCGATGATGTAGTCGAGCGGGGCGCTGGCGCCGATGCTACTGAGGTCAGGGCCGAGCTTGCCGCCCGCACCGCCGATGGCGTGGCAAATTGCGCAGCCGTTCTTGCGATAATGGATTTCGCCATCCGCAGGATCGGCGCCTCGGCTGATCATATTGATCATGCCCGCGATCTCCGCGGAGTAGTCGCGTGGTCCGGTCATGGCGCCGGTGAGAGGTTCGATGGTCTTGACCAGCGCGACGCCGTTCCGGCCGAGCGAGCGGGCGGACTGCAGGGCGGCGGCCAGATGTTCCGCGCTCAGACCCTGCGGGAATTCCTTCGCGAGTCGCTGGGAGAAACCGCCAATCTGGAAGAGATTGGTCCACACGGCCGCGGCTTCTTGCTTCGTCTTGATCTGGGCGAAGACGGAGGGGATGGCCTTGAAGGCTTCGCCCGGGGCGAGGACGGCGAGGGCGGGCAGGGCGTCGCGACGGACGACCGACGGACGCGTTTCGGCCGTCAGGCTGCGGAGCGCGTTGAGCGATGGCTGCTGGCCGATGGCACGGAGCGCACCGATGGCCGCTTGGCGGAGGGCGGCCTGTTTCTCGCGGCCAGCAAAGTCACCGATCTTCGGGACGAACTGCACGAGCTTCCACTGGCCGGTGAGGCGGACGCATTCGATGAGCAGCTGCGCCTCGGTCTCATAGCCGAGGAGAGCACCCAGACCCGAGAGATCGCCTTTCGGGCGGACATTGCGGGTACCGGCTTCAGCAAGCGCACGGGCGACGCGCTGGCGGGTCGACGGTTGCAGGGAGGCGTCGTTGATGAGCGCCTGATAGAGTAGGGTGGCTTCGTCGGGCGTGCCGGCCTTGCCGACCAGCTCGATCCACGGACCGGTGCCAGCGGCGTCGATCTTGCGACCCACGAAGAGGCGCTGCACGTAGGGCGTGGCGATGCCGGGGTCGATCGCTTTCACGATGGCATCCAGCGAGGCTTCTTGGCCATCGATCTTGGACGGCTGAGCGGCGACGTCTTCGAGCCAAGGGCGGGCGAGTTCGTTGATGCTCGTCCAGGCGGCGAAATCGAGGAAGGTGTCCTCGGCATTCTTCGGGAGATGCGCGAGCACGGCGCGGGCGCTCTCCGGCGTGCGGACGCGGGCGAGGGCGCGATGGGCTTCGAGCTGCACGCGCGGATTGACGTGCGCGAGGAAAGGGGTGATCAGGCCGATATCCGTCGCGCCCCGGGCGCCGAGGGATTTACCGAGTTCGCGTAGACCGACTTGGATACTCACCGGATCCTTGCTCTTCAAGAGTTCGGCGAGGTGCGCGGTGTCGTCGGTGCGGCCGCTGAGCAGCCAGGCGGCGTGTCGGCGGGTGGTGTCGTCCGTGGTCCAATCCTTGAGGGCTGCCTGCAGTTCGGCGACGGGGAGCTTGGCGAGTTCGCGGCGGGACTGTTCGAACGTCCAGCGGTTGGGCGAGAGGAGATTGGCGAGGAGTTCCTTGGTCGGTTTGCCGAGGACCGGCTGCCAGGCGAGGGGCTTAGCGGCTTCGGGTGCGATGCGCCAGATGCGTCCGCTGATCTTATCTCGGCGCGGGTCACGGAAGTCGACCTCACCATGGTTGATGATGGGGTTGGTCCAGTCAGCGATGTAGAGTGCGCCGTCTGGGCCCATCTTGACGGTGATCGGACGGAAGGCGACGTCGCTGGTGCGGACGACATCGGGAAGCTCCTTGGTCACGTAGCCAGACTTAGGCGTGGCTTCGGAGCTGAAGTCGTTGAAGCCGAAGCGGACGATGCGATGCGCGCGGAAGTCGCACGTGATCGCGTTGCCTTGCCAATCGGGTCCGAAGATCGGGCTGTTGATGAGTTCGAGTCCGCTGAACTTCGGATAAGAGCCAGGGCTGATGCTGCCGACGAGGCGACGGGCGCCTTCGGAGGGCGGGAAGGCCGCTCCGGGGAAGGCCCAGTGCACGCCGGTGCCATCGGCGCCAGAAGTGAGGAAGGTCTGACCGGCGGCGTCTTCCTGCTGGCCCCAGGCGTTGACGAGTCCCTTGGAGTGGACTTCGAGGCGTTCGGTGTTCGGGTCGTAAGCGAAGGCGACGCCGGAGTTGGCGCGCACGAGGCCCCACGGAGTCTCGAGGTGCGAGTGAATGTAGATCGTCTGGTGGAAGTAGAGACGGCCATCAATGCCCCAGTGTAGCGTGTGGATGATGTGGTGGGTGTCTTCGGTGCCGAAGCCGCTCAGCACGATGCGACGATCTGCGAGAACGCCGTCGGTGTTCGCGTTCGTGAGATGGAGGAGTTCGGTGCTGGCGCCCACGTAGACGCCGCCGAAGTTGTCCGGCGCGACGCCGGAGGGGATGAGCAGTCGGTCGGCGACGATACGAGAGACGTCAGCGATGCCGTCGCGATTGGTGTCTTCTAGGAGGATGACTTTGTCGTTGCCGGTGGAGGGACCGAACTTTGAGGAATTACCGGCCATCTGTGCGGCGAGGTCCTCAGGGTTCACCTGTGGGTAGGTGTTGGAGGTCGCGACCCAGAGGCGGCCAGAGGTGTCCCAGTTCATGTGCACCGGCTTCTCGAGGAGCGGGTTCTCGGCGAAGAGTGCGATGCGTAGGCCGTCGGACATCTTGAACTCAGGGGCGGGCAAGGAGGTACGGACCTCGAGCTTCGACGGGGTCTTCGGCTCAGGAGGTAAAGTGCTCGGCTTTCCGGCGGAGACCGCGATGGCATCGGCTTCGGCCGTTTCAATCAGCGGATCGAACTTCGGGATCTCGACAGCGTTGTTGCCCTGTTCGCGCTTACGGAAGCCGAAGATGTATGTGTAGTTGGCCGGGCGGCTGCGGTGGAAGAAGAGCGAGTTCTTGCGGAGAACCGAGGCGCGCAGGGCTTCGGCGGCGGTGGCAGGCTTGTCCCAAGATGTCTTGTTCACGTTCCAGCCGAGTTGGGCCGCGACGCCTTCGCTCAGTGCGCGGTAGCCGCGTTCGGTCAGGTGGATGCCGTTGTCGGTACCGAAGTCGAGGGCGATACCCTGGGACTTCCATTCCGCTTGGATGAACGGCACATTCTTTTCCGTGGCGAGTTCGGCGAGGCTGCGTCCGTAGGCGGCGAGCAGGGCGTTGTGTTCAGCGGGGTTAGGCAAGCCCGGGCGCGAGC
>JBIILC010000110.1:0-4305 GCA_044232865.1 Opitutales bacterium | reverse complement strand
GCAACGCGAAGAGGATCAGCGGAAGGACGTCGCCAATCGTGCCATTGGTGTGACCGACGACGGCACCGAAGAGGTTCTTGGGCATGAACATCTCGACCAACCCGGCGAGATCGACGGACGGGGTGGCCGCGGAGGTAGCGACATGCTTTTGGGCGGCACCGCCGAACTCCTGCATCAACATCGTCTTCGCGGCAGGATCCAGGTGGTCGCCGGGACGAAGCACGTTCATCATCAACAGGCCAAGGCCGACAGCGATGGCCATGTTGAGGAAGAACAGGGCGAACGTACGGCCGGCGAGCGGCCCGAGGCGATCGAGTCGTCCCAACTGGGCGACGCCGGCGGCGAGCGAGGCGAACACCAGCGGAATCACCACGAAGAACAGCAGGCGGAGGAAGACCTGTCCGAACGGATCGAAGACGTTCGTCGCGACCTTGCGCATGAAAGCGAGGGACGACGGCGAATAATGGCCGACCCCCAGGGTGATAAGGCCGGCGATAACGCCGAAGAGCAATCCGTAGAGGATACGGTTAGCGAGAGGACGATTGGTTTCGGCCATAGGGAGGGGTGGCACACTTTTAGGAGCGACCCTTGTGGGATTCCACTTTAATCAACCATGACCCCCATGAAAGCCCTGCCCTGCCTTCTGATCGCCTGCCTGAGCCTCGGCGCCGCCGAAGTCGGCCCACCCAAGCCGAAGCAGACCATGCCCGTACCTCCCGCCGAAGAAGCCCTCAGCTGGAAGCCGATGTTCGACGGCCAGAGCCTCAAAGGTTGGACCGGAGACCCCAAGTATTGGCGCTGCGAAGGCGGTACGATTGTCGGCGAGATCACGCCTGAGACCATCGTGAAGAACAATACCTTCATCATCTGGGACGGCGCCCTGCCAGGCGACTTCGAGCTCAAAGCCGAGTATCGCATCACGGAACGCGGTAACAGCGGCATCAACTATCACAGCACCTACGTCGAAGGGTTGCCTTTCGCGCTCACCGGTCCGCAGGCGGATATCGATGGTCAGAACAAACATACCGGACAGAACTACGAAGAACGCGGTCGCACGTTCAACGCGCTCCGCGGCCAGATCACCCGCATCCGACCAGCAGCAAAAGCGGAGGTCATCGGCTCGGTCGGCGATCCGAACGAGCTCGCCAAGTTTATCCGCAGCGGCGACTGGAACGAATACCACCTCATCGTCCGCGGCGGCACGCAGGTGCACATCCTCAACGGCCATGTCATGAGCGTGGTCATCGATGACGAACCGTCCGCGCGCCACCCCGAAGGCAAGATCGGCGTCCAGGTGCACGTCGGCCCGCCGATGAAGGTCGAATACCGGAATCTGCGCGTCAGGCAGCCCTGAGGTCGCCCAGTATCGCTTCCCACAGGGAGGTGCGCGCCTCGATGGCGGCGACGGAGGCATCGGCGGCTTCGGCCCACTTGCGATCATCGTCACCGCAGAGCAGTTCGACCATGCGGAGCGAGATGGCTCCATGATGGCCGCCGTCGACCTCGATGTGTCGTTCGAGGTAATAACGGAAGGTGTCGAGCTTGCCGGGGTATTCACGGCTGAGTCGCGTGACCAGTTCGGTGAACATGTCCGGGATCAGATCTTCTCGACCAAAGGTGAAGGCCGCCGCGACCTCGTGCGATTTGCCGTTCGCGGCCAGGGCGAAGGTCGCGCCGGAGAAAGCAGCGGCGCCTGCCGGCACGCCGGCCGAGACCAGAGCGGCGGCGGTCGAGCCACCCGACCGAACCGAGGAGAGGGCCTTGTCGACGGCGGACGTATCAGAGCCGGCTTCATGCATCGCACGCAGGTAGAGGTCGAAGTGCGCGATGCGACCACCGCGCGGATCGACGTCGGATTCCTCGCCGCAGACGATCTCGTTGATCAGGAAGCGGACCTCCGCGTCGCCGACGGGGACCCAAGGGATGGTCACGCAGGTGAGGTCACGCTGGAGCCGCTTGAGCAGCGACATGAAATCCCAGACCGCGAAGACATGCGAACGCATGAAGACACGCACGTCGTCGAGCGAGGCCATCCGGGCATAAAGCGGATGCGCGAGCAGGCGGGCACGGGCGGGGGCAATTCGAGAACGGACTACTTCAAGCCTAGTCATGTGAACCAAGTTATTAAGGTCGGACGAAAAGCAAGCAGGCGGCTTAATGATTAAGACATCAAGCCCGCTTGATCTGACGGAGCGCCTCGTAGGTGGCGATCCCGCAGGCGGTCGAGAGATTGAGCGAGCGGGTCTTATCGTTGAAGTGCGGGATCTTGACCTCGCGGTCGCGACCGAACCAGGCGTGGATCTCGTCGGGGGTTCCGGAGCCTTCGTTGCCGAAGACGAGACCGTCGCCTTCCTGGAACTGCGCACCCCAGAGGCCGCGCGTCGTCTTGGTCGTGAAGAGCCAGAGGCGTTCCGGTCGGCCGGGCGAGGCGAGGAAAGCCTCCCAGTTGTCGTGATGGCGGACATCGAGTTCGTGCCAGTAATCCATGCCGGCGCGGCGCAGCTTGGCGTCGTCGATCTTGAAACCCAGCGGGTGGACGAGGTGGAGCACGCAACCCGTCACGGCGCACATGCGGCCGACGTTGCCGGTGTTCGGCGGGATCTCCGGGCGGAGCAGGACGAGGTGGAGCGGCGGCTTCACTTCCGTCGGCTCATCGCGCGCGAGATCTCGCGCTTGGCTTCGCGCTCCTTGATGTCCTGACGCTTGTCATGCATCTTCTTACCCTTACCCACGGCGAGGAGGCACTTCGCCAGGCCGTGCTTGAAGTAAATTTTCAGGGGAATAATCGCGTGGCCTCCGGACTGGATCTCCGCGGCGATCTTCTCGATTTCGGCCTCCTTGAGCAGCAGCTGCCGCGTGCGGTAGGAGGCATGGTTGTTGAGATTACCGAAATCATACTCCGCGATATGCGCGTGGTAGAGCATCACGCCCTTCGGGCTGATCTTGATGAATGCGTCGGCGATGTTGGCCCGGCCGGCGCGAAGGGATTTTACCTCGGTGCCGCGCAGGACGATCCCGGCCTCGAAGGTCGGGCCGATGAAATAGTCGCGTCCCGCCTTCGGGTTATTAACCTCGGGAAGAACATGCTCTCGGCGGGCGGCCATCGGATGACGAAAAGGCTACTCGCCGGCAAGCCGGCTGAGGCAGGAGGCTGCCTTAGGCAGGCAGGCGATCCTCAGGACGGAACTCCCAAGAGATACGACCTTCGATGACTTCGCGCAGGGCGATGTCTTCGGGGGAAAGCTTTTCGAACACGTCGCCCAGGGTGTGGTTATACTTGGGCGGCTGGACGGAGTAGTCGGCCGTGCTGCGGAGCTGCTTCACGCGCTTGGAAATCACATTGATGAGAATGTTCGCATCAGGGATGACTTTACGGGCATCTTGGAGGTAATCGTCGCGCATGGTAGGTTTTCCGACTAAGGAACCTCTGAACCTAGGGTAGCACCCCCCTCTGGCAAGCGATTTTTGGGGCCTAAAAATGCCTTTGCCCTGTGAAAACAGGGGGGTAAGGTGCCCACAGATGTCCAATCCTAAGCCTTACGGCCAATCCATGAAGTCCAAAGGCGGGCCTGCCCGCATCTTCAACGCCTTGCGCTACACCTGGGATGGCCTGCGGGCGGCAGCTAAGCACGAGGAAGCTTTCAAGCAGGAGCTCATGGTGGTGGTACCGCTTTCGATTATCGCTTGGTTCGTCCCGGTCAGCTTCCTCGAGAAGGCCCTGCTCTTCTCCTGCCTACAGCTGATCCTGATCGTCGAGCTCATCAATTCGGCCATCGAGGCGAATACGGACCATATTTCAATGGAGCGCCACCCTTTGGCCAAGCGGGCCAAGGACATGGGCAGCGCCGCGGTCTTCCTGACCATCGTCATCGCCCTGGCTATTTGGGGCACGGTGCTCTGGCAGAAGTTCGGCGCCAAGTAATCCGGGCACAAAAAACCCGCCGTTGGACGGCGGGTTTTTGTTGGGTTTGTGAGACCGAGGCTTAGCCCTTGGTGACAAGGCCGGCCTTGATGGCCTTGACCGAGACCCACTGGCGCTTCACCGAGCCGTTAGGCTGGACGACGCGGATGCGCTGGACGTTCGGCTTGAACGTGCGCTTGGTCTGCTTCACGAGCTGGAAGCCGATACCGCCGCTCTTCTTGGACTGACCGCGGTGAATGATTCGGCGGCCTTTGACGGGGCGCTTGCCGGTGACGCTGCAGATACGGGACATAGTGTTCGGGCTCCTTTTGGAAAGTCGGAGCAAAGGAGTGCCGAGGCCGTTGGCAAGCGGTAATTACCCCTTAAGTCCGCTTCAAAGCCCG
>JBIILC010000109.1:0-4339 GCA_044232865.1 Opitutales bacterium | reverse complement strand
CCCTCCCAATTGGGCTTTGACTAGGGTTTTCCCCGTCCGTTAACCATACCCCTCGATTCCGTCCGTCCACGACCCCATGAAACGCACCCATACCTGTAACGCCCTCCGCCCTGCCGACGCCGGCCAGACCGTGACCCTCGTGGGTTGGGTCGACACCAAGCGCGACCTCGGTGGCGTGACCTTCGTCGACCTCCGCGACCGCGAAGGGATGACCCAGGTGGTCTTCAATCCGGGCGCCGACGGTATCCAGGAAATCGCCCAGCGGCTGAAGACGGAATCCGTCATCGAGATCACCGGCAAGGTCCGCGCCCGCTCGGCCGAGACCATCAATGCCAAGCTCGCCACGGGCAGCATCGAAATCGCCGCCGAAACCCTGGTCGTCCACAACATCTGTGCCGACCTGCCGTTCCCGATGGACGACGATAAGGCTGACAAGGTGAATGAAGACCTCCGTCTCGAATACCGCTTCCTCGACCTCCGTCGCCCCCGTAACATCGGCCTCCTCAAGCTGCGCGCCAAGGCCGCCCGCGCCATCCGCGCCGAACTCGATGGACAGGACTTCCTCGAGATCGAGACCCCGACCCTCTTTAAGAGCACCCCGGAAGGTGCCCGCGAGTTCCTCGTGCCGAGCCGCACCAACCCCGGCGAATTCTACGCCCTCACGCAGTCCCCGCAGCAGTACAAGCAGATGCTCATGGTGGCCGGTGTCGAACGCTACTACCAGATGGCCCGTTGCTACCGCGACGAAGATCTTCGTGCCGACCGCCAGCCGGAGTTCACGCAGGTTGACTTGGAAATGTCCTTCATCGACCGCGAGGACATGTACAAGTTGATCGAAGGCATCCTCAAGCGCACCTGGAAGGAAACCCTCGGCATCGACATCCCGACGCCCTTCCCGCGCATGGCCTACCAGGAAGCGATGGACCGCTTCGGCATCGACAAGCCCGACACCCGCTTCGGCATGGAAATCCAGGACCTGACGGCCCTGTTCAAGAACTCCTCCTTCAAGGTCTTTAACGGCGCCGCCAACACCCAGGGCTCCGTGGTCCGCGCGATCAACGCCAAGGGCCTCGCCGACATCACCCAAGGCGAGCTGACCAATTTCGAAACCATCGCCAAGAGCCAGGGCGCCAAGGGCCTCGCGTTCATCAAGTGCGAAGCGGGCGAATGGAAGTCCCCCATCGTGAAGTTCTTCTCCGACGAGGAGAAAGCCGCGCTGAAGCAGCAGCTCAACATCGAGGACGGCGACATCGTCTTCTTCGCCGCCGCTCCTTGGTCGCAGGCTTCGACCATCCTCGGCCGTATCCGCCTCGAGTCCTCCTTCCTCCTCAAGGCCCGCGGTCGCATGAACCTGCCGGCCAACCAGTACAACTTCCTCTGGGTCATTGAATTCCCGCTGATGCTCTGGGACGAAGAAGAGAAGCGCTACCTTTCCGCCCACCACCCGTTCACCGCTCCGGTCGTCGAGGATGAGCCCCTGCTCGCCACCGACCCGGCCAAGGTACGCGGCCAGCACTACGACATCGTCCTCAACGGCGTCGAACTCGGCGGCGGCTCGATCCGTATCCATAACCCGGCCGTCCAGAAGCGCGTCTTCGAGGACATCCTCAAGATCCCGCAAGACCTCGTGGAAAGCCGCTTCGGTTACATGCTCAAGGCCTTCTCCTACGGCGCCCCGCCCCACGGTGGCATCGCCCTCGGTTTCGACCGCGTGGTCGCCATGCTCGCCGGCCGCTCCTCGATCCGCGACATCCTCGCCTTCCCGAAGAACCAGAACGGCCGTGATCTGATGGCCGACTGCCCGAGCCCTGTCGCCCCGAAGCAGCTGCGCGACCTGCGCATCCGCCTCGTAGAAGACGAGCCGAAGGCCTAAGTCCTCTCAGGCTCCCGACGAAAGGCACGCGCAAGCGTGCCTTTTTGTTGGACCGGGATTTAGCCTTCCCCCGCAAGGACGGTCAGCCTATTGCCTTCAGCCATGTCCGACGCTTCGCCTTCTCCCACCCCCGCCCCGCACGTCGTCGGCGAAGGTTACGAGTTTGATGAAGTCCGCGCCTTCCTGGGCGGCGACCCGAAGCCCCCGAACTTCGTCATCCACAAGGGCACCGAGGTCATCGGCGTCTGCCTCGGCCTCGGCTGGAATCCGCGCGCCGACAGCGAACCGTGTGAAGTCTGGGTCGGCCGCAAGGGCGACCAAGCCAAGTGGGGCATCCGCCTTGCCGAGACCCGCGGCCAGCTCCCCGTCTACGTCCGTCGCACCGAAGGCGGCAAATGGTTCTACAATGGGCTCTTCGAGGTGACGAGCCACACCACTGACCCGGCAATCATCCGCCCGCGCCTCCTGCCTCCGAAGATCGTCGCGATCGCCCAGCTGGTCTTTCTCAAGCGCTGCGCTGCCTGAACGCCATGCCCGACGAACGTCCCCCTCATCGCGACCCCCTGCACGGCGTCACCCTGCAGAAGCTCCTCGAGTCGATGGTCGCGAAATACGGCTGGCAGGAACTCGCCCATCGCATCCCGATTCGCTGCTTCATGTTCGACCCGACGATCAAGTCGTCGCTCACCTTCCTGCGCAAGACCCCGTGGGCCCGCGAGAAGCTCGAGAACTGGTACGTCGGCGACATCCGCAAGTCTCAAGGGTTTGGGCTGTAGAATAGTTGATCGGTTGGTCAGTTGGCCAGTTGGCCAGAAGGAAAATCGGACCGACTCATTGTCGCCCATGCATCCCCTCTGGCCAACTGATCAACGGGTCAACTGGCCCTCTTTCACTTCCCTACCTTCCACTTGGCCTGACGGAGCACGGCCTTACCGGCGGCTTTCTGGAATTCATACCAGACGGTGAGCAGCGTCCCGTCAGCCAGCTCGACGGTAGACGGATAGCCCAGGTCGTAGCCCTCGCCATCGGCCGAGACCGTAAGTGGTTCGCTCCAGGTACGCCCGTGATTCGTACTGACACGGGCCTGATTGCCGAAGGGCTTGCGACGGTAGCCGTAAGTCATGACAAGGCGGCCGTCCTTGAGCTTCAATAGCTGCGAAGGCAGGCCCCATACATCAATCGACTTCGGCACGGTCCAGGTCTTGCCGCCATCGCTTGATTCGCACTGCAGCGTCGAGCCGACGTCGGGCTTATTGTGATTACGGATCTGGGCGAGGATGCGCCCGTCGTCCGTCTCGATCGCAAAGAGTTCGTGGTAGCCCTTCTTTACCTCATCACCGGGGCGCGTCGGAATCTCGCTCAACCAGGTCCACGTCAGGCCATCGTCCTTCGACTCGGCGACGCCGATCTTGCCGTCAGTATTCCAGAGCTGCTTGCCGACGTAGAGGAGGCGACCGTCCTTCAGCTGCGTCGGGCCGTGCGGGCTGTTGACGATGGTAGCGATGGGCGGCGACCAAGTCTTGCCGCCATCCGTCGAACGCAGCACCCATTCGCCCAGTTGGGCTTTACGCTCCTCGGCCGTCAGACGATCCTGCGCGGCTTTCCAGCGGGCCTGACGTTCCGGCGTCTGCTTAGCGACCAAGCCGCGCTCCTCATAGGCCAAGGAAGCGAAAGTCGTGACAAGTAAGCTGCCCTTGGACGTTTCCATTACACCACTATCGCGATCGTCGATCGGGCCGTCGAAGAGCACGCGCGGATAGGTCCAAGTGACGCCATCATCCTTCGACGTCATCGCCCGCACCTGCCCCAGCGGACAGATATGTCCGTCGCGCCCACCCGACCACGTGACCCAGAGCTCGCCGTTGGCGCGACGCGCGAGCGTCGACCAGCCGGCATACGGCTCTTCAGGCGGCGTGATCGTCTTCGTCTCGAGCACTTGGGCCGTCTGGGCGCACAGAGCGACCGCGGCGAATAACGGCCAAATACGATGGAGGAACGAACCAGGGGCGGGATTCATTCCTATCACATAAATGATACCCACTGTCCCAGCAACCCCTTACCTACCCTTGCCCACTTGTCACCATGTCCCCTTGACCCCTGAGGTCAGGCCATCTCCGCGCCACGAGCTGTGGTGATGGGGTGAAGGTCTTCATGCGGAGCCTATGAAAGCAAAGACCCCGCCACCGCTGGCCCATCCCCGTGGTGGACAGGCCGAGGCTTATCGCTAGGGTGCCCGCATGGACTTCTCGCAGCTACTGCAACAGGGCACCGCCCATGCTTGGCTCTACATTCCAGTAGCTATCCTCCTCGGCGCCCTGCACGGTCTCGAACCCGGTCATTCGAAGACCATGATGGCGGCCTTCATCATCGCCGTGCGTGGTACCGCCTGGCAGGCCGCCCTACTCGGCTTCTGCGCGGCGCTCTCGCACACGCTCATCATCTGGATCCTCGCCGGCCTCGCCCTCC
>JBIILC010000108.1:0-4340 GCA_044232865.1 Opitutales bacterium | reverse complement strand
CTGCTCGACCTCGCGGCCTTCCTCGACCGCCTCGACCGCGCCGCCGGCGGCGAAGACCACCGCGTCCGCGGCCTCCGCGCCGCTCTCCCGCTCCTCCTGGAAAAGGACGAAGGTCGCGTGGCCCGTATCCTGACCCTCTGGAGCGACCCTTCCGTCGCCCCGATTGAAAAGGCCGACACTAAGGCCGCCTCGGGCGTCTGGCCCGGCCTTAAGTAAGCCACGACCATGCGCTACATCGAACCGCACGGCCACATGGTGAGCCGCACCACCGACGACTATCAGGCCATGGCCCTCGCCGGCTGCGCCGCGATCTGCGAGCCCGCCTTCTGGGCCGGCTTCGACCGCAAGTCCGCCGACGGCTTCTACGACTACTTCTGCCAGTTGACGCAGCATGAGCCCAAGCGTGCCGCCAAGTACGGCCTGCCGCATTACTCCTGGTTATGCATCAACCCGAAGGAGTCCGAAGACATGGCGCTCGCCGCCGACGTCCTCGCGCTGGTCCCGGAATTTCTCAAGGCCCCGACGGTGCTCGGCATCGGCGAGATCGGCCTCAACAAAAACACGCGCAATGAGATGAAGGTGCTCGAGCAGCACATCGCCCTCGCGGTGCAGTATGACCAGATGATTCTCGTGCACACGCCGCACCTCGAGGACAAGCGCAAGGGCACGCGCCTGATCATGGACTGCCTTAAGGCTAACGGCGTCGTGAAGCCCGAGCGCGTGATCATCGACCACGTCGAAGAGCACACGATCCACGAAGTCCTCGACCAGGGCTTCTGGGCTGGCATCACGCTCTATCCCGAATCGAAGGCCACGCCCGTGCGTGCCATCGACATGATTGAATCCGTCTCCGCCCAACGCGTCTGGCTCAACAGCGCGTGCGATTGGGGCCACAGCGATCCGCTGTCCGTACCCAAGGCGGCGCAGGAGATGCGTCGCCGCGGTCATTCCGCCGCTGCCATCGACCGCCTCGTCTACGGTAACCCGATAAAATTCCTCTCGCAGTCGCCGCGCTTCAAGGACCCCGCCGCTCAGGCTTGAACGCGTGAAGCTCACGTCCGGACTTTCCCTCGCCTACTGCACCAACGTCCACCGCGGCGAAGGGTGGGTCGAGACGTTCGCCGGCCTGCGCGATCACGCCCTCCGTGTCCGCGACCGTGTCTGCCCCGGCAAGACATACGTCCTCGGCCTGCGCCTTGGCGACCTCGCCGCGAAGGAGCTCGCCGTGCCCGCCACGCTCGCGGCCTTCCGCGTCTGGCTGGATAAAGAGAACTGCGTCGTCGCTGGCATCAACGGCTTTCCGTTCGGCCCGTTCCACGGTCAGGCCGTGAAGGACAACGTCTTCGCGCCGGACTGGTGCGAGACGCCGCGCCTCGAGTATACCAACCGGCTATTCGATCTTCTCGCCGCGTTCGGCCCGCCGGATAAGGTCGGCACCGTCAGCACGCTACCGGGTTCGTTCAAGGGTTTTGGTCGCAACGCCGACGAACTCAAGGTCATGCGTCGCAACCTGCTCGCGTGCGCCGAACATCTCGCCCGCCTGCGTGACCGCACTGGCATGCATCTCCGCCTCGCGCTCGAGCCCGAGCCGATCGGACACGCCGAGAACACGCCCGAAGCCCTGCGTCTGTTCGAACAGCTCCGTGCCGAAGAGCCCGCCCAGGGCCTCGTTGACGCGCACCTCGGTATCGCCTACGACACCTGCCACTTCGCGCTGCAATACGAAGAAGCCCATGAGGCGATCGCGCGGCTCAACGCCGGCGGTGCGCCGGTGCTCAAGTTCCACCTCAGCTCCGCCCTCAAGCTCAAGCCCACCGAGGTCGCCCTCGCGCGCCTCGCGAAGATGCATGAGCCCACGTACCTGCACCAGACCATGGGTCGCGCCAAGGATGGCTCCATCGTGCGCTTCAAGGATATCCCGTTCGCCATGGCTGCGATTGACCAGCTGCGCACGCTCGAGGAACTCCGCGTGCACTTCCATGTGCCGGTGAACGCTGACCGCCTTTCCGACGAACTCTCCACGACGAACGACCATCTTAAGGCCGCTCTCGACGTCATCGCCAAGGCGCCCGGCGCCTGCCGTGAACTTGAGATCGAGACTTATACTTGGGAAGTCCTGCCGCCCGAAGTCCGCGCGGCTGACGTCGCTGACATGATCGCCGAGGAATATCGTTGGACGCTCGCCGAGCTCGCGCAGCGCGGCGTGAAGCCCCTTTGAGCATGGATTCGAAGTTGCGCAGTTGGCTCATCCTTTCCCGTGGCTCGAATCTGCCCACGGTGTGGAGCAATGTCATCGCCGGCTGGTTGCTCGCCCAAGGCCTGCGCTTGCCGCCGCTCGGGACGGAATACTGGAAGCAACCGCCTGATTCTCTCGCCTGGGGCTCTTTGCTGCTTTTATTGCTCGGCGTCTCGCTGACCTATGTCGGCGGGATGATTCTCAATGACGCGTTCGATGCCCGCTGGGATACCGAACGTCGGTCGACGCGCCCGATTCCCGCGGGCCTCATCTCCGTCGGCGACGCGTTGCGGGCCGGATGGGGGGCGCTTGCCGCCGGCTTCGTACTCACCGTCTTCGCCGCGCCGTCCGGCACGCGCCTCGCCGTGACGGTCGTCGCGCTCCTGCTCGCCTTGTGCGTGATTGTCTACGACCGTTGGCACAAAGGCATGAGCTGGGCGCCGGCCGTGATGGGACTGTGCCGCGCCTTGCTCCCGGCCATCGGCTTCCTCGTCGTCGGCGAAAGCATCTTCTTTCCGCCGGTGGCGGATTCGGACCGGATCATCTTCGCGCACATGTTCGCGCTGTGGCTGCTGACTTACGCCATCACGCTCGTCGCGCGCCATGAGGCCACCAGCGGCAACGCGGGTCGGTGGGTCGAAGGCCTGCTGTTTATTGCGCCTCTCCCGCTCCTCTGGGCGGTCGGCCTCTTCTGGCCGTGGGTGGTGCTCTGGTTCGCCGTTTACGTCTGGTGGCTCGTGCGCTCGAATCGTCGGCACCCGTTGCCGGGCGGCGTCGGTGCCCGCGTGGCCGACCGGCTGGCATCCATGCCGCTGATCGATGCCATGACTAACGGCTATCTGGCCTTCATCTGTCTCTCCGTGCTACTCCGCCCTAAGGGCGTGCACCCCGAGGCGCTCTTCGACGTCGCTTGCCTGCTGTTCCTTGCCTTCGGTATGGCCGCTTTCGCCATGCGCCTCGTCTTGAGTTGGCGTAAGCAGATTCCCTCAACTTGAGGAAACAGGGGATTTTCTTCGAACCGGCCGGGTTTTCTGGGAACTGGGCTTGTCCTTAGGCGTCTCACTCTTTCTGATTAACCCTCCCCCAGGGCTATGGACGACTCCCTTGACCTCGAATTCGCGGTAACCTACCGCCACCGCATCTTCTTCACCGAAGGGGCGTTCGCTGCGGGTAACCGGGTCCTCGCCGACCTCTTCGCCGGCGCCAAGGTCATCCCAATCGTCGACGCTGGCCTGGCTAACGCCCGGCCAGGTTTCGCCGCGGAGGTCGCCGCTTACGGTAAGGCCATGGGCATTCACTTCACACGTCCGCCGCTCGTGCTCACCGGCGGCGAGGCCGCCAAGAAGGACTCGGCCGTCGTCAAAGCCGCCCTTGCCGCGATCGAGGCCGATAAGATCTGCCGCCACTCGTACGTCCTCGCCATCGGCGGCGGCGCTTTTCTCGACGCCGTCGGTTTCGCGGCCGCGACTGCCCATCGCGGCGTGCGTCTCGTGCGTATGCCTACTACGACCCTCGGCCAAGGTGACGCTGGCGTGGGCGTGAAGAACGGCATCAACACTTTTGGTAAGAAGAATTTCACCGGCGCCTTCGCCGTACCCGCCGCAGTCGTCAACGACCTCGCGCTGCTCGCCTCGCTCGACGCCCGTGGCCTGCGCGACGGACTCGTCGAGGCCGTGAAGGTCTCGCTCCTCAAGGACCCGGTCTTCTTTGCTAACCTCGAGAAGGAGTCCACGCTGCTTGCCGCGGGTAATATTCCTGCAATCGGACGTGCCGTCCGCCGTTCCGCCGAACTGCACGCCAAGCACATCGCTGGCAACGGAGACCCCTTCGAGCTCGGCAGCGCCCGTCCGCTCGACCTCGGTCATTGGGCCGCGCATAAGCTCGAGTCGATGACCAACCATCGCCTGACGCACGGTGAGGCTGTGGCCATCGGCCTGGCGCTCGACCTGATCTGCGCCCGCGAGCTCGGACTTTTCGGCGAGGCAGAGACCGAGCGTTCGCTCAATCTGCTCGTCGCCCTCGGCTTTAAGATCTACGCGCCCGAGATGCATCTCGACGGCGGCGCGCCGATGCTCGCCGGCCTCGAAGAATTCCGCGAACACCT
>JBIILC010000107.1:0-4389 GCA_044232865.1 Opitutales bacterium | reverse complement strand
CCCTGGGACTTCCATTCCGCTTGGATGAACGGCACATTCTTTTCCGTGGCGAGTTCGGCGAGGCTGCGTCCGTAGGCGGCGAGCAGGGCGTTGTGTTCAGCGGGGTTAGGCAAGCCCGGGCGCGAGCCTCGGAGGTCTTCGTGGGCGATTGGGCCGAGGATGACGAAGCGGACTTTACCGCCCGCGCTGTGCTTTGTGATGAGATCCATCAGCTGAGCGACTTCACGCTTTAGACGGGCCGGTGTATGCTCGGTGCCGTAGCGGGCTGGATCCGGATTGAGGGCCGGGTCGTTCTTGCGATAGGTGAGTTCTTCGAGCGAAGCGGCCATGCCGTAGCCGATGATCGCAACAGTCGGCTTCACGACGGCGAGTTGTTCTTCTAGTTGTTCGATGCCCTTGGCGACCGGGTCGAAGCTGGCGCGCGAAGCACCGAGGGGGGTGTCGCCGGAGTAGCCGAGATTGCGCACGGCAAATTTCTTGCCGGGGAATTCCTGGCGCATCTTGGTCTCGAGAACGCCGTAGTTATTCTCGCGCTCGATGAGCACGTCGCCGATGAGCAGGACGCGATCACCGTCCTCGAGCGTGAGCTTCCGGTTCTCGCCGGCGGCGAAGGAGCTCGGCTGGAAGGCGATGAGGGCACAGAGTGCCAGCAGGGTGTTGAGACGGGGCATGAGTGGATTGGAAGAGATTACGGGACTATGGCGAGGCGACTTTCGACCCCCAGTGGAACGAAGTTGTTGCCATTGGTTGGCCTTTAAAATCGCTCAATTAAACCGGCCACCCGGAATCAGTCCGTGAATTGCGGCCAGCGTGCCCGGAAAGCCAGCTGGGCCTCCTTGTCAGGAATCTCTGGGCGGGCGGGGTCAGTCAGGAACTTGAGAGGGAAGGCCGGCTTGAGGTGGACGACGTGGACGGTCGACTCCTTGACCTCGAAGACCGCAAACCAGGCTCCGCACCCGATGTCGAAAAGGTCCCCGTGGCGGCTGCGGATACGGCGGGTTCGGTGGGGGCTCGGGTCGCGGCTGAGGATCTCGAGTAAGCGGGCTTCGAAATCCACCGACCAATCCTGCTTCAGCCAAGCCATGTGTTCGGCGGCCTGAGGGGAGAAGGTCACCGTGAACGCTGGGGGTGCGTCGAGCGCAGCGTCCACTTCATCGATCCATCCGGCTTTCGCGTCGGGAAAGGAGTCGTAGGAAGGGATGTAGGGCTTGATGTCGAAGATTGGCGTGCCGTCGACCAGGTCGCACGGGCCGAGGATCAGCTTGCCTTTTTTGATCTCGATTAGCTGCACTGGCGTGATGCCGATCGGATTGGGGCGATGGGGGGAGCGCGTGGCGAAGACGCCTCGCCTTTTCGAAGGGCCGCGCGGAGGGAGTACTTCAGGGCGCCAGTCGGTGTTACGATGGAACCACCAGATCAGCCAGATGCGGTCGAAGCCTTCGAGGTCTTTCAGTGCTTTCTGGTATTTGTCGCCGGGTAGCATCTCCAGGACGTTGGTCTCAGCCTGCTTCTCGTCAGGCTGATGACGGGCGTCGAATTTCAAAGGCTTCCCTGAGCGGATGAAGCCGATGGGCGTGATGGTGAGTCCCGAATCCAAGATGACCAAGGCCTAGGCCTCGCAGGCCAAAAGGCAAAGATTCATTGTCTTACCTTCGTGGTGTCGTTAGTCGTCTTGCTCCGCAATGTCCGCCGAGGTCATCAATCTCTCCTGTTATAAGTTCGCTCCGTTGGAAGGATTGGAGGAATTGCAGGCGAGCCTGCAGGAGGTCGCCATGGACCAAGGCCTAAAGGGTACAATCCTGCTGGCCCCCGAAGGCATCAATTTCTTCCTCGCCGGCACCCGTGCGCAGTTGTCGGCCATCTTAGATGTCATCCGGGCCGTGCCAGGTCTCGCGGGTATCGCGCCTAAGGAGAGCCCCAGCTCGGATCAGCCGTTCAAGCGCATGCTCGTGAAGATTAAGAAGGAGATCATTGCTTTCGGCGTCGAAGGCGTCGATCCCGCTCGCCGTCCATCCCCCAAGATTTCGGCGAAGCAGTTGAAGCAGTGGCTCGACGAAGGTCGGCCGGTGACTTTGCTCGACACGCGTAATGAATACGAGATTCGCATGGGCACGTTCAAAGGGGCGATCGTGCCGCAGATCTGGAATTTTCGGGATTTTCCCGCGGCGGTGCAGAATCTGCCCGCTGAACTTAAGTCGCAGCCTGTCGTGATGTTCTGTACCGGCGGCATCCGTTGCGAGAAGGCGGGCCCGTTCATGGCCATGCAGGGCTATACCGATGTGCTGCAGCTCGACGGTGGTATCCTTAAGTATTTCGAAGAGGTCGGCGGCGCGCATTACGACGGCGAGTGTTTCGTCTTCGACGAACGCGTCGGCGTCGGGCCTGACCTCCGCGAGACTGGTTCGATCATCTGTTTCAACTGTCAGATGCCGTTGACCATCGAGGATCAGCAGCGTTCCGATTACGTCTATGAGCAGACGTGCCTGCATTGCGTTAACGGTAAGCCTAAGGGTCGGGGCAATACCGCGCAGCGCGGGGCCTGAGGCTTACCAGCGGAGTTCGGAGAGGCAGAAGACGCGGCGGGCGCCTTTCGGTAGGCGCGCCTGTAAGGACGTATCGTCTTTGTCGCTGAGGATGCCCGTGCGCAACAGCACGCTGTCGAGACCCGCCCCAGCGGCACCGGCGATGTCGTGCTCTGGGCTATCGCCGATCGCCAGTACCGTCATCGGCGGCGGGTTGCCGAGCGCGGCCAGCGCGGTGCGATAGATATCACTATGCGGCTTACCGAAATAGCGAAGCACGGCGCCCTTGCGCTCGAGCTCGACGGCGATGGCACCGGCGGAGGGGCGGACGCCTTTGGGTGTGAGCATCTCGAGGTCGGGGTTGCAGACGGCGATTGTCACGCCGCGTTTGGCTGCTGGGGTGAGGTCGCGGATTTGTTCGCGCCAGTTGCGGTCAGGTTCCTGGCAGGCGGCGAGGATGATGCCTTCCGCTTCGTCGGGCCACGTAAGGGTGAAGCCAAGGTCGCCGAAGCCATAGTCGTCGCCGGGCTTGCCGGAGATGTGGACCTTCGCGCCCGGGCCGAAGCCTGCGCCCAGCGAACCAGCGCGGATCGCCGCTTGGGCGGCGTCGCCTGAGGTCACCACGGCGTCGAAGTGCTCGGGGCCGAAGCCGAACTTCGCGAGGCGAAGGATATTATCGGCGCCGGTCTTCGCGGAATTAGAAAGTATGATGACCTTACCGCCGCTTTCACGGAAGCGACGCAGCGCCTCGGCGGCGTGAGGGTAGGCGACGGTGCCGTCATGCAACGTGCCGAACTGGTCGACGAGTAGGGCGCCGTATTGGCCAGCGACCTCGGAAAGTCCGGCGATGGGCGAAAGCGTGCTCATGCGAAGGAGATCTCGTGGCCGAGGGAACGCCAAGCCAGGCGGGCGGCCCCGGCGGCAGCTTCTTCACTCCAGGAGGGAGTCAGCGTTACGCCGAGGGCAGTCGCACGCAGGGTCATCCAAGCCGCGCTGCGGGATCCACCGCCGGCGTGGCGGACGCTGCGCAAGGTGGGTCCGCCCAGTTCACGGAGCTTCGCGAAGCCCGTCTGCTCGACGCGGGCGAAGGCTTCATAGATGCCTTGCAGGAATTCGGCGTCGGAGGCCGGCCGGGGGGTCAGGCGCGGGGCGAGTTTCGCATCGGCGACCGGGAAGCGCTCGCCGACGGAGGGCAGGGGGTAGTAATCAGTGCCTGTCAGCTTTGCCGGATTGAGCGAAGTTTCGAGGGCGGCGAGTTGTTCGGCTGTGAAGAACTGCAGGAGCGTCTTGCCGCCGCAGTTGGAAGCGCCGCCGGCTAGCCAGGTGTCGCCGATGCGGTGGCTGTAGATGCCGAGTTCGGGCGCGAAAATCGGCCGGTCGCTCAGGAGCTTGAGCACGATGGTCGAGCCGAGCGCCGTGGAGGCTTCGCCGGATTCAGTCGCACCGCTGGCGAGGAAAGTCGCGCAACCATCGGTCGTGCCGGCTGCGATGGTGATCCCTTCGGGGATGCCGAGGGCGATGGCCGCTTGCGCGGAGACGTGTCCGATCGTCGTGCCGACCGGGACGACTTCGGGGAGGAGGCCGGGGGAGAGTCCGAAGTCGCGCAGCCAATCTGGCCAGCAGCGGTTGACCGGATCATAGCCGGTCTTCAGGGCATTGTTCTCGTCGGTCTGCCAGTTCGTGGCGCCGAGGCAGCCGTTAATCCAGTCGGCTTGGTGGATAATGCAGTGTAGTCGCGGTAACTTGGCCCACTCGAGGGCACGGGCGGCCGGAGAAGTGGCGCCATGAGCGGCGCTTTCGCGCGGAGCGAGCGACTTGATCTTCGCGGCGAGATCCCCGGTGTCGGCGTCATCATACATGCGGGCCG
>JBIILC010000105.1:0-4476 GCA_044232865.1 Opitutales bacterium | reverse complement strand
AAGGCTGATCTGCAGCAGGACATCGAGCGCGTGCAGACGGGCTGCTTCGGCGGCACGACCACACTGTCGCCGGCCGACCTGAAGACCGTCGCGGAAAAATGGCTCCGCCAACTCCGCTGATGGTCCGGCTTCATTTCCTACCCTTATCCCTATCCCAACCCCTTAAAAAATGAACAACCCTCCCAATCTTGCGGCTGTGCAGGCCGCCCACCAGTTCGTCGCCGACGTCCGCACGCGTGTCGGCAAGGTCGTCGTCGGCCAAGACGTCGTCGTCGAGCGCGTCATGATCGCGCTCCTCACCGGCGGCCACCTGCTGCTGCAGGGTATGCCCGGCCTGGCGAAGACCCTCCTCGTGAACACGGTCGCCAAGGCCATTGCTTTGGACTTCCGCCGCATTCAGTTCACGGTCGATATGCTGCCGTCCGACATTGTCGGCTCCGAGGTCGTCGACCAGAAGTCGGGCGACTTCCGCATTCATCGCGGCCCGGTCTTCACCAACCTGCTCCTCGCCGACGAAATCAACCGCGCCGCGCCGAAGGTGCAGGGCGCGATGCTCGAGGCCATGCAGGAGCGCAAGGTCACCCTTGGTGGCCAGACCATGCGCCTACCGACGCCGTTCCTCGTCATCGCGACGCAGAATCCCGTCGAGCAATCTGGCACCTTTGAACTGCCGGAAGCGCAGCTTGACCGTTTCATGCTCCTTCATCGCCTCGGCTACCCTGATCGCGACGAAGAACAGGACATCCTGCAGCGCCAACTCGGTATGGGCTTGCGCAAGGAGGAGGGCGGGGCGGTCCCGAAGACAGCCTTCGACATGATCGACGACTCACCGGTCGGCACCAAGGCCGACCTCGTCGCCGCGATGGAAGCCGTCCAAGGCGTCCACGTGAGCGAGGTCTTCCTCCGCCATTCCGTGGAGCTCGTGCGTCGCACGCGCGAATCCAAGGACCTCGACTTTGGTTGCAGTCCGCGCGCCGGCCTGGCCCTCGTCAACGCCGCCCGCGCCCGTGCGATCATTCGTGGCCGTGATTACGTCACCCCGGAAGATCTCTTCGACCTCGCCGAGGACGTCGTCCTGCACCGTGTGCGCGTGAGCTACGAGGCCGCCGCCGCCGGGCAGACCAGCGCCAAGGTGCTGGCATCAATCCTCGCTGGATTAGGCTGAACCGATGCTTCGTCCGCGGACATTGCCTCACGATCCGGTCGACAGCCGGCAGTTCGAAGTCGCCGTCCGGCGCCTCGCGAACAGCCTGGACTTCGGCCAGCGTGATTCCGTGTTCCACGGTGCCGGCTTGGAGTACGTCCAGTCCCGTCCGTATGTCGCCGGCGACGCGGTCAAGTTCATCGATTGGAAGATCTCGGCACGTCTCGGCAAGCTGTACGTCAAGGAGTTCAAGGAGACCAAGCAGATTCCCCTGTACCTGTTGCTCGATACCTCGGCCTCCATGTGCGTGTCCTCGCAGCCCCTGAGCAAGTATGCTTGGGCGGTGCGCGTGGCCACTGGCATTGGCTTGGCCGCGCAATCGTCGGTCACGCCCGTCGGCCTACTCGGTTGTGGTGCCCGTGAATTGCATATCCGGCCGACGCTCTCGCGTAATATCGTCATGGAGTGGGCGCATCAGCTGCGTCAGCACGATTTCGCGGAGAATACCTCTCTGTCGACGCGTGCCCGCGAGCTCGCCCCCTCGCTTGCCAAGCGTACCACCGTTATTGTCCTAAGCGATCTGCATGACCCTGATGCCATTGCGGCGCTGCAGGTGCTCTCCCAGCGGAACGATTGCATCGTCCTGCATTTCGAAGACCCCGCCGAGCACGGCCTGAGTGGCGCGGGCATCATTCGCGGCGTCGAGGCTGAATCCGGCCGCGGCTTCGTCGGCTTCGGCGGACGTCGCCAGATTGACTCCTCTGGTTGGAAGGCCGAGCTGAGCCGCTTCGGCATCGATTACCTGAACTTGCGTACTGACGAACCGATTCTCGGTAAGCTGACCTATTTCCTGAAGAACCGCGGCTTTGCCAGTCGGACCGCCCGCTGATCATGGCCGCGTCGAAGACATCGCTCCGTGTCTGGCTCCTCCGGGGGTTGGCCGTGTTCGCGGTCATCGTCTCTGGCTGGTGGTTCCTCCAGCAGGAGGATAATCTTAAGGTGCCGCTCGGCGTCGAGCAGGCCGCCATCATCACCTACAGCGGCCCGGGTCTCATCGTGAAGCCTTTCCGTTACGGTGTGGCCGTGAACGTGCGGATCGCCCAGGTGACCGAGCACAGCGGGGCCAAGGTCTACGACGTCCGCTACCTCGTGAACCGCGAGGGCGAGCACGACCTCATCGCATACCTCATGTCCGATAACGGCGGTGCCCTGAGCGGTTTGCCGTCGTTCAAGGTGATGGGTGACCCGAAGCTATCGAAGGAACTCGAAGCCCGGGTGAAGGAGACCGAGGACATCGGCATTGAGGTGCGTGGCCATTATCAAGCGACGCTCGTGGCGCTCGCCGTCTTCTGGATCCTCTGGTTGTTCGCACTCATCTTCTGGCGTCGCCCCAAGAAGCCCGTGCCGGCCCCCGTGAAGCCCCCGCTCAGCTTGGCCGAACAGCTCCGCCTGCTCCTGGGTGAACTTGAACATGGGGGACTCTCCGCTGAGCAGAAGGCCCGGCTCGAGATGCTTCTGCTGCGTTGCTGGCGCGAAGGAATTGTCCCCGCCGATGCTCCCATGGCCGAAGTCTTGGCCGCCATCGCCCGCGGAGAACGCACGGGCGAGGCCTTGGGCCATCTGCAGCGGTGGCTCCATCGCCCCGGCTCCGGTGTCGCCGATGCCGAGATTGCCACGATCATCCGCCAGCACCTTCCGGCCCCCGAGGCCGTCCGCTCATGACTTTCCTGCATCCCCAATGGCTGGCGCTACTGGCCCTTCCGGTCATCCTGGCCTTCTGGGAGTGGGTGCGCCCTGGTCAGCCCCTCGCGATGCCTTACGACGGCGGCAAGGGCCGTCGCGGCTGGTTCCTGCGCTGTCTCGTGCTCGCCGCCAACTGCTTACCGGCCGGCCTGCTCGCTGTCGCGGTCCTTTTCCTGGCTCACCCCATCACCTTCCAGCCCCCGGAGGTCGAGCGTCAGCTGACCAACATCCAGGTCGTGCTTGATACCTCGGGTAGCATGCGGGGCACGCATGGCGACCAGACCAAGAGCAAGCATAGCCGTTTTGACTCCGCCATGGAGTCGCTCGAGAAGTTCCTGCGCCATCGCAAGGGCGATGCCTTCGGCCTGACGATCTTCTCGCGTAACTTCATCCACTGGGTGCCCCTGACGTTGGATACCGAGACCATCATGCTCTCGCGTCCGTTCATTACGCCTAACGTGCTCCCCGACGAGCTCTGGGGCGGCACCTTCATCGGTAACGCCCTTTACGGGGCCTCGGCCCACCTCGCCGAGCGACCCGTCGGCGACCGGATGATTATTCTTATCACTGACGGCGAGAGCCCTGATATCAAATCGCCGAAGGACGTGCCCATCATCGCCGACCTTAAGGAGAAGGGTGTCATCGTCTTCGCCGTGCTCATGACGGACATCCCCGTGGACCCAGCGCTCATCGGTATCGCCCGCTCGAGCGGTGGTGAAGCCTTCAACGCCGTCACCCCGGATGCCCTGAACGCCGTCTTCAAGCGGATCGACGAGATGAAGAAGGTCGTCGTCCTCGAGAAGAAGCCGCGGGCCGCCGATTATTACGACCCGTTCTTCCTGCCCGCGCTCAGCCTGCTCGCCGCGGCCGTCTTTGCGCTCTTCGGCCTCCGCTTTACGCCCTGGTAGTCCTTACTTCAGCAGCATCAGGCCGCGGAACGCGAAGGCCATTCCGAGGGCGATGAGAAGATAAGATGAGACGTAAGGGGCGCGGTGCGCGACGCGGCTGAACCAGCCAGACTTCTCGGCGAGCTTCTGAAAGCCCCAAGAGGCGAGCACGCCGACGGAGATCATGGTGAGTGCGAGCCCGAAGCTGAAGGCGGCGACGATACTAAAACCAAGAGAGAATTCCTTAAGCTGCAGACAGACGATGAGAATCGAAACCGCGGCGGGGCAGGGCATGAGTCCACCGGTCAGGCCGAATATTACAATCTGTCCGGTGGTGACCTGACGGTTCGCAAAGCGTTTCTGGATGTCGGCGGCGTGCGCGCGGGCGTGCGCATCCTCGTCCTCATGGCCGTGATGATGGTCATGGCTATGGTCACCTTCGCCGTGATGGTGGTGATGCCCTTGTTCTTCGCGTAGACGCATGATCGTCCAGACGGCCATGCCGATGACGATGAGGCCACTAATGAGGAGGAAGTAGGGTTCGGTCTGCTCGACGTTCCAGTGCGAGCCGTATTGGAGGGCGAGGCCGGCGAGGATCCAGATGATGAGCGTGTGCGAGAGCGCCGCGCAGAAGCCGAGTAGGGCGGCCTGCCAGGCGGTACCACGCACGGCGATGATGAAGGCCGCCATCATGGTCTTCGA
>JBIILC010000103.1:0-4515 GCA_044232865.1 Opitutales bacterium | reverse complement strand
CACTTTTGCCCACACCAGAAATGAAGAATCCCGGACTTCCCGAAAAACAGGGTCTTTACGACCCCCAGTTTGAGCATGACGCCTGCGGCGTCGGCTTCGTTTGCCAGATGAAGGGCAAGCGTTCGCATGATATCATCCAGCAGGCCCTCACCATCCTGGTGAACCTCGACCACCGAGGCGCCTGCGGCTGCGAGGTCAACACCGGTGACGGCGCGGGCATCCTGCTCCAGCTCCCCCACGGGTTCTTCGCGAAGAACGGCCCGGCCAACCTCCCTAAGCCGGGTCACTACGGCGTGGGCATGCTCTACGTCTCCCCCGACGCCAAGATCCGCGCGGCGACCGAAGCCACCTTTACCGACCTCGCCAAGGCCCAGGGTCTCTCGATTCTCGGCTGGCGCACCGTCCCCGTCGACAACGCGTCGCTCGGCCAGACCGCCATCGCCAGCGAACCGGTCGTCCGCCAGGCCTTCCTCGGTCGCCCAGCCGATTGCGCCACCGACCAAGACTTCGAGCGCAAGCTCTTCATCCTGAGCAAGCAGGCTCACCACCAGATCCGCGGCGCGGGCAAGGACGAGTTCTACTACGCCAGCTCCCTCTCCTGCCGCACCATCATCTACAAGGGCATGCTCATGCCCGAACAGGTCGGCAAGTACTTCACCGACCTCGCCGACAAGTCGATGGACACCGCCCTCGCGCTCGTCCACTCGCGCTTCTCGACCAACACCTTCCCGAGCTGGGAACGTGCGCACCCGTACCACTACATCGCCCACAACGGCGAGATCAACACCCTCAACGGCAACGTCAATTGGATGAAGGCCCGCGAGCCGCTCCTGGCTAGCCCGCTCTTCGGCAAGGAACTCCCGAAGATCCTCCCGATCGTGAACCCCAATGGTTCCGACTCCGCCAAGTTCGACAACGTCCTTGAGCTGGTCGTCATGGGCGGACGCTCGCTGCCTGAGGCGATGATGATGATGATTCCGGAGCCGTGGAACGGCCACGAATCCATGAGCGCCGAGAAGAAGGCGTTCTACGAATACAATTCTTGCCTCATGGAGCCGTGGGACGGCCCCGCCTCCGTCGTCTTCACCGACGGCACGATGATCGGCGCTACCCTCGACCGCAACGGTCTCCGCCCTTCCCGCTACTACGTGACCAAGGATGACTTCGTCATCATGGGCTCCGAAGCCGGCGTCCTCCCGATCGACCCCGCCAATATCGCCTCCAAGGGCCGCCTGCAGCCGGGCCGCATGTTCCTCGTGAACATGGAAGAAGGACGCATCGTCGCCGACGAGGAGATCAAGCAGAAGATCGCCTCCCAGAAGCCCTACCGCGAATGGCTCGATAAGAACCTCATCAAGCTCGCCGACATCGCCGACGCTCCGGACGCCACGCCGACGTCGCACAGCAATACGGTTCAGCGCCAGCTTGCCTTCGGTTACACCTTTGAAGACCAGCGCAAGCTGCTCGTCCCGATGGCCAAGGATGGAGTCGAAGCCATGGGCTCGATGGGCACCGACATCCCGCTCGCCGTGCTTTCGAACAAGTCGAAGCTCCTCTACGACTACTTCAAGCAGCTCTTCGCGCAGGTGACCAACCCGCCGATCGACTGTATCCGCGAAGAGATCGTCACCTCCTCTGTCACCACGATCGGCCCTGAGCGCAACCTGCTCGACCCGAAGCCGTCCAGCTGCCACCTGATCGAGCTCCAATCGCCGATCCTGACCAACGAGGAACTCGCCAAGCTCCGTCACGTCGCCCACGGCCAGTTCAAGTCCGTCACCATCCCGACCCTCTTCGACGCCAAGTCCGGCGCCAAGGGCCTCGAGAAAGCCATGGACGAAGTCTGCCGCCAGGCCGGCCTCCACATCGATGCGGGCATCAACCTCATCATCCTGAGCGACCGCGGCGTCGACCGTCACAACGCTGCCATCCCTCCCCTGCTCGCTGTCGCCGGACTGCACCACTACCTCATCCGCGAAGGAAAGCGCACCAAGGTCGGCCTCATCCTCGAGTCCGGCGAGCCGCGCGAAGTGCACCACTTCTGTACGCTCATCGGCTACGGTTGCGCGGGCATCAATCCCTACCTGGCGTTCGAGACCCTCGACGACATGATCAAGCAGGGTCTGCTCGTCGGCGTCGACCATTACACGGCCTGCAAGAACTACGTGAAGGCCGCCACGAAGGGCATCGTGAAGGTAGCCTCTAAAATCGGCATCTCGACCATCCAGAGCTACCTCGGCGCCCAGATCTTCGAATGTGTCGGCCTTCAGCAGAAGGTCGTCGACAAGTACTTCACCGGCACGGCCACGCGCATCGAAGGTGCGGACGTCGCCGCCGTCGCCGAAGAAACGCTGGAGCGTCACAACCGCGCGTTCCCTGAGCGCGTTGACACCCCTGCCACCCTCGAGGTCGGCGGCGACTACCAGTGGCGTAACGAAGGCGAAGGCCACCTCTTCAGCCCGCAGGTCATCCACTCGCTGCAGAAGGCCGTCCGCACGAACAACTACGATACCTTCAAGGTCTACTCCGGCCTGGTGAACGACCAGATGCAGCAGATCTTCACGCTGCGCGGCCTTCTCCAGTTCAAGACCCGCACCCCGGTCGACATCAGCGAAGTCGAGTCCATCGAAAGTATCTTCAAACGCTTCAAGACAGGCGCGATGAGCTACGGCTCTATCTCGACCGAGGCCCACGAAACCCTCGCCGTCGCGATGAACCGCATTGGCGGCAAGTCCAACACCGGCGAAGGCGGCGAAGACCCCGCGCGCTTCACTTGGACCAACGAACAGGGCGACTCGAAGAACTCGGCCATCAAGCAGGTCGCTTCCGGCCGCTTTGGTGTCACGAGCCGCTACCTGACCAACGCCAAGGAAATCCAGATCAAGATGGCCCAGGGTGCCAAGCCCGGCGAAGGCGGCCAGCTCCCCGGCGGCAAGGTCTACCCGCCCATCGCCAAGGTGCGTCACTCGACCCCAGGCGTCGGCCTCATCTCCCCTCCCCCACACCACGACATCTACTCGATCGAGGACCTTTCGGAACTCATCCATGACTTGAAGAACGCCAACCGCGCCGCGCGGGTGTGCGTGAAGCTCGTCTCGGAAGTCGGCGTGGGCACCATCGCCACCGGCGTGGCCAAGGCGCACGCGGACGTCGTCCTCATCTCCGGCTTCGACGGCGGCACGGGCGCTTCGCCCCAGACCTCCATCAAGCACGCTGGCCTGCCCTGGGAACTCGGCCTCGCCGAAACCCACCAGACCCTCGTCCTCAATAACCTCCGCTCCCGCATCGTCGTCGAAACCGACGGCCAGCTGAAGACCGGCCGTGACGTCGTCATCGCCGCCCTCCTCGGCGCCGAAGAGTTCGGCTTCGCCACGGCTCCGCTGGTGACCCTCGGTTGCATCATGATGCGCGTCTGTCATCTCAACACCTGCCCGGTCGGCGTCGCCACCCAGGACCCTGAGCTGCGCAAGAACTTCACCGGCCGTCCGGAAGACACCGTGAACTTCATGCGCTTCATCGCCCAGGAAGTCCGCGAGATCATGGCTCAGCTCGGCTTCCGCACGCTCAACGAGATGGTCGGCCGCACCGACGCCCTCGAAGCGCGTCACGCCGTCGATCACTGGAAGGCCAAGGGTATCGACCTCTCCAAGCTCCTCTACTCGCCGAAGGCCGGACCCGAAGTGGGTCGCTTCTGCACCGAGAAGCAGGACCACGGCCTCGAGAAGGGTCTCGACCTCTCCGTCCTCCTCGCTGCCTGTCAGCCCGCCATCGATAAGGGCCAGAAGGTCCGCTACGAAGGCGAAATCAAGAACACCCACCGCGTCGTCGGCACGATCCTCGGCAACGAGATCACCAAGAAGCACATCGACGGCCTGCCGGACGGCACCATCCACCTGAAGTTCAAGGGCAGCGCGGGCCAGTCCCTCGGCGCCTTCGTCCCTGCAGGCGTGACGATCGAACTCGAAGGCGACGCCAACGACTATGTCGGCAAGGGCCTCAGCGGCGGTCGCGTCATCGTCTACCCCGACGCCAAGGCCACCTTCCCCGCTGAAGATAATATCATCCTCGGCAACGTCGCCCTCTACGGCGCGACCTCTGGCGAGGCTTTCTTCCGCGGTATGGCGGGCGAACGTTTCTGCGTCCGCAACTCGGGTGCGACCACCGTCGTCGAAGGCGTGGGCGACCACGGCTGCGAATACATGACTGGTGGACGCGTCGTCGTCCTCGGCCTCACGGGCCGTAACTTCGCGGCCGGCATGAGCGGTGGCGTGGCTTACGTCCTCGACGAGAAGGGTGACTTTGCGGTCCGCTGCAACAAGCAGATGGTCGGCCTTGAAAAGCCTGACGCTAACGATGCCGCGGAACTCCGAGGCCTCATCGAGCGCCATGCCGAACTCACGGGCAGCCAGAAGGCGAAGAAGCTCCTCGCCAACTGGGACGTCTCCCAAACCCACTTCGTCAAGGTGATGCCCAAGGACTATAAACGCGTCCTCCAGGCCATCGCCGCAGCGCAGG
>JBIILC010000102.1:0-4554 GCA_044232865.1 Opitutales bacterium | reverse complement strand
TGGAAATTGAAGCCGCCGGTGACGCCGTCGATGTCGAGGACTTCGCCCGCGAAGTGTAGCCCTGGAGTTTTGCGGCTCTCCATCGTCTTGAAGTCGACCTCGGACAGTTTCACGCCGCCGCAGGTGACGAACTCGTCCTTGAACATGCTCTTTCCGTCGACCTTGAACTCGGCGGCGGTGAGCTGGGTGGCGAGGGCTTGGAGCGAGGGGTTGCTGACGTGGGCCCAAGGGGTGGTGGTCGGGATGCCGGCGGCGACCACGAAGCGCTCCCAGAGGCGCTGGGGCATGGCGACGGGGCTGAAGGTGGTGACCTGCTTGCGGGCGTTCTGTTCGCGGACGACGGAGAGGGCTTTGATCAGGGTGTCGCGGGTGTGGGGAGGGACCCAGTTGAGGGAGACTGGGAAGGCGTAGTTCTGCTCGGCGAACTCACGGGCGCCCCAGGCGGAGAGCTTGAGGATACCCGGGCCGCTGAGGCCAGCATGGGTGATGAGCACCGGGCCATCGGTCTTGAGCTTCGTGCCTGGTGCCGTGACCGCCGCGTTCTCGACTGAAATGCCCGAGAGTTCGGTCAGGCGGGGGTCAGTGATGTGGAAGGTGAAGAGGGAAGGGACCGGTGGGACGATTGAGTGGCCGAACGATTCCGCGATGGCGAGGCCGCCGGAGGATTTGTTGCCGCCAGTCGCGATAATGACGCGGTCGAACTCCTCGACGTTGCCGGTACCAAGTGTCAGCTGGAAAGTCTCACCTTGTTTGACGGCGGAACGGACGGCGGTGGAGAGGCGGATATTCACGCTAGCCCGAGCGGCCGCAGACATCAGGCAGTCGACAATCGTCGCGGAGTCGTCGGTCGTCGGGAACATGCGTCCATCTTCCTCGGTCTTCGTCGCCACGCCACGGGAGGCGAACCACTCGATTGTGTCGCGGGGCTGGAAGCGATGAAAGGCCCCGAGGAGCTCGCGGCCGCCGCGCGGGTATTTCTTTACCAGTTCGGCCGGCTCGAAGCAGGAGTGGGTGACGTTGCAGCGGCCGCCGCCCGAGATGCGGACCTTAGCGAGAAGATGAGGGGTCGCTTCGAAGAGGGTGACCGAGCCGTCCTTGCCCAGTGCCTCCGCGCACGTGATCGCCGCGAAGAAGCCGGCGGCTCCTCCGCCGAGGACGGCGATGCGGGGGTGGGAGGGCATGGGAGAAGATGACAGAGTGCGGATGACAGATGGCAGATAAGGTTAGAGTATCGAGTATAGAGTATGGAGTATGGGGCCAGGACACGAGGACCTGAGGGCTGGAGGACCAGAGTATGAAGTGCAAACGTGCAAATCGGAGCGGTGCTCCTGTGCAAAGGTGCAAAAGTGGAGGCAAGGGTCAGAATCGAAGACACGAGGGCCTGAGGGCACGAGGTCACGAAAAAGACAAGGAGAAGGCACGGAGGTTCAGAGGCTCGGTTGATCAGATGAGACAGGGATGCGGGTGGCTGGTGGCGGGGTGGCTGTAATAATCGATTCAGTCCTCGATGCTGTCATCGACCCTGCACTCGACTCAGTCATCCGTTTGGTGTTGTTTCAGGTATGCCCCTCATTCGTCTGCTTGCTGTGTGCGGCTTGGTCGCCTCTTCCTTGCTCTCCGCCGCCGAAGAAGCGCGTTGGTACAAGGGCAACCTCCACACGCATACCTATTGGAGTGACGGGGATGATTTCCCCGAGATGGTCGCCGATTGGTATAAGTCGCGGGGCTATGACTTCTTGGCTTTGTCGGATCATAACATCATCGCCGACCACGAGAAGTGGCTGAAGGTGAACAAGTCCAAGACTGGCGCCGTGGCCCTGGATAAGTACCTGAAACGTTTCGGCAAGGAATGGGTCATCGTCCGCGGAGAGGGCGAACAGAAGGAAGTCCGCCTACGCACCTTGGCGGAGATGAAGCCCAAGTTAGAGGAGCCTGGAAAGTTCCTGCTGATTCCTAGCGAGGAGATCACGGATAAGAACGTGCACGTCAACGCGACGAACATCCAAGAACTGATCCTGCCGGATAAGTCCCTCGATACCACGACCAGCCCTCAGATCATCAAAGCCCTCCAGCATGCCTTCGATGCCGTCCATGCGCAGCGTGTGCGTACCGGAGTGCCGATGTTCGCGCACCTCAATCATCCTAACTTCAAGTGGGCGATCACCGCCGAGGAACTCATGCGCATCGATCATGAGCAATTCTTCGAGGTCTATAACGGTCACCCCAGCGTTAATAATGATGGGGACGAACTCCATGCCGGTACCGAAAGAGTCTGGGATATCGTTCTGGCCGAGCGATTAGGTCACCTTGGTAAGCCCGTCATGTACGGTTTGGCGACGGACGATTCGCATCATTACCACAGCACTAGCCCCAAGGCCAGTCTCTCGGGCCGGGGTTGGGTCATGGTGAAGGCCAAGGAGTTGAGTGCCGACGCACTGGTCGCAGCGATGGAGCAGGGTGACTTTTACTCCTCCAGCGGCGTCACCTTCAGGACTCTGCAGGTCGGAGCCGGCCGAATCGCCCTCGAGGTCAAGTCTGAGCCAGGCGTTGAATATGTCATCGACTTCATTGGTACGCGGAAGGGCTACGATCGGAAGACTGTGGCCGTGAAGGCCGCCGACGGTAGCGAGCCGCGGGTCACGCGCCGATATAGCGCTGAGGTCGGGGTCGTGCTTGCCAGCGCCAAGGGTACCAAGGCTGAGTACATCCTGAAAGGCGACGAACTCTACGTCCGCGCGCGGGTGACTTCATCTAAGCCCATGCAGAGTTCCCCGGTGGTGGGCGAGGTCGAGAAAGCTTGGACGCAGCCGGTGATTAGATGACGGATGACAGATGACGGAGGGCGGAGGACCGGAGCGCGGCGGAGCCGCGAGGGGGCAAGCTGGCACGGTGACATGGGGGCAAGGGGGCTGAATCGAGGACACGAGGGCCGGAGGGCACGAGGGCCCGAATTAAGTGCTAAGGTGCAAATGCGGCATAGCCGCGTGCAAAGGTGCAAAAGTGGGAGACGGCGATACCGGTGGCGGGTGGGTAGGGCTGACCATCCTTGGTCGGCCGAGCGGTCGAGCAGGGATGCTCGACCCTACCCATATTAGGTGGAAGCGGTTGGCGGTTAGCGGTTGGGAGGGCAAAAGACAGCGGACGCGTCGCCGACGCTTCCCTACCACGATGCAACTAGGACAGCACGTGGTGCTGTCCCTACCACGATGCATGCTATGTCGTGACGCGGTCCCGACCCTACCCAGTTACTTAAGAACGCTGTTCAGGAACGAGAGCACTTCGGTGGTCGAGGGGTCGTTCGGTAGGCCGAGGTCGGAGTTGATTTTGCCGTGAGTGGTGTTGGCGGCGCCGAAGGCCTTAGCCTGGATACCTTTCGAGGTGAGCGTGCGCTCGAGGCGCTTGGCTTGGTCGGGCGTCAAGGCGGCTGCCGCGTCATAGAGGATCAAGAAGGGTGGGATGCCTTTGCCAGCGGCGACGTGGGTGGTCGCAGAGTAGTCGGCCCAGAGCTCGGGCTTACCGCCGAAGATCTCGCGATGGCCATACTTCGGTTCCGGTTTGCCTGCGGCTTTGCGATTGGCCGTGGCTAGATCGATGACTGCGGGGATGTCGAACGTGTCGGCGTCGACCGGGACGCAGCCCTTAAACATCGAGAGGGACAGTCCTTCGGCCTTCAGCGGACGTTCGTCGATAGCTAGGTAGGCGGCGAGCTGAGCGCCCGAGGAGTGGCCCATGATGACGATGCGGTTTGGGTCGCCACCGAATTCAGCCGCATGGTCGTGCGTCCAGCGCAGGGATTTTGCGATGTCCGCAAAAATCTCGTTCATCGGGGTCGTTGTGACGTAGCGATGGTTAGTCGCGACGAAGACGTAGCCTAGGTCCGTGAAAAACTTCGGCTTTAGCTGCACGCTAATCTTCTCGCCGCCACGCCAGCCCCCACCGTGAATCCAAAAGATAACTGCTGCGGGCTTGGTGGGCTTCGCCGCGGGCGCGTAGACGTTGAGCGTCTGGCGGAAGTCACTTGTGCCGGCGTAAGGCACGTCAGCCTTGGTCGGCGCGAGCGGGGCAGGGGCATCGGCGGCGAACAGCGCTAACGAGGCAAGGAAGGGGGTTAACATTGGGCAGATGGCAGATGGGGGATGATCGATGAAGGATGGTGCGGCGATTATTTAGTTCCGCCGAGGGGTGCCGGGGTCGCCTTGGCTTCAAGCAGCTGCTTCATTGCTTCGATCAAGACTGGCTCTACCTGCGGGGCGACGTTGGAAGAGGTGGGGCCGACTTCATAGCCGCCTTGTTCGTAGGCGCAGGTGCTGCCGATGTAGCCAGGGCCGTAATCGCCATAGGCCGCGACGGCGACATGGAGGTCGGGGCGCATCGCCTTGGCGGCGAGCTGGTATTCCACGAACAGTTCGCCCGGGAGGTGGAGCATACGGGAACTACCGACCCGCAGGCAGGTGATGTCGATGGCGTGGCCTTCCTCCGTGCGCTTCAGCCAGGCCAGCTGATCGGCGAAGGATATATAGCCTTTCGGCGGCGTCGCCTTCAGCTTGGCGATCA
>JBIILC010000051.1:0-9219 GCA_044232865.1 Opitutales bacterium | reverse complement strand
CGAGGTTAGTGCGGACGGTCACCCGGGCCTTCACCTTCACCTGAATGCCATCCTTGGCGACGGCATCAATCGTGGTGCGGCCGCTGGCCGGATTAGGCACGTCGATGACCTTGGGGCTGACGGAAGTGAGCACGGCCTCGAGGACGGACTTGTTCGTCCCGCGGGTGGCGATATCGATCGCGCAGGCGCGATTCCAGTCGAGGTGCAAGCCGGCCTTCTGGGCGGCAATGAGCGCCTGCACCGTCTGGACGATGTTGCCGCCGGCGAGGTAGTGGGCGTCGATTTTTTCGACGTCGACCGTGAGGCCAGCCTTGGTGGCGGCGATCTTGGCGTCGACGATCACGGCGTAGGGAACGCTGCGCAGGCGCATGCCGACGAGGTCGAACAAGCCAACCTCGGCACCCGCGAGGCGGGCGCGCACCCAGACAGCGAGGAAGGAGAGTAGGAAGAGGACGAAAAGGAGCAGGGCGCCGGCGCCGATCCAGATGATGATATTAGGCATGGTATTCATGAGAGAAAAAGGGGGTCAGCGGGAGCGGCGGACAGTCACGCGGCCGGAACCGGCCTCGGTGACGACGACGGCGGCGTTGCGTTCGACGAAACCGTCGAGCGAGAAGGCCTCGATCAAGGTGCCGTCGATTTCAATCGTGCCCGAAGGCGCGAGCACGGTGGCGGCCTTGCCGGTCTTACCGACGTAGACGGCATAACCGGCAGCGGCAGGTACGGCCGAGCCTTCGTTGCTACTGACGTTGATCATCGAGCGACCAATAGCGGTCTGCGGCAAGAGGCGGCGGAAAGCGAAGAACTCGAGCGTCAGGACGAGGAGGAATACGACGCAGAACACTGCGCAAGTGAGGACACCCGCCTCCGCTGAAAGATAGATGCCGGCGAAGGAGACGACGGCGCCGAGGAAACCAAGTACGACCGTCGGAAGAAAGAATTCCGCCCCAATCAAAACCAAGCCAGCAACGAGCAGGCCGATGGGCAGAATTAAGGAAACCTCTTCAGGGGAGGCGGCGAAAAGCATCATGCGGCCAACGATGGCTGCCCCCTTTCCTCTTTCCAATCTTTTCTGGCCCGGCCGCCTTACAATAAGGTAAAAAACCTGTAATATCCGCAGGACGCTTGCGGGCCGAGCACCGCCCGCCCTACGCTCTATCATGGCCAAGAAACCACCCGCCCCCCGTCGTACCCCCATTAAGGAAGCGCACCACGTACTGCAGGACGCCCTCCTCAAGGCCGGCGATGGTGGCGGCAAGGACAGCCAGCTCAATAAACACGGGGAGATTGCCAAGTCGCTCGGCGTCTCTCCCTCGATGCTCTACAAGTGGCGAGAGCCGGCTGAAAAAGGCAGCGGCCAACCCAACCCGCTCCACCGCACCGCCCTGCTGATCGACCTCACCGGCGACACCCGGATTGTCGACTGGCTCGCCCGACGCGCCGGCGGCCAGTTTACCCCGATCGAAGGCGAAACTCCGAGCGGCAACCTGGATAAAGCCGCCAACGCCCTCGTCCGCGAATTTGGCCTCCTCATCGCCGACGTCGCCGACGCGATGGAAGACCAACGCATCACCGCCGACGAGACCCAGGAACTCCGCGAGAAATGGGACCGTATCCGCAAGCGCACGGAGGCCTTCGTCCGTCGCTGCGAAAAAGGCGACTTCCGTCCGAAAGACTGAGCGATTTCGCTTTCACGCCCGCCGAAGAAAGGTAACCAGAAGCCATGGCCGAATTCACGATCCGCCCCTACGGCGACCCGATCCTCCGGGCCAAAGGCGATTCCGTAAAGGAGTTCGGCCCCGCGCTGCGTTCGCTGGGCGACGCGATGCTGAGCGCGATGAAGACCGCCAAGGGCATCGGCCTCGCGGCCCCGCAGGTCGGGCTTTCCTTGCAGCTTTTCGTCATGAACGTGCACGACGAGGACTTCATTCCTTTGCTCGACGGCAAACCCCGCCAGACGGAAGAAATCATGCCGATGCTCCTCGCCAACGCGACCGTGAGCGTGCCGGCCGGCGAGCCTGACACTTACACCGAAGGGTGCCTCTCCTTCCCCGGTATCACCGGCGACGTTGAGCGCGTCGAGCGGGCCATCGTGCGCTACCGCGACGCCGACGGCGCGCCGCACGTCCTCGAATGCTCCGGCCTGCTCGCCCGTTGCGTGCAGCATGAGCATGACCATTGCCAGGGTGTCCTGTTTATCGATCGTATGACGCGTCCGCACCAGCTGCTGACCGCGGCCAAGGTGAAGAAGCTCAAGCGCGCGACGACGATCGAGATGAAGGCCGCGCGCAAGGCGCAAGACTGATCACTTCGCCGCTGCGGGGAGCGCGATGGTCAGGGTCAACTGACCGACATCGACGCCTTCGCCGACGGTCGGGATGCTTGAGATCTGGAAAGCGATGACTCCGGCTGGAGCCGTGTCTGTGACGGCGCGCCACTTGGCCCGGACCCCATCGGAGCCGGCGGGGCCCCCGCCAGCGACAATCACCACATACGGTGCCGCGGCGACGCCGAGCTTACTCTGGGTGACCGAAAGATGGGCCAGGAGGGCGGAGCCGAGCGGGTTGCTCACGCGATCAAAGCCGAGCACCCAGTCGCCGCCTTCACTGAGGCGAGGGAGGAAACTGCGGTTATCACGCAATGCGACCTGACAGATGCCGGCGGGGGCCGCGGCGACACCATACTCGGTGAAGGCGACCTCGGAAGCGATGAGGCGCATGCTATGCGCGTCGGCCAAGCGCAGGAAGAGCAGGCCGCGCGCGCCTTCGGCAGCCACGGCATAATATTCAGCCCAGACGACGGCGACCTGCTTCGGAGCGGTGGCTGGCTTGAGACCCTTGGAGATTGCCGGCGTGCCCTTATCGATAGCGGGAATATAACTGTAGCCTTCCGCTGGAACAGGCGCGAGCGACTTATCGTCCGCTTTGGCCCACGCAGAGCGGATGTCGGTGGTGAGTTCCGCTGGTCGATTGAGCTTACCATCGCCAAGCAGGCTGATCGAACCGATGAAGTGCACCTTGGCATAACCCAGATCGCGGGCCTGCTTCTGCAGACGAACGACGGACTGGCTCACGGCGACATTCCACGCGGCTGGCGCGAAATCGGCGGCGAAGGTAACCGGCTTGGTCTTATCGGCGGCCCGCGCGGCCGCGATGGCCCGCAGGCGGGTGAGCGAAGGCAAGGCCTGCTGGATCTGCGCATTACCTTCGTCGATCATCTTCTGGGTGCGGGCCTTCACCGACTCCGGGGTCTCGTCGAGGCCACCAGAGTTAGGTTTTTCGGTAGCGCCGCCGCCGAAGCCGGCACCGCCCCCGCCCATCCGTCCGAGTTTACTCACCACGGGACGGGCGTCGCTTAAGGACACAAGTCCCTCCCGGTCTCCGGCCACCGACTCGACAGCGGGGATACCACGAGCAACCCTGATGCTATTAGCAATCTTAACTCGAGTTTCCCCAGCCGAGTTCGCGAGCATGGCGCTATTCCACTCAGCGCGCTCGTTGGACCTGAGGTAACGCACCACCTCCGCATCCGGGATGGACGGAGGGGGCGGCGCCAACTCGCCGGCGGCGATGAAAATCAGGGAGGCGAGGAACGCGTTCATGGGGCGAAGGGTCAGGACTCGTCGAACTTCCGGGCGAACAGCGCTTCCATCTCTCCGAGGAGCGCGGCGCCATCCTTGCCGCGGACCGAGAAGCGGAGCTTCGAGTTCTGGCCGGCGGCCAGCATCATGAGTCCCATGATGCTCTTGCCGTTCACGGACTCCTCGTCCTTGGAGACGGTGATTTCGACGTCCGGATAGCGGTTAGCCAGACGGACGATTTGGGCAGCCGGCCGGGTGTGGATGCCCATCCGGTTCTGCACAGTGAATTCTCGGGCCAAAGCCTCGTGGGTTTCTTCCATATAAGGGGTCTGTCCTGAGACGAACGCAGGATAGAGGAAAAGGGAGGATGGCGGCAAGGCGGGTCAAGGCAAATTGAGCCTAAGGGAGGGGACGCTTGACCTTCCCCGCCAGACCTCTCCAATCAATCCAAACGAACTACCGTGGCCAAGCCCGCTGTCCTTACCCACCCGGAATCCCTGAAGCGCCCTGCCGGCCCTTCGGAATACGCCAAAGATCCGGCCAACGCATCCATGTCAAAGGCCGACAAAATCGCCCTTTACACCAAAATGGCTCGTATCCGCCATTTCGAGCAGCGCTGCATCCGTATCTACCAGCAGGGTAAGATCGGCGGATTCCTTCACCTTTACGTGGGCCAGGAGGCCGTCGCCGCCGGCACAATCTCCCTCCTCGGTAAGCACGACCATATCATCACGGGCTACCGCGACCACGGCCACGGCCTGATGGTCGGCATGGGCATGAACGAGTGCATGGCCGAACTGACCGGACGCGTCACCGGCTGCTCCCAAGGTAAGGGCGGCTCGATGCACTACTTCGCCCCCGATAAGAACTACTGGGGCGGCCACGGTATCGTCGGCGGCCAAGCCCCTCTCGGCACCGGCCTCGCCTACGCCGTCAAATACATGGGCCTGAAGGGCAGCTGCCTCGTCTACATGGGTGACGGCGCCGTCAACCAAGGCGCGGTCCATGAAGCCTACAACCTGGCCTCCCTCTGGGACCTCCCGGTCATCTTCGTCGTCGAGAACAACGGCTACTCAATGGGCACCTCCCAGGAGCGGTCGACCGCCCACCCGGGCTGCCTCGCGAAGCGCGCTGAAGGTTATAACATGGCCTGGGACGTCATCAACGGCCACGACGTCTACGAAGTCCGCGCCAAGACGGCCATCGCGCTCAAGCGCGCCCACGAAGAATCCAAACCGACCGTCCTCGAAATCTTTACCTACCGCTACTTCGGCCACTCCATGGCCGACCCGGACAAGACCTACCGCGATAAGGAAGAGATCAAGGAGTACCGCGAAAAGAAAGACCCGGTGTTCGCTTTCGAACAGGAACTCCTCGGCGAAAAGGTGCTGACCCCCGAACTCTCCCTGAAGATCAATGAAGCCGCGATGGCTGAGGCCGATAAGGCCGCTATCTTCGCCGATGAATCGCCGGACCCTACCGTCGCCGACATCACGAAGCACATCTACTGGGAAGAGGACAACCGCGGGCCGAAGACCACGAGCCGCGGTACCATCATCTTCGAATAACCCCTCTTCGCACACACTGTCATGGCTGTCATTTCCTACCGCGAGGCGCTCCGCGCCGCGATGCGCGAAGAACTCAAGCGCGACGACAAGGTCGTCATCATGGGCGAAGAAGTCGCCCAGTTCAACGGCGCCTATAAGGTGACCGAGGGCCTCCTCAAGGAGTTCGGTCCGAAGCGCATCGTCGATACCCCGATCTCCGAAGCGGGCTTCATCGGCCTCGGCATCGGCGCCTCGATGCTCGGCATCCGACCCGTGATGGAGCTGATGTTCTGGTCCTTTTCGTACGTCGCGTTCGACCAAATCGTGAATAACGCCGGCAACATCCGCTACATGTCCGGTGGTCTCATCAACTGCCCGATCGTCATCCGCGGCCCCGCCAACGGCGGAACCAACGTCGGCGCCACCCACTCCCACACCCCCGAGGCCATCCTCGCCTCCCACCCGGGTATCAAGGTCGTCTGCCCGGCCACCCCGTACGACGCCAAGGGCCTGATGAAGGCCGCCATCCGCGATAACGATCCGGTCTACGTGATGGAGAATACGATTCTTTATAACGATAAGGGCGAGGTCCCTGACGAAGACTACATCGTGCCGCTCGGCGTCGCCGACGTGAAGCGCGTAGGCACCGACCTCACGATTGTCGCCCACGGCCGCGCCGTGATCACGAGCCTCAAGGCCGCCGAAATTCTCGAGAAGGAACACGGCGTCAGCGTCGAGGTCGTCGACCTCCGTTCCATCCGCCCGCTCGACGAGGAGACCATCCTCGCCTCCGTCCGCAAGACGCACCGCGCCCTGCTGGTCGAAGAGAACAAGCCCTTCTGCGGCGTCGATGCCCAAGTCGCCTACCTCATCCAGTCGAAGGCGTTCGACGAACTCGACGCCCCGATCCATCGCGTGTCCTCGATCGACGCTCCGCAGATCTACTGCAAGCGCATGGAAGACTTGCAGATGCCCAACGTCGAACGCGTCGTCGCCGAAGCGCTCAAAGTGCTCGCCTAACCCCCTCCCCGCTTACTTTTCAAATCCGATGGCTGAAATTATCGATATGCCGAAGCTCTCCGACACGATGTCGGTGGGGACTTTGGTAAAATGGAATATCAAGGAAGGCCAAGTAGTGGCCTTCGGCGACATCCTCGCTGAAGTCGAAACCGACAAGGCGACGATGGAGCTTTCCTGCACCGTGCCCGGCACGATCCTCAAGATCTACGCCCCGGCCGGCCAGCAGCTGCCCGTCGGCGCTCCGATCTGTGCCATCGGCAAGAAGGGCGAAGCCGCCCCTGAGCCCACTGCCGCTCCGGCGCCAAAAGCTCCGAAGACCGCCGTCCCAGCCATTCCCGAGAAGGCCGAAGTGAGCTGCGTCCCCGCTGCTCCTGCTTCCTCTGGCTCCGTGACGACGCAGTCCGACGCTTCCCGGACCAAGGCCTCCCCTTACGCCAAGCGCATGGCCGAAAAAGCCGCGCTTAATGTCGCCGCTCTCGCCGGCTCCGGCCCGGGTGGCCGCGTCGTCGGTCGCGATGTCGCCGCCGCTGCTTCGGCTCCGACCGCTTCCGCTCCTTCTGGACCGCTCAACGTCGCGGTCGCTCCGCCCGCGGACGGCAAGGGCATCCAGCCTGACGCCGACGTCCCGGTGGGCGGCATGCGCCAGACGATTGCTCGCCGACTCCTGGAGTCCAAGATCACGGTCCCCCACTTCTACCTCGAAGTCGAAGTCGACGCCGCCCCGCTCATGGCGATGCGCGAATCGCTGAACAAGCGCCTCGCTGAAACCGGCGCCGACGCGATCAAGCTCTCGGTCAATGACTTCATTCTGAAGGCCTCCGCCGAAGCCCTCCGCCGCGTCCCCGCAGTCAACGCTTCTTGGGCTGGCACGAGCATCCGCACCCACGGTGCGGTCCACCTCTCCTTTGGCGTCGCCCTCGAAGACGGCTTGGTCACCCCGGTCATCCGCGACGCGCACGCGAAGACACTCAAGGATATCGCCATCGAGGCGAAGGCGCTCATCGGTAAGGCCCGCTCGAAGAAGCTCACGCCGGGAGAGATGTCGGGCTCGACCTTCACGGTGACCAACCTCGGCATGTTCGGCGTCACCGGTTTCTACGGCATCATCAACGTACCCAACGCCGCGATCCTCTCCGTCGGCGCGACCATTAAGAAGCCCGTCGTCGACGCCCAGGACCGCATGGTGATCGGCCACCGTATGGTCATCGGCCTCTCGGGCGACCACCGCGTGGTCGACGGCGCCAACGCCGCGCAGTTCCTCCAGGCGCTCAAGCAGCTCCTTGAAGAACCGGCGCTGATGCTGATCTAACCGGAGCACAAGCCCCTCCGAAACCCGGGCCCGCAAGGCACCCGGGTTTTTTGTGCCTAGATCAGAACGTGCGCACCGACGACAGGCCGCCGTCCACATGGAGCACTTGGCCCGTCATGAAGCGTGCATGCCCAGAGAGCAGATGCGCGACGAGCGTGGCGATATCTTCGGAACGACCGACCTGCTGCAGCGGGTGACGCTTCGCCGCGGCTTCTTTCTTCAGGTCCGAATTAAGCAACGCACCGGCGAGCGGTGTGTCCGTCAGCGAAGGGGCGATGACGTTCACGCGGATGGACGGCGCCCATTCGGCGGCGAGGCTCTTCGCGAGCGCTTCGACGGCCCCCTTCGCTGCAGAGATGCTCGCATGCATGGGCATGCCCTGCGCGACGGCGACGGTGGAGAAGAGCACGACGGAGGCATTGCCTGAGGCCTTGAGCGCAGGCAACGCCGACTGCAGCGCGGCGATGGCGCCGAAGAGGTTCACCTGGAGGTCACGCTGGAAATCCTCCGCGGTGAGGCGATGGAACGGCTTGAGCGAGATCGAGCCAGGGAAATAGACGAAGCCATCAAGGCGCTCGGGCCAAGTGAGCGGCCCTGGCGCGGCGGCGTCGAACGGTTGCGCGACGATCCCGAGGTCGGCAAGCTTCTCGGGCGAGCGGCACGCGGCGTGGACCGTATGGCCATCGGCCTGAAGCTGCGCGACCGTCGCGCGGCCGATGCCGGAGGTGCCGCCGATGATCGCAATGTGCTTGGACATGCCAGCAAGGTTGCGGAGCGGTCGCCGAGGTCAAACGACCCGCGTCTTTTCCGGGCACGAAAAAGGCCGGAGGCGAACCTCCGACCTGATACGGGCCACCGAGAGGCCGCTTACTTCTTCTTAGGGGCCTTGCGCGGGGCCTTCTTGTCGAGGTTCGCCTTGAGTTCTTCTTCGGTGAACTTCGTGACGACGCCGGCGGCAGGGACTTCGGCCTTCGCGGTCCAGACAATCGCGTTGAGGACGAGCGTGCGCTGGCTGTCGTTGGACCAGCCGGCGTGATAATGGCCGCCAGTGAAACCAAAACCACGACCGCCGTCCTTACGTTCAACCGCCCAGGCGACGACCGCGGGCTTCTTCTCCTCGAGGACAATCTTCTTCACATCAGGGTTGCCGGAGTGCGGTCCATCGCCGCGGCTCATGGTCTCGGCGGGAGCGAGCGCGGACAGGAGCGGTGTGATACCTTCCATGCCGTCGCGGAAACGCATGTTGAAATACCATTCGTCGTTGGACCCGAAAGGCTTCACGCCGCGGCTCGCCGGGTGATCAGGGATGACCTTGAAGTCGGCGGTCCAGTGCGGGTTCACGGACCAGTGCTGCTCGAAGTATCCACCGAGCCAATCCTTGAGCTCGAGGGCGCCCTTGCCGGTCGAGGAACGACCAGCCGGAGGCGGGCTGACGGGCTTGCCGTCGACGCTCAGCCAGCCGGCGCGCTCGTAGGCGGGCTCGACGGCGTAGTGCAGGCAGACGAAGCCGGTGCCGGCGGCCATCTTCTTGGCGAGCTGGTCGAGGTGCGGGATTGCCGGGTGACGGGCGCCGCCGTCGGAATAAATCACGATTGTGTCGGCCTTGGCGACGCGCTCGTCGGACGGCCACTCACCATTGAGGGCGACGTCGACGGTGACGAGATCGGCGGCGGACTGCTTGAGGCCGGCCGCGAGGAGCTGGATGCCGGCGTTATGCTCATGCTCACCCGGGCCGTGGCTCGGCTGGCCAGCGATGAGAAGGA
>JBIILC010000074.1:0-6859 GCA_044232865.1 Opitutales bacterium | reverse complement strand
TTGAGGGCGACGTCGACGGTGACGAGATCGGCGGCGGACTGCTTGAGGCCGGCCGCGAGGAGCTGGATGCCGGCGTTATGCTCATGCTCACCCGGGCCGTGGCTCGGCTGGCCAGCGATGAGAAGGACATTCTTCTTATCGGCGGCCGAGACGAACGCGGCCGAGAGCAAGAGGAGGCTGAGGAAGGATTTTTTCATGAGAAGTTATTTGATCTCCTTGAGGACGATGTCCTTAAACTGGACGACCATGGGCGGGCCGGCGTGGAGCTGGAGGGCGAGGAGGCCCTTCTTGGCACCGACGGCGGTCTCATCGGTGACGTCGACAGTCTGGACGCCGTTGATGAAGTGCTGGAGGTGGCCGCCCTTGGCGACGACGCGGTATTCATTCCAGGCCTCGGCCTTGATCTTGGCCTGAATCTCGTCGGTCTTGCCGAGCGAGCCGGTGACTTCGATCTTCGGCTTCTTGGCGTCGGCGCCTTCCTTGACGACGACCTTCTCGCCGCGCTTAGCGAGGATGCCGCGGCCCTTCTCTTCATAGAGGATGCCGGAGTAGGTCTTGCCCGCTTCGAAGTCGCCCTGGTAGCCAGCGATCACGAAACCCTTTTCGTCGACGAGCTTGCTGCGGTACTGGACGCCGGAGTTACCACCGACGATCTTGTACTGGAACGTGAGCTCGAAGTCGGCGACTTCGCCTTCCCACACGAGGAAGGTGTTACCCTTGGTGGGCTTCTCCTTGGTCGTGCGGCCAGTGATGGCGCCGTCTTCGACGGACCAGAAATCAAGACCCTTCCAGCCGGCGAGGTCCTTGCCGTTGAAGAGATTCTTGTCCTCGGCGGAAACCGACACGCAGAGCGCGGCGAGGGCGAGGAGAGGGGTAAGCAGCTTCATGAGAGATTGGGCGGAAGGATTACTTCTGCTTGCCGAAGAAACGGTTGAGGTTCTTCAGGCCCTTGACGGCGATGTCGTCGCGGTGCGGCTCCATAGCGCGCCAGATGGCGGCGGCCCGGGCGATCACTTTGACGTCCGTAGTGAAGGACTCGATGACGACGTCCTGCTTGTAGCCGATCTTCTTCAGGGCGGCGACGATGGGCTTCCAATCAAGGGAGTCGCCACCAGGGGTGCCACGGTCGGTACCGCAGGCGTGGAAGTGGCCGAGGTGCTTGCCGGCCTTGAGGATGGCGGCGGCCTGGTTCTTCTCCTCGATGTTCATGTGGAACGTGTCGAGGTGGAGCTTCACGTTGGGCAGGTTGATCGCCTTGACGAGGCGGAGGCCCTGGTCGCAGGTGTTGAGGAAGTCGGTCTCGAAGCGGTTGAGCGGCTCGATGTCGAGCTCGATGCCCTTCTTCTGGGCGTACTTGCCGATGACCTTGAGATTCTTGACGACCATCTTGAAGTGCTTGGCCTTGGTCTTGTCGTCATGGGCGCCGATGAGGCCGACGACGGAATAGAGCGGGCCGATGATGCGCGGGCAACCGGCGACGGCAGCCTGGTCGATGAGCGCCATGATGTACTTACGTCCGGCGGCCTGATCCTGGGCGGAACCGCGCAGGTCACGACCTGGGCCCATGCAGGCGCAGATGGAACCGATGGCGATACCGGCGCTGGCGGCGGCGGCCTTCAAGAACCTCGGGTCGGTATGCGAAGGATCCTCAATCGGAATCTCGACGGTGTGGAAGCCCCAGTTCTTGAGCTTCTTGAATAGGTGGACGCTCTCGTTGGTGAACGGAGAAGCATAGAGGAACGTATTGAGGCCGAAACGCATGGGTGTGTGGTGATGGGGGGAGGAGGCGGAGTTTTGGAGGGGGTCAGGGGGCGGTCAAGGCTGGGCGTCGATTCGCGTCCTATTAAGGGACCAGTTCGCCGAGGATGAGCAGCGCACCCGGGAAGAAATGCAGGGGGGCGAAGCGTTCGGGCTTATCGATCTGGTTCTTATTCTTCGCGAGGACGGCGGCCTTGTCGATCGGGTCAGCCAAGAGCTCTAAACGGACAGTATGCACGCCTTCTGGCAGGTCGGTACCCACGACGAAATTGGCCAGGCGCGCGTACGTGCAGTAGGCGTCGATACGCTGGACGGTCTTCTGCACCTTACCGTCGAGGGTCACGGCCACCATGCCGCCGGCCGGGCCGACGACGTCATACACGGCGCAGTGCGTGCCCTTGAATTTGAATTCGATGCTCTGGCCGGGCTGGGTGAGTCGGACCATCGCAGGTAAGCGGTTCGCCCAGGGCTTAGCGTAATCGGCCGTCTTCATGTCCGCAGGCACGAGCCCGTCAGATAACTTGGCAGCGGTGATCGGCGCGAGCGTCGCGCGCTCGTAGTTCATCGGATCGAGGGCGAGGTTGCTCACGTGCGGCGTAGGCGTGTTGTTCGCGATGGCGAGCGCAGGCAGCGAACGGACGATAGCCTGAGTATAGAGGACCTGACCGGTGGAATCGTGCGGATGCGTGCCATCCGCCGCGAAGACGAACTTGTCGCCGAGCGCAGCCTTGTCGGCGTCGGTCTTCGGCAACGGCGCCTTCCAAAGCAACTTGCCCGCCTTGGCGAGCCTGGCGACTTCCATGCCGAGGGTGATCGTGGGGATGCCGTAGAAATCAGCGACCTTCTCCATGGCGCTCGCGGAACGCTGTAACTTACCTTCGAGCATGGGCGGGGAAAGTGTTTCGGTCAGGGTATACACGAAACAAATATCGGTCTTGGGGTTAGCCTTCCACGTCTGGCGCACGATACCCTCCATGCAGCGGATGATGCGTTGCGGGTCCGAGCCGCCGTCGTTCACGGCGAACTCGACGAAGAGCAGGTCTGGTCCTTTCGAGAGCACGTCCTGCTGGACGCGGAAGACGCCGAGGTCCGAACCCGTACCGCCGATCGCGGCATTGATCTCCGTGAAGGTGGCCTGCGGATAGGCCTTCTGGAAATGGGCGAGGGTCTGCACGCGCCAGCCCTTCTGCGCGGTGATCGAACCGCCGAGGTAGCCGATCTTCACTTCGGCGCCGGTCGTCTGAGCCTTCTGGAAGAAATTCGGTAGGCCGCCGCGGGCACGGACCTCCTGCGCATCGACCAGTGGGTAATTCTTATCGGCGGCCTGACCGAGGATAGCGGCGCACAGCGCCAAGGCGGAGAAAAGCAGTCTCATGGGGGTATTAGATTAGACGGAGAGATCCCCTCGGGGTTCCAGCCTATTGGCGGCTTCGGGCGAAAAAATGAAAGTCCGCCTTCCTTCCCCGACCGAGGCTCGTAAGTTCGTCTCATGGATAATGTCACGCACGCCGCCCTCGGTATCGCCGCAGGTATCGCCGTCCGCCGCGCCGGCGCCTCCCTGCCCGCTGCCGCCCTCGCGGGCCTACTCGCCGGCGAAGGCCCTGACCTGGACCTCCTTATCCGCTCCGCCGGCGACCCGCTCGTCTCCTTCCGCTGGCATCGCCACTTCACGCATAGCTTCGCTTTCGCTCCTGTCTGGGGCCTCCTCGCGGCCCTGGTCTCGGCTTGGTTCTTCCGCCGCCGACCAGACGCGCATTGGCGGGACCTACTGCTGCCCGGCCTAGCGGGCGCACTGGCGCATGTGCTCTGCGATGCGTGCACGAGCTACGGCACCATGCTGCTCTGGCCTTTCGACTACGGCCGCTACGCTTGGGATTGCATGCCGATTATCGATCTCTTCGCCACGCTACCCGTGCTGGTGCTCGCCATCCTCGCCTGGAAGAAGGCCGCTCCCCGACTCGCCGTCTACGGCCTGGTCTGGTTTACGTCGTATGCGTTGCTCGGCGCTTGGCAGCACGCGCGCGCGGAGACTGCGCTGCGCCAGTGGTTCGCCTCGCAGCAGGTCACCCGCCGCACAGAACGCATCGCGGTCAAGCCGACTGCGCTCAACCTCATCGTCTGGCGCTGCGTGTGGCTCGAAGACGGCAAGTGGCATACGGCTGCCGTGCGCGTCATGCCTTTCACCGATCCGCAGGTAATCGTCGGCGAAACGCGCGCAGCCTTGACTCCAAAGAGTCGCGGCCTGCCCCCGGCCGGCTCAGCCGCGGCGGTCATCATCACCGACTTCTCTCACTTCACGCAGGACTGGAACAGCTACACGGTCGATGGTTCCGCGGTGCTCATCGGCGACATCCGCTTCGGCATGCTGCCGACGAGCGCGCGCCCGCTCTGGTCCGTCCGCTACGAACCGAATATGCCGACCACTGTCGTCATTGACCGCTCCCTCAAGCCAGGCGACTGGGGTCGCTTCGGGCAGATGATCGTCGGTACCCATCCCGATTTCGTGACCCTGAGATAAGGCGCTTGGCCTCTCTCCCCCGCAAGTGATTCAGCGCAGCTCGAAGCGATAGCTCGCGACGGCTTCCGACTCAACCGGCGTCCGGTTGCGCGAGGCGGGCGCAAAGGTCGATGCGCGCGCGGCCGTCAACGCGGCTTCGTCGAGCAGACGACTGCCCGAACTCTGCGTCAGTTCGACCTGCCGCACGGAACCGTCCGGGGCGAGCGCGATGCGGACGCCGACGACGCCTTCGACCCCAGCGCGACGCGCACGCTCGGGATAAGGCGGCTCCTGACGGGAAAGGAAAGCCGGCGGCACAAACACTTCAGCAGCCGGCGCCGGCGCGGCGGCGAGGACTTCTCCCTTGGTCGCGACGGCGACCGCCACCACGGAGGTCGGCACTGACGAGGCAATGGGCGCCACGACGAGCGGTGCGGCGGAAGGAACCGCGACGGGTACGTTCAACGCGACGGGGACGGGCAGACCGGCGCCGAGCGCCACGCCACCCTTAGCTTCCCCCGGCAGGGCGACCGGCTCAGTCACCAGTGTCACCAGGATCATGCCGCCCTCGCGGGAGGCTTCACTGACGCCGAGAGCTCCGCCCATCCAGACCGCCGCGATGGCCGCAAGGTGTCCGCCGGCCACGGCGCTCCAAATGAGAAGATGTCGGCGGCTTTCGGGCACGCTGGCAGGGTCAGGGCGACGTCGCGTTCCGTCAAGAACGGGCCGTGTCATTTCGCGAGGTCTGGAGGGATCATCCACAGCAGGCTCCATGATCCGTAAGGGCGGAGGCGCGTCGGCTTGGCCGTCCGCTCCAAGGCCAGCAGGCCAGATTTGCGGAAGCGAACCGCGGCACCGCCATCGGCCAGGCCCAAGAGCAAGGCGGTCAGTTCGGCTAAGTGTGGATTATGCCCGACCAGCAGGCGGCTGCGGCGCGATTTGGCGAGCAGCTCCGCCGTCTTGCGCGGGTCATGCTCTGGCTCCAGTCCGCCCAGGACCTTGAGCGGTAACGCTGAGCCCGTCGCGAGCCGGAGCAGCTGGGCCGTCCGCACCGCCCGGACGAGCGGGCTATGCTCAATCGCGTCGACCTCCTCGAGCGGCACCAGCCCCGCACCCTTGGCGAGTAAGGCGACCTGCTGCTGCCCATGTGCCGTGAGGTCGCGCGAGGCGTCCGGCGTCCCGGGGACGGCTTCGGCATGTCGGAGCAGGTAGGCGCGCATGTCGGCAAGTTGGTCAGGTAATAATATTAACGCAAATCGGTCTTGCTCACGGGCGCGGTCCGTCAACCAATCGCGCGTGCGCTTCGCCGCCATCGCCGCCCTTCTTCTGAGCTTGTCGTTCCCGGCCGAGGCGGCCGCCGCCACCCCGTATTCAAAGGCTGGCATGAAAGTCGACGGCACGATCTGCGTCGACGCCGCAACCGGGATGGTGCTCTCGGAAGAGAGGGCCGACTCTCCGGGCTATCCGGCGAGCGTGACGAAGCTCATGACGACCCTCCTGGTGCTCGAGGACATCCGGGCGAACCAGACGACCCTGCGTAGCCAGGTCAAGGTCACCAAGGCCGCCGCCGATATCGGGGGCTCGCAGGTCTGGTTGGCGCCGGGCGAAAGCTTCACGGTCGACGAAATGCTCCACGCGCTGCTGCTGAAGTCCGCCAATGATGTGGCCGTGGCCCTCGCTATCGATCGCGCGGGCAGCGTCCCCGCGTTCGTGGCTCGTATGAACCGACGCGCCGCCGAACTGGGCATGACGCGCACGAGATTCGTGACGCCTAGCGGCCTCACCTACGGCAAGGGCCCGCATGACACCACCACCGCCCGCGATGTGGCCAAGCTCTCCGTCACGCTCTGCCGGCTCCCGGAAGCGCTTAAGTACACTAGCACGAAGCAGTATATCTTACGCAGACCGGGCAAACCGCTCGAACTCCTTAACCATAACCACCTCCTGGACTCCTTCCCCGGTTGCGACGGATTGAAGACTGGGTGGACGGTGGCGGCGCACGCCTCCATCGTGACCACCGCAAAGGATAAGGATATCCGGGTCATCGCGGTCGTGCTCGGCTGCCAAAGCCCAGCCGGAGCCAAGGCCGAGCAACGCCTCCGGGATAGCCTGGCGGCCGACCTGATGACCCAAGGTCTCGCTAAATTAAAGAAAATCGAGGCCGAGAAAGCCCTGCGGCTCGCCCAGACGCCGGCCCGAAAAACACCAGTAAAAGCCAAGAAAGACGAGGGCTTCTGGGAGTGGCTGGTGGATTTATTTAGCTTCTAACCCCCGCCCAAAGGTGGGGTATAAAGAAGTAGTGAACATTTGTTCATTTTGCTTGCAAGGCTCCCCGCCCACGGCACTTTCCCTTACGCATACCCAACGCTATGTCCGCCAAATCCGAACCCACCGCTAAGGAAAAATCTGCCAACCAGGCAGCCGAGAAGAAGACCCTCGATCTGGCTCTCTCCGCCATCAACAAGCAGTATGGCGATGGCACCCTGATGCGCATGGGAGACGCGACCAAGATGCAGGTCTCGTCCGTCTCCACTGGCTCGGTCGCCATCGACCTTGCCTTGGGCGTCGGCGGCCTCCCCCGCGGCCGTATCGTCGAGATCTTCG
>JBIILC010000009.1:0-46244 GCA_044232865.1 Opitutales bacterium | reverse complement strand
CGCCCATGTCAAAGAACAAGACCGTCGATGAATTCTTCAGGAGTTTTTCCGTGGTCATCATATCAGGGGCTTCTTCCGGGATCGGACGCGCGATACTCTCGCGTATCAGTAATTCTGAGACCAAAGCCGCGGTGTTCAACCTTTCCAGGACGATACCGGAGGGGGTCCCGAATTCCCTCAACTTCACTCACCTTACCTGCGACCTCTCGCAACCCACTGACATCGTGTCGGTTGTCTCTGAATTACGGAAACTAATGCCCCGAGAAGGCAGGATGCTACTGATTAATAATAGCGGCTTCGGTGCCTACGGAGAGTTTCCGGCACCAGGCGTCGATCACACCTTGAAGATGATCGACGTCAATGTGCGCGCCCCGGTCGAACTCACCGGCCGCCTATGGGACGAATTGAAAGCGCGCGGCGGTATGGTCGCCACCGTTGCATCGCTCGCCGGGTTTCAACCCACGCCACTGATGACGACGTATGCCGCGACGAAATCCTTCATGCTCGACTGGAGCGTCGCGCTCGATGCCGAAGCGAAGCGCCACGGTATCCGCTGCGTGGCGATCTGCCCCGGCCCGGTCTCGACGAATTTCTCCAAGGCTGCCGGATTCGCGAGCTCGACCGGCCTCAGTGGGCAGACCTCGGAGGAATGTGCGGACGAAGCTGTGCGCGGCATGGCTGCATATCGCCCGGTGGTCGTCACAGGTTGGAAGCACAAGATCCTAGCCGTCTTCTCGGCACGCCTGCCTAAGCCTTGGGCGGCTGCTATCGGCCTGCGCATGATCCAGCGACTGCGCCTCGATCGTTTCGTGAAGAAAGCCTGAGCTTACTTCGCGCCGTCGAGCAGTTCGCGGGCGTGGGAGAGCGCAACCTTGCTGGTACGGTCGCCGAGCATGCGGGCGAGCTCGGACTCGCGGTCCTTGCGCTTACCGTGGACCGGGGAGATCTCGACTGTCGTCGACTTATCATCCTGTGTCTTCGTCACAACGAGATGGGCATGACCGAGCGCGGCGACCTGCGGGAGGTGCGTCACGCAGAAGACCTGATGGCCCTTACCCAGCGCGGCGAGTTCGCGACCGACTTGGGCGCCAATCTCGCCACCGACATTAGCGTCGACCTCGTCAAAGACGAGAACCGGGGTGCGGTCGACGGCGGCGAGCACGGTCTTTAAGGCCAGCATCACGCGCGCGGCTTCGCCACTGGACGCGATCTGATCGAGTGGCAGGAGATCCTGGCCGGCGTTAGGGCAGAAGAGGAAGCGGACCGCGTCGGCGCCAAACGGGCCGAGTTCGGCGACCCCGACCTCGATGCGCAGGTCGGCCTTCTTGAAGCCGAGCGAACCCAGCATCTTGCGGGCGGCGGTGGCGAGTTTCTCGGCGGCCTTCGTACGGGCGGCGCGCAGGGCTTCGGCTTGCTTGCGGAGATCCTTCTCCACCTTGGCCGCCTCGGCCTTGAGCTTCGACACGCGGGCTTCGACGTCACCCTGCGAGGCCAAGCGACGGCGGAGCGCCTCGCGCTTCTCACGAACCGCTTCGGCGCCGGGTCCGTACTTGCGACGGAATTCCAGCCAGAGGTTCATCTTCCCTTCGAGTTCGGCGGCGGACTCGTCGTCAGAGGAGAGCCCGCGGCCCAGCCGAGCGAAGTCGGCACGGATGTCTTCCGCTTCGGCGGCGAGGGAATTAAGACGGTCGCGAAGCGTTCCAGCATCGGCGTCAATGCGGGCGATGTCATCGCCGGCCTTGAGAAGCTTCGGGAGCACCTCACCGAGGCCATCGGAACCGAGGCCAGACTCCAGCTGGCCGAGCAAAGCGGCGAGCTCCTGGGCTCGTGAAGAGCGGGCGTGGTCGCGTTCGAGCTTGGTGATGGCCTCTTCGGAGAGATCGAGTGAATCCAGTTTCTCGAGCTGCGAGCGCAGGAAGGCTGCTTCGTCCTCGGAGAGTCGTTCGGCTGTGGCGGCTTCGGCCGCTTCGCGGAGCAGGTCGTTGCGCAGACGCCAACCCGTGCGGTAGGTTGCGAGGGCGGAGGCGAGGCCGGCATGCAGGTCGAGCATCTCGAGCTGAGTCTCGGCGCGCATCAGCTTCTGGGGTTCGCCGGGTCCGTGGAAATCGATCCACAGTTCGCCGAGCTGCTGGAGTTGCGTGAGCGTGGCCGAACCGCCGTTGATCGAGATGCGCCCAGCCTTGGTCGCATGCACCGAACGCTTCAGGATGAGCAGGCCATCGTCGCAATCCGGTAGGTCGAGGGATTTGAGGACCTCGTCGAAACGTTTGTCGCCGTCGGTCTCGAGTTCGGCTTCAACCGCGCATTCCTCGGCGCCCTTACGGACGATCGTCTTCGCGGCACGATTGCCCGCGAGGAGCGAAAGCGCGCCGAGCAAGACGGACTTGCCCGCGCCGGTCTCACCCGTAACCACCGTGAAGCCCGAACCCAGTTCGAGCTCGGTGCGATCCATCAGGGCGAGGTCGCGGATTTGAAGGCGGCGGATCATGCGGAGGGACGGCTACCGAACAAAGCGGAGCCGACACGGACACAAGTAGAACCTGCCGAGACGGCGGATTCAAGGTCTCCGCTCATCCCCATCGATAATTCCGGGAGCGCCACGCCAAAGCGGGCGGCGAGGGAGTCCCGGCAAAGACGCAGTTCGGCGAAGGTCCGGTCGGCGACCGCGGGGTCATCAGAAAGAGGCGCGACGGCCATCAGCCCCTTCACGACCAAAGCAGGCTGGGCTAGTGCGGCCTCGAGCAGGCGCGGGGCGTCGGCGAGGTCGCAACCGAACTTGGCGGGATCGTCGCCGGAATTAACTTGGATCAGCACCTCTCGGCGCAGCCCCATCTCGCCGGCCAACCGACCGAGCCGGGTGGCCAGTTCGGCGGAATCCACGCTTTGGATGACGTCGAAAGCCTGCAGAGCTTGCTTGGCCTTATTGGACTGAAGGTGCCCAATGAGTTCCCAGCGCAGGTCGGCCGGGGCCAGGGGGCGCTTCTGGGCGGCTTCTTGGACTCGGTTCTCGCCCACCGCCCGTAATCCATAGCCATAGGCGAGCAAAGCGGCCTCAATCGGGTGCGTCTTCGTGACGGGTAGGAGGCGGACGGAGGCGGAGTCGCGACCGACCCGGGCGCAAGCGGCCTGAATGCGGGCCAGCACCCCCTCGCAATGGGCCTTAAACTGGTCAGCGGAGACCATTTGAACCAGAGGGAGGGAGAACGGGCGGGGAGTCAACCAGTCGGGCTCCCTAGGGCACGGCAGGGGCCAAGACCTAGGATTAGCATATCTACACTTGAAGCCATGACCCATTAGATTCATTAATCATGGGGTCTTTCATTCCCATGCATATCGAGAACCTGAAGATCTTCCGCGACCTGGTGGACAACGAAAGCTTCTCCAAGGCCGCCAAGCTCAACGCCATCACCCAGTCGGCGGTCAGCCAGCAGCTTCGCTCGATGGAAAAGCATTTCAACGTCCTGATCGTCGACCGCAGCCAGAAGCAGTTCCGGCTCACGCGCGAAGGCCGCAGCCTCTATGAGGCCGCCAAGGACATCCTCAACCGCTACGAACAGGTCGGCAGCGAGATGCAGGAGATGCGCAAGGTCGTCAGCGGCACCGTCCACATCTCGACCATCGTCTCAATCGGCCTGCATGAGCTCCCGCCGCACGTGAAATCGTTCATGCAGGAATTCCCGCACGTCAACGTGCGCGTCGAATACCGTCGCTCGAACCTCGTCTACGAGGACGTCATCTCGAACGCCGTGGACTTTGGGCTCGTCGCCTTCCCGCAGAAGACCCGCCAGGTCGAGATCATCCCCCTAATGGAAGACCAGCTCGTCGCCATCTGCTCGCCCAAGCACAAGCTCGCAGGCAAGAAGGAGATCGACCTCGCCGACTTGCAGGGCGGCAAGTTCATCGGCTTCGACCAAGATATCCCGACGCGCAAGGCGCTCGACCAATTCTTCCGCGAACAGCGCATCGAACTCGAGCCCTCCATGGAATTCGACAACATCGAAACGCTCAAGCGTGCGGTGGAAGTCGACGCTGGTGTGGCGCTCGTTCCCGAAGGCACCATCCGCCAGGAAGTCGAGCAAGGCACGCTCGTCATGCTCCGCCTGCGCGACCGCCGCGTGGCGCGCCCGTTGGCCATCCTGCACCGCAAGGGCCGCGTCCTAACGCCGGCCATGAAGCGCTTCATGACGCACCTCATGAATAGCGCCGGCAGCAAGGCAGCGGTCTGATCAAACGCGTCGTCGGGACGCCTGGACCGCGACCGCGAAGCCCGGCAGAGCCTGTGCGCACAGCAAGCCAAGCCCTAACCAGAGCAACGCTTGGTCGGGCGGGGAACGCAGGGCCGTAGCGGCGAGACCCCACCAAAGGAAAGCGCCGAAAAGCGGCGGCCACGCGCGACGCAAAGCTGCGCGCGCGAGGGACCACGAACCCAACAACACCGCCGCGAGTGCCGTCGCCAGCGGAGCGGACAGGAGGCCCCGGGCAAAATACGCATACGCAATGAAACCTAACGCCACGACGAGCCCGGCGAGCACCGCGGCGTTCACGCGAAAATGCGTGGGGAGCAAGTACAGCCGCACCCGATGGGCGTGCAGGTAATAAGCCGACGCGACGATCCCCATGATCAACGTGAGCGTCCAGATATAGCGCGGACCACTAATTGGGATCTCAAAGCGGAGAATCGCCCACTGCGCCAGGAAGCACTTCGCGAGGATGAGCGACCAGATGGCGCCGAGCCGATCGGTCACCAACGACTCACGATAGGCACGTTCGACGGAGAGCGAGAGCTCGGTGTCTTGAGCGGGGGGCAGAGAAGTGACGGGCATGGGCTACCTCGCCCATAACTTGAGACTGCGGATCGCAACCGCAACCGGAGGAGGCACTTCTTTTTCCCAGCCGCCCTCATTCTTGCGGATTCGTTCGGCCAAGGTACGCGGCTGGCAGGCCATCGCCAGGGGGTCCGCCCCGGTGATCGGCACTAGGAAGCCGTTATTAAGTAGGTGCTGGAACAGGCCGGCCACCGAGGGGCGCATCTGGATAGCGGAAGCGGTCACGACCGAGTCTTCGGCGACGCTGTAGCTCTCCGGGAAGCAGACCTTACACGCGACCGGATCGAGGATCAGACGGCGAAGTTGATCGCCGCGCATCGGGTAGACCATGACGCGGACGCCATCTTTAAAGAGACGGCCGCAAGATTCTAGGACGCCGCCTTCGAGGTGGGTGTAGTGCTCGGGATTAAAGAGGTCGACGAGGTTGTTCATGCCCGCGACCAACGTGATGCTACCCGTGGTATGCAGACGGAAATAGGCCGGGAGACGGTACCAGCCGCGATGGCGCGTAACTAGGAGGGGGTGCTGCATCGCGCCCACGAGGCGGATGCGGTCGATGAGTTCGGATTCGGGGTGCGGATCGGAGCCGATGCACATCTCGAACAGCGGGACCACGTCCTTGCCGCCTTCGGGCAGGGCACGCAAAGCGCAGGCCAGCATGTCCACATTGACGATCGAGACCGGGCGGAAGGTGCCGCGGGCGACCAAGACCGAACGCTTGTGGAAGTATTCGCTCGGGACCTGCGGATCGCCTTCCGGACCGAAGAGCACGGCGTCTGTGAGGCCGAGGCGGACAAGCCGCAGGGCGGCCGCGCGATTGTCGAAGGCGCCAAAAGCTGGCCCACTGAAATGGACGAATTCGACCTCGACGCGTCTGGCGCCCACTTCGTCAACCAAGGCGGTGAGGAAGTTGTCGACGCTATCGCGCGTGTTGAGGGCGGCGTGGATGAGGTTCACGCCGACGGCCCCGAGGGCGTCCTGCTGGCGTCCTGCATCCTTATCCCAGAGACGAAGATGGAGGATGACCTCGCTTGGCTCGGCCTGTGGATGGTCTTGAAAGCGGATCCCGATCCAAGAGTGACCCTGCCCTTTGCCGTCATGAGGGGTCGTCGCCACCGTGTCGGCGAAGGCGAAGAAGCGGGTCACCGGGCCACGTTCAGCCTTCAGCCGATCGACCAGGAGTCCGTACTCATGATCGAGCATCTGCTCCAACCGTTGGCGGGAAACATAGCGTTGCGGGTGGCCGTAGATCGCGTCGCTGACACGCATGTCATAGGCGGAAATACTCTTCGCCACCGTACCCGAGGCTCCGCCCGACTTAAAGAAGTGACGGACCACTTCCTGCCCTGCCCCGATCTCGGCGAAAGCCCCGTAGGCCGACCGATCGAGATTGATGGCCAACGCCTTGCGGGAAGTGCCGGCGCCGGCCGAGGACGTGTTCTCTGACATAGCGAGAAACTAGCCCCCGAGGCGGGCGGCATCGAGAGGAAAGGGGCATCAATAATGAGCTTTTGATTGGCGAAAAGGAGACACGAAAGCATCATTTTAACGACACCCGCCCTTTCCCCCTCCCATGAAAGATTTCTTCAAGTCCGTCTTCGCCTCCGTGCTCGGCACTTTTCTCGCCATCGCCATTGGCGGCTTCGCGTTAATCGTCCTCATCGTCTCGCTCGCGAGTTCAGCCGGCAGCAACCATGAGTCCGCCACGGTCTCTGTGAAGCCCAAGTCGATGCTCGTTATCGGCGGAGATCTCACGATTAACGACACACCCGCCCACGGCACCCCTGGCCTCGATCTCTTGCTGCTCGGCGGCAGCGGCCCCGAACTCGACCTGCTCCGGGCACTGGAAGCGATCGACCTCGCCGCCAAAGACCGGAATATCGTCGGCATCCTGCTGAACGGCCCGCTCGCCGCCGGCGTCACCCAGAAGGCCGAGCTCCGTAAGGCCATCGCCGCCTTCAAGACGAGCGGCAAGCCCGTCATCGCGTGGATGGAGAACGGCGCGCAAGGCGAATATTACCTCTCCAGCGTCGCGGACAAAGTCTACGTGCATGCCGCCGGCGAACTCGAACTGAAAGGCCTCGCCTCGTATCACACTTATTACGGGGACTCCCTGAAGCTGCTGGGTATCGGCGTCCAGGTCACCAAGGTCGGCAAATATAAGTCCGCCGTGGAGCCATACCTCGGCGGCGTCATGAGCGAGGCGGCGAGAGAGCAATCCGAAGCCCTGATGAGCGGTGTCTGGAAGCGTATCCTCGGAGATATCGCGAAATCGCGGGGCCTTTCCCCGTCTGCCCTCTCCAAGACGGTCAACTCGGCCGGCGTCTTCAACGCCCAGAAGGCCGTCGAGCTTAAGCTAGCGGATAAAGCCATGCATCGCGACGAGCTCGTCAAGCAGGTCCGGGCCGCCGGCGCCGGCGCCGATGATTCAGGAACTTCTTTCCAACAGGTAAACCTGCATCGCTACGCCAACAAGGTGACCTTATCGCACAACGGCCCCCGGATTGCGATTGTCTACGCTGAAGGCGAAATCGTCGACGGCTGGGGTGCACCGGGTATCATCGGCGGCGACCGCCTAGCCCGCGACCTGCGCCTACTCCGCGGCGACAATCGCATCAAGGCCATCGTCCTCCGCGTAAACAGTCCAGGCGGCTCGGCCTTCGCCAGCGACGTCGTCGCGCGCGAAGTCGGACTCCTCAAGAGCCAGGGGACCCCCGTGGTCGTCTCCATGGGCGATGTCGCGGCGAGCGGCGGCTACTACATCGCCGCTAAAGCCAACCTTATCATGGCGGATCCCTCGACGATCACGGGTTCGATCGGCGTCTTCGGCCTCCACTTCAATTATGGCGAGCTGGCGAAGAAGGTGCAGCTCGGCACCGACGGCGTGAAGACAGCCCGCTATGCCGACCTGCTCGCCGAACATCGGGCCGCGACCCCCGAAGAACTGGCCATCGTGCAGACCTCCGTGGACGGCGTCTACGAGGACTTCCTGCGCATCGTCGCCGAGGGACGCGAGCTGAAGCGTGACGGCGTGCACGAGATCGCCCAAGGACGCGTCTGGCTTGGCGAAGACGCCCGCGGCCTGCGCCTCGTGGACAAGCTCGGTGGCCTGCGCGATGCCATCAAGGAAGCAAAGCTGCTGGCCAAGACCGAAGAGGCCGAGCTCATCCAAATTCCGGCCCTGAATTCTGGCCGCGAGAACCTGCTCCAACAACTCCTCTCGGAGGGCGACGACGACTCGCCTCTCTTCTCCAAGGCATCGGCGGATCCCGCCAAGGAATTCCTCAAGGCGAACGCCAAGTGGCTGCGATCAATTCGTGCCCTGAACGACCCCAAGGGTGTGTACCTCACCTGCCCGCTCGTTCCCGAGCGCCGGTAGAGAGCCTTACGGCTTCTTCGGCATCTGAGCCTTGGCCTCCGCGAGCCAGCCCTGGAGCTGCTTCACACGGGTGCTGTCGGACGGGTGCGTCGAGAGGAACTCAGGCGTCTTGCTTCCAGCCTTACCGAATCGGCTCCAAAAAGCCGGAGCGGCCTCCGGATTGTAGCCGGAGCGGGCCATGAAAAGTAAGCCAAGGTAATCCGCTTCCGATTCGTGGCTACGGCTGAACGGAAGCAAGATACCATACTGGGCACCGATACCCACGGCGGCCATCCAAGAGGAGCGGGTCTTGGCCGAAGAATTCTTGGTGGCCTCGTCGGCCACGGCGGCCGCGATGGCGACACCTACTACCTGCGAGACGCGCTCCGAGCCATGGCGACAGATAACGTGGGCGACCTCGTGGCCGAGGATCACCGCGATGTCGTCGTCGGTCGGCGCATACTGGAACATACCCGAATTGAAGCCGATCTTACCGCCGGGCATGGCGAAGGCGTTGGGCGTCTTATCGTCGATGATGGCAAACTCCCACTTAGAGGTAGGCGGCAGGACGCCCGCCTTGTCGTCACGTCGGGCGGCGGCGACGATCTTCAGGCCGATCTCCCTGATCTTGACCAGGCGCTGGTCGCTGGGCAGCTTCTTCATCTTGGAGAACTCCGACGCGGACATCGACGCCACTTCCGATTCTTCGACGAGGATGAACTGGGAGCGGCCCGTGACGGGCACGTTCTGACAACCGACGACGGCGAGAGCGGTCAAAAGGAAGATGAGCGGGCGCATGGGGAAATCAGGATTTCGCCGAGCCCGAGCCGGACTGGCCGCGCGGTTCGTCGACGTAGTATTTACGATAGGAAGAATCGTAGGTGTCCGTATAGGCGGAGGCCATCCGGAGGGACATCGCATTGAGCACGACCCCGAGCAGGGGCGCTTGGGCTTCGCGCAGGCGAGCCAGACAAGAGGTCGCATTGCGGAGATTGACGGTGTTGTAACGAACGACGTAGAGAACGCCGTCGGTCTTCGGAAGGAGATGGAACGCATCGGAGACCGCGCCGATGGGCGGGGAGTCGATGAAGATGCGGTCATAGCGCCCGCGGAGTTCGTCGATCATGGCGAGGAACTTGGGGTTGTTGATGACTTGAGTGGGATTCTTGCAGCTCAGGCCGACCGGCAGGACGTCTAGGCCGGGAGAGACGTCGTGGACGATCGCTTCGTCAATGGACATCTCGCCGTTGAACCATTTGCTCAGGCCGCCATCACCCGTGAAGCCTAGCGACGGCCCAACGTTAGGAAGGCGAAGGTCGGCGTCGATGATGAGCACTCGCTCCGAATGTTGGGCAAAAATCAGCCCCAGATTCGTCGCGACGAAGGTCTTGCCTTCGCTGGGGCGAGTGGAAGTGACCAGGAAGATGCGCGCCTTCGAAACAGCTGGATTGACCTTGAGGGCGGAGTAGATGGAACGGACCGCTTCGGTAGCGATGCGGTCCTTGTCCTGGCGAGCCAGTAACGCGCGGTCCGGACCAGAAACGTTGGCGACACGGGGAACGGTGCCAATGAGCGGCAGGCCTAGGGAGTCTTCCACGTCCTTAGCGGACTTAATGCGGGAGTCTAAGGTTCCGATGACGACGATGAGGACCACACCGAAGAGCAGTCCCGAACCTATGCCAACCAGCGCGTTAAAATAGTAGTTCTTATTGATCGGCTTGTCCGAGACGGAAGGAGCATCGAGGATACTGATAGAGGTACTCGTACCCGAGGTGGAGGAGCGAAGCTTAGCCTCCTCATAGCTGAGCTTCATCCGACCGAGGAATTCCTCACTCGCCTTGATATCCTTGTCGACGCGTTCGAGTTCGACGTTGGCGGCCTGCAGTTTGGAAATCTCCTCTTCCTTCGCGAGGAGGTTGCGCAGAATCGCTTCAAGGCGGGCCTTGGCGTTCTCGAGCGAGCTGCGGCGGGCCTTGATCGCCTGACCAACGGCCTCCTTGAGCTGGGTATCGAGCTGCTTCAGGGCCTCGCGTTCGGCCAGGAGCTTCGGGTGCTGATCCGTGTAGGTCTCAATCATCTGGCTGACGCGGATCTTGGAGGCGCTGATGGCCGTCTGGGTGGCGGCGACGTCGCTGTCGGCGCGGATCTGGGGGATGTCGCCGAGCGGACGGCTCTCCTTCTCGTAGCTGGCGATGACCGAGACCAGGATCTCGTTCTCGTCGATCTGCTTACGGGTCTCTTCGCGGTCCTTCACGAGTACGGAGCGTTCCGTCGTGAGGGTATTGGTGTCCTTCGCGATGGAGAGAAGCTTCTGGTTCTTGATCAGATCGTTCTTCTGCTCAGAAAGGCGACGAACCTTATCCTCGAGGGTCTCGATCTCGATACGGGCTTTCTCGATAAGCGGATTGGTCACCATCAGGCGGGCGTCTTCGCTGTACTTCTTGATCGAATCACAAAATAGACGCGCGACCTGCCGGGCGATATCCCGGTTAGGATGGGTGAAATCGACATTGATTACCAAGGTCTGGCGCTGCGGATTGATCCCGCGCTGCTTGGCAAAAACCTCCTGTGGAGTCAGCGGACCGGAGAAGATGTTTCCAGCCTGATAGGGCTCCAGGACGTTTTTGAGCTCCGCCGCGGTGAGGCGCTTCGAGACGCCTTCGATGATGTTGGCGCTACGCATCACCTCGACAGCGGTGAAGAAGTCGTCGTTCGAAACAATCTTGAAGTTATCATCGGCGGCGGAGGAACCACCGTTGATGGTCGGGGCGAGGCGGAAAACCTGGAGGCGACCGGTGGCCCGGTATTCCGCGACGGTGTTAAAGGTGTTGAGGAGTGACAGCGTGAGGAAGACCAGGGTCGACAGCAGGATCCACCAGTAACGCTCGCGGAGCATCAGTAGGTAGTTCTGAATCGGATTACCCTCCCCTGCCCCGCCGCGGTTGTAGGCGCCGGAGTTGCCGTAACCATAGCCGCCGTTACCAGCGCCGTAGTTGCCATAGCTGCCGTACGAACCGTAGCCGCGGTTACCGCCGCGCGCAGGTTCAGGCGGGCGATTGTCAGACGAAGATTCCGGGGTGGCCATGGAAAGGGGTCAGATACGGCTGTCGCGGACGTAGATCTGGTCTTCATCCTCTAGGATGAAGTCCGGCTCGTCGCCGTCGTCGATACGACGGACGTCCTTCGAGATTACTGACGTAAAGCCGTCGCGGCTGCGCTTGATCGCCACGTCTGAACGATTACCTCGCGGCAGGACTCCGCCGGCCATGGAGAGGGCCCGACCGAGGGTGAGCGTCTCTTCGGGGGGGATGGACACTGGGCCGGGCTTGCCGACATAACCCGAGACGTAGACGCGACGCTCAGCATAGGTGACAATCGAGATCGTGACTTGGGGCTTCTTGAAATAGACTCGGAACTGATTTGAAAGCTCCACCTGGGCCTGCGTGAGCGTGAGGCCGGCGACGGGTACGAGCTTTTTGAGGAAAGGAATATCCACCGTGCCATCGGAGTTGATGCGACGTTCGATCTGCGTGTCGGGTTCGTTGATGACCAGGATGCGGATGAAGTCGCGGGCCCGGAGACGGTAGCTATTCTGGCTGCCGGCCGGCTCAACCTGGATTGTCGGCGTCGCCACGACATAATCAGCAGCAGCGGCGACGGGTGCGCCGCCAGCGACGTCAGCCGCAACCGGAGCGGTCGTCACGGGAGCAGGCACCGCCGAGGGATCGGAAGCCCCACGCCCAAGGGTGAGGACATTCTCTGGCTCGAAGGAGGCGGAGGTGACCGGGCTGGATCCCGAAGATGAGCAAGCGGCCAGTAGGACAACGGCACAGAAAGCACCGAGCAGGCTTTTCAAGACGGAGGACATAGAAGTAAAATAGGGAGACCAGACCTGCCGGTCAACCGGTCCTGCTCAACCGTTTGCCGAGACGCGAGCCTCAGTAGCGGAAAGCCGCCGAGAGCGTGAAGGCATTAGACTTGTAGGTCGAAGACGCGACGGAGGCGGTGGAGTCGTTGAGGCTGTAGCTGGCCTGGAAGGTCAGGTGCTTGGAATATTTGTAATCTGCGCCGAGGGTATAGACGTAAGTATCAACCTGGCTGGTGCTGGCGAAGACGTCGCTCTTGGTGGCCGAGAAGTTGAGGTTGAGATCCTCGGAGGCGTTATAGCCGATACCGTAGGTGTAGTTCTTCGAGGCCATCTGGCTATTGGTCGAGGAAGCCGTGACGTCGCGGGAGAGCGTCAGCGATTGGCTGAAGCGTTCGGTAAGCTGATGGCTCAGGTTGACCGAGTAGGAGAGGTCGGTGTCGTTGGCGGCGCTATCGAAGTGATACTGTGAGTAGCCTACGCGGACGTTACCATTGAGCTTACCGGATTCGGTGAGCTGTCCCTTCAGGGTGAGGCCGGCAAAGTTCTTCACGAGCTGCTGGTGGGCAAGCGCCGGGCGAGCCGCGCCAGCCTGGCTATAGTAGGGGGCGGCGGAGTAATCCGTCACGTCATGCTGCAGGGCCAAGCCGAAGCTGAGCTTCTCGAAGGCCTGGTAATCGAAGCTGAGCGGCACGGACTTCGTGTTCAGCTCGGTCAGCGTGTTGGTGTTGTAGACGAGGTTTGGGGCCGTACCAGTCTGCGTCGGGTCGAGATATTGATTATACGAATTCGAGTAACCCAGACCGACGCTGAGTTTCTCCGTTAGCTTGTAGTCGGCACGGAACGAATGCGCGTAGCTTGCTTGGCGCACGAGGGTCGCGCCTAGGAGGCCGCCGAGGCCCTGCATCTGCAGGTCATCGTTACGAGCGGTCACGCGATAGGAAGAGTCGACGGACAGGGAAAGCGGGCCACCGTCAGCGAAGCGAATACCGACAGCCAGGGCGTCGCGGGAATCTTCGAGATCGGACAAGGCCTTGTCGGTGAAGTTCACGAAGGTGCGCTTGGCCGAAATGGTGGCGGAAAGCGCCGAGTCCTTCCCGTACTCGAGCAGGAAGCCCGGAGTCACCATCCAGCTTGTGGCGGACGTCTTGGTGGAGCTGGAGTAAAGGTTATCGGTAACTTCGAGGCTGGCCGCAGCGTCGAAGTAGATGTCGCAGTCGTTGCCGATCTGGACGAGCGGCGAGGTTGGAATCCAGTTGGCGCCCTGGACCAGAGCGGAAGCGGTGAGTGCCGAGGCAGCGATGAGGAAGCGAGACATGGGGGTGGCTTGGGTTTGGCTTGGGGTTGGGTGAGAGAGTGGCAAATCGGGAGGGGGTATCAACCCCCAAACCGTCAAGAAGGTGCCCAAAACAAAGCCCCCACCCTTGCGGGCGGGGGCTGATTCCCATCCTCGACGCTCCGCTTAAGCGGGAGTCGGGGTCTGGAAGACGCGAATGCGACGATATGCAGGCAAACCTGTGCCAGCGGGGACGAGGTGACCCATGATCACGTTCTCCTTGAAGCCGGTCAGGTTGTCGCGCTTGGCCATCGTGGCGGCGTCAGTCAGGACTCGGGTCGTCTCCTGGAAGGAGGCGGCCGAGATGAAGGACTCGGTCTCGAGGGAGGCCTTGGTGATGCCAAGGAGGATCGGCTCGGATTCGGCAATCTGACCACCGCGCTCGTTGATGGAGCGGTTGTTCTCCGCGAGGAGAGTGCGGTCGACATGTTCGCCCCAGAGGTAATCGGAGTCGCCCGGCTCAGTGATGCGGACCTTGCGGAGCATGCGCGAGACGATGATTTCGATGTGCTTGTCGTTAATGACAACGCCCTGGGTACGGTACACCTTCTGAATCTCAGTGATGAGGTAATCCTGCACCTTGGATTGGCCCAGGATGTCGAGGATGTCGTGCGGATCGACAGCGCCGTCCGTGAGGACCTGGCCCTGCTTCACCTTGTCGCCGGCGGCGACAATGATGTGCTTGCCGTGCGGAATGAGGTGCTCCTCTTCGCGGCCGATGGAGTCAGAGATGACGAGTCGCTTCTTGCCACGAATGGAAGGCTCGAAGCGAACCGAGCCGTCAATCTTGGCAATCTCGGCGGCGTCCTTCGGGGGACGAGCCTCGAAGAGCTCGGAGATGCGCGGCAGACCGGCGGTGATATCCTGCGTCTTGGCGGCCTGGCGAGGGATCTTGGCGACGATAGAGCCGCGGCTGACCTTGTCGCCTTCGTCCACTTCGACGCGGGCGCCGGCGGGGATCGAGAAGGAACCAACTTCCTTGCCGTTGGCACCGATGATTTGAATCTGGGGATTCTGTTCGTCGGAGTGCTCGATGACGGACTTGTAGAACGTGTTGTTCGACGGGTCGCGCTCTTCGGTGAACGTCACGCCAGAGATCATGTCGACGAGACGAATCTTGCCGTCGCCATTAGCGATGATCGGGGTGGAGTTAGGATCCCAGGCGGCGATGAGGACGCCCCTGTCGACTGGCTTACCGTCTTCGACACCGACGACAGAGCCGGCGACGATACGGTATTCCTCGGTCGGCGAACCAGCCTCGTTGAGGAGGCGGATCGAACCGTTGCCGTTGACGGCGATGAACTTGTCTCCGACGGAGACCGTGGTGAGGTCAACGTACTGGACGAGGCCCTTGCCCTTGGACTTGATTTCCGGGGTCTTCAGCTGAGCGACGCCACCGATGTGGAACGTACGCATGGTGAGCTGGGTGCCCGGCTCGCCGATGGACTGGGCGGCGATGATGCCGACCGCGGTACCGCGTTCGACCATGCGGCCGGTCGAAGGATCGAGGCCGTAGGAGGTGGGCGGAATCGCGTTCACGTTCATGTGCGTGAGCGGAGAGAGGACCTTCACGCGGTCGAGACCGACGGTCTCGATGCGCTTGGCAGCGACTTCATCGATGAGCACGGCGGCCTTCACGATCACTTCGGAAGGATTGAGCGGGTTCGTGACGTCTTCAGACGGGCAGCGTCCCACGATGCGCTCAGAGAGCGACACCAAGAGTTCGTCACCGTCGTAGATCGGGGTCTTCCACACGCCGTTAGGGATGTGAACATGGACGCGGTCGACGCCGGCGTCGCGCAGTTTCGCGATGAGCTCTTCGGTGAGAGGAGCTTCGGATTTGGCGAGGGCCTTGACGGCGCCGGAAGGATTCGGGACATCGGCGGCCAGGTGACGACCAAGGGAGGCGTCTCCGAGCGTGATGACTTCAGAGCCGGGGGCGACGTCGCGGGAGTCCGTGACAATCACGTCCATGGCCACGTCGCAAAGCTTACGGGTCATGTAACCCGCGTCGGCGGTCTTCAGCGCGGTGTCGGACAGACCCTTACGGGCGCCGTGCGTCGAGATGAAGTACTCCAGAACCGAGAGACCTTCGCGGAAGGACGAGAGAATCGGACGTTCGATGATTTCGCCAGAAGGCTTGGCCATCAGGCCTCGGGCGCCGCAAAGCTGCTTCACCTGGGCCTTATTACCACGGGCGCCAGAGTCCATGAGGACGTAGACCGGGTTGATGAGCATGCGGTGGGAATGGCGAGGATCGCCCTTCTTCACGCCGGCCACCTTCGCGGACTGCGAGAGCGTCGTGTACACCGACTGCGCGATGGCATCGGTAGCGCCGGACCAGGTGTCGACGACCTTATTACGACGTTCGTCGTTGGTGATCGTACCGGATTCGTTCTGGCGCTGGAATTCGCGGACCTTCGCGGTGGCTTCGCGGACGAGGCCTTCCTTTTCCTTCGGGTAGATCATGTCGTTCACGCCGATGGAGATACCTGCCTTGGTCGCGATGCGGAAGCCGGTCTCCTTGAGCGCGTCGAGGACCGGGATTGAAGCCTCGCGGCCGCAATGCTTGTAGGTCTTCAGGATCAGGTCGCCGAGCTGGCCCTTCTTCACGGTCTCGTTGAAGAAACCGAGTTCGGCAGGCCAGATGGTATTGAAGATGATGCGTCCGACCGTGGTGACGATCGTGCTGCCCGTGGCTTCGCCGTGGACCGTCTTGCGATTGAAGTCGGGGTTGGCGAAACGGACCCAGTCATGCAGGTGGAGCGAGCCTTCGGCTTCGGCGAACGTCGCCTCAGACACGGAGCCGAGCACCGGCAGGTGGGTGTTGGCCGCCGGCTTGTCGGCGGGTTCGAGCGTCAGGTAGTAGGCACCGAGCACGATGTCCTGGGACGGCGTGAGAATCGGCTTACCGCTGGACGGCGAGAAGATGTTGTTCGTGGACATCATCAGGAGCTTGCACTCCATGATGGCTTCCAGGGACAGCGGGACGTGGACGGCCATCTGGTCACCGTCGAAGTCCGCGTTGTAAGCGGTACAGACGAGCGGGTGCAGGCGGATTGCGTCACCCTCAATGAGGATGGGCTCGAAGGCCTGGATGGAGAGACGGTGGAGCGTCGGCGCGCGATTGAGGAACACCGGGTGACCCTTGGTCACTTCTTCCAGAATATCCCAAACTTCGGGCTTCTTTTGCTCGATGTGCTTGCGGGCTCCGCGAACGGTGTGGGCGAAGCCCAGTTCCTTGAGGCGGCGGATGATGAAGGGCTCGAAGAGGACGAGAGCCATCTTCTTCGGGAGACCGCACTGGTTGAGCTTGAGCTCAGGACCGATGACGATGACGGAGCGACCGGAGTAGTCGACGCGCTTACCGAGGAGATTCTGGCGGAAACGACCATGCTTACCCTTCAGCATGTCCGAGATGGATTTCAGCTGACGATCGCGATCCTTGACCGGCTTGCCGTGGCGGCCGTTGTCGAGGAGAGCGTCGACGGCTTCCTGGAGCATGCGCATTTCATTATGGATGATGACGTCGGGCGTCTTCATCTGGATGAGCTGCTTCAGGCGGTTGTTGCGATTGATGACGCGACGATAGAGATCGTTTAAGTCGGAGGTGGCGAAACGGCCGCCTTCGAGAGGAACGAGCGGACGGAGGTCCGGAGGAATGACCGGCAGCACCGTCAGGATCATGTGCTCAGGGCGCTTGCCCGAAGCCAGGAAGCCCTGGATAATCTTCATGCGGCGAGCGATCTTCTTCTTGATCTGCTTGGAGCGCGTGGAGCGGAGCTGGTCGCGGAGGTTCTCGACCGTGGAGGCGAGATCCATCTTCTTGAGAAGCTGCTGGAGGGCTTCGGCTCCCATGCGGGCCTTGAAAGCGTCGGGGCCGTGCTGTTCGACGGCGCGGCGGTAGGATTCCTCGTCGAGGAGTTCCTTCTCTTCCATGCCAGTAGCGCCCGGATCGACGACCAGGTACTTCTGGTAGTAGATGACCTGCTCGAGCTGGCGGGTGGTCATGTCGAGCATCAGCGACAGACGGCTGGGCATGCTCTTCAGGAACCAGATGTGGGAGACCGGGATGGCGAGGCGGATGTAGCCCATACGCTCGCGACGGACGCGGGAGACGGTGACTTCGACGCCACACTTATCGCAGACGACGTCCTTGTACTTCACCTTCTTGTATTTACCGCAGTAGCATTCGTAGTCGCGGACCGGGCCGAAGATGCGCTGGCAGAAGAGGCCGTTCGGCTCGGGCTTGAACGAGCGGTAGTTGATGGTCTCAGGGCTCTTTACTTCCTTGAGGCCCTTGACCTTGCGGTTGCCGTGTTCGTCGAGTTCGTCGAGGAACTGTTCGCCCGTCCACTGGACGATCTCCTCGGGAGAGGCGATCGAGATGGAGACGAAATCGAAGGACTGTTCCTTCGTTTCGTTGGCGGTGAACTCGGGGGTGTGCTCCGGGTGAATCATGTCTGTTAAGGTCTAGGTGTGGTTACGGCGGACGCTCAGTTACGATCCGGGGTGGGGGCGGTGGTGGAGCCGAGACGGACATCCAGGCACAAGGCCTGCATCTCCTTCATCAGCACGTTGAAGGACTGGGGCGTGCCGCTGACGAGAGTGTTGTCACCCTTGACGAGCTGCTCGTAGATCTTGGTACGTCCGGCGACGTCATCGGACTTGACCGTGAGGAGTTCCTGCAGCGTGTAGGCAGCGCCGTAGGCTTCGAGAGCCCAGACTTCCATTTCGCCGAAACGCTGGCCGCCGTACTGGGCCTTGCCGCCCAGAGGCTGCTGCGTGATGAGGCTGTAAGGACCAGTGGCGCGGGCGTGAATCTTGTCCGCAACAAGGTGATTCAGCTTCATCATGTAGATGTAGCCGACGACGACGTCTTGGTCGAACGCTTCGCCTGTGTGACCGTTGATGAGCATCGCCTTGCCGGTCTCGGGAAGTTCGGCCTGCTTAAGGTATTCGCGGATCTGCTTCTCGGGGATACCGTCGAAGATGGGGGTGGCCATCTTCAGGCCGAGCTTGGAGCAAGCCCAACCGAGGTGCGTCTCGAGGACCTGGCCAACGTTCATTCGGGAAGGAACGCCGAGAGGATTGAGGCAGATGTCGACGGAGGTTCCGTCGGCGAGGTAAGGCATGTCTTCAACCGGCACGATGCGGGCGACGACGCCCTTGTTACCGTGACGACCGGCCATCTTGTCGCCGACCTGGATTTTGCGCTTGGTGGCGATGTACACCTTGACGTTCTTGATGGCGCCGCCTTCGTCGATGCCCTGTTCGATGGCTTCGACCTTGCGGGCGCGCTCTTGCTCAAGCTCGTCGAAGCGACGGTGGTAGCCGTCGACGATCTGACGGATCTTCTGCTTCACTGGCGAGTCGTTCATCTCGATGGAGCGAGAAACGGAAGCCAGGCGGCGGAGGAGGGTCTTGGTGATCTTGCGGTTGGCCGGGATGATGGCTTCACCGGTCTCGGAGTTCTTGACGTCGAGCGGGATCTTTTCGCCGAGGAGAATGTTCGAGAGGGACTCGGTCATCTCTTCGCGGAGGCGAGAGTCGGCCGTGCGGTACTCTTCGTTGACCTTCTTGAGGGCGCGGCGCTGGTCGTTGGGCGAGAGGCGTCCGTCGTCCTTATCGGTACGGGAGGAGACCTTGACGTCCATGATGATGCCGGAGATGCCGGAGGGCACGCGGAGGGAAGTGTCCTTAACGTCACGGGCCTTCTCGCCGAAGATAGCGCGGAGCAGCTTCTCTTCGGGGGCGAGATCGCCTTCGGACTTCGGAGTGATTTTACCGACGAGGATATCGTCAGGCTTCACTTCGGCCCCGATGCGGATGACGCCATCGCGGTTGAGGTTGCGCAGGGCTTCCTCACCGAGGTTCGGGATATCGCGGGTGATCTGTTCCGGCCCGAGCTTCGTGTCGCGGGCGGTGACTTCGAATTCTTCGATGTGGACAGACGTAAAGACGTCGTCCGTGAGCATACGTTCGGAGAGCAAGATAGCGTCTTCGAAGTTGTAACCGTTCCACGGCATGAAGCCGACGAGGACATTGCGTCCGAGGGCGAGCTCACCCTTGTCGGTGGCGGCGCCGTCGGCGATGATCTCACCCAGCTTGACCTTGTCACCGCGGCGGACCAGCGGACGCTGATTGAAGCACGTGGAGGAGTTGGTCTTGAGGAACTTGCGGAGGTCGTAGACGTAGACACCCTTCGCCGGCTCGCTCTTGAACTTCTTGTTCTCAAGCTGGGCGGGGGCGACTTCGCCGTCCTTCGTGACGATGATACGACGGGAGTCGGCGGCGGCGACAATGCCGGGGCCTTCGGAGACGATGACGGTCTTCGAGTCAATGGCGACGCGACGTTCGAGGCCGGTGCCCACGAACGGGGCTTCGGTCACGACGAGGGGCACGCCTTGGCGCTGCATGTTGGAACCCATGAGCGCGCGGTTAGCGTCGTCATGCTCCAGGAATGGGATGAGGGCGGCGGCGACGGAGACAACCTGCTGCGGCGAGACGTCCATGTAGTCGACGTCTTCCGGATCCACTTCGAGGATGTCGTCGCGGAAACGGACGGTCACCTTGCCCTTGAGGCGGGAGGCGTCGTCGAGTTCAGAGTTGGCCTGAGCGACCTTGAATTTTTCTTCCTGGTCCGCGGTCATGAATTCGACCTGGCTGGAGACCTTACCACGCACGACCTTACGGTACGGAGCTTCGATGAAGCCGAACTCGTTGATGCGCGCGTAGGTGGAGAGGGAGTTGATGAGGCCGATGTTCGGACCTTCCGGGGTCTCGATCGGGCAGATGCGGCCGTAGTGGGACGGATGGACGTCGCGGACTTCGAAGCCAGCGCGATCGCGGTTGAGGCCTCCGGGCCCGAGGGCGGAGAGACGACGCTTGTGCGTCAGCTCGGCGAGCGGGTTGATTTGGTCCATCAGCTGGGACAGCTGGCTGCGGGCGAAGAACTCGCGGATCGCATTACCGAAGGGCTTCGGGTTAACGAGCTTCTGCGGGGTGATCGAATCGACGCTCTGGTCGTATTCATTGATGCGGGCCTTGACCGTCTTGACGACGTTCTTGAGACCGGCGCGGCACTGGTTAGCGAGGAGCTCGCCGACATTACGGACGCGGCGGGAACCAAGGTGATCGATGTCGTCGATTGCGCCGTCACCGGCGCTCAGCTTGCAAAGGAGCTTGGTGGCTTCGACGATGTCTTCAGGAGTGATCGTGCGGGTATCGAGCGAGACGTTGAGGCTCAGCTTCTGGTTGAGCTTGTAGCGGCCGACGCGACCGAGGTCGTAACGGAGCGGATCCTGGAAGAGGCGCTGCATGTGGGCGCGGGCGCCCTTGACGTTGACTGGCTCGCCGGGGCGGAGCTTGCGGAAGATTTCCTTGAGGGCTTCTTCCTCGTTACGGACGGCACCGATGTCCTTACGGAGAGAGAGGATGATGGAGCCGTTGTCGAAGGCGGTGTCGAAGACGCCGAACTTCTGCTTCGGAAGCTGCTTGTGGATCTCCTTGAGCGTCTCACGGGAGAGCTTATCGTACTGCTTGGCGACGACCTTACCGGTCTCGACGTCGACGATTGGGTCGGCGTAGACGAGCTGGGAAAGTTCTTCCGGATCGAGCTCGAGTGCGGCCTTGGCGGTCAGTTCGCGGTGCTGGTAGAAAAGAGCCAGGATGTCCTTGTCGTCCTTGTAACCGAAGGCGCGGAGAAGGGTCGTGACGAGGAACTTGCGGCGGCGACGGCGACGGTCGAGGTAGACCCAGAGGAGGTCATTCTGGTCGAACTGGACTTCGATCCAGGTGCCGCGGTCAGGGATGATGCGGAAGGCGTGGAGCATCTTGCCGCTCGTGTGGGCGGACTCCTCGAAACAGATGCCCGGGGAGCGGTGGAGCTGGGAAACGACGACGCGCTCGGCGCCGTTGACGATAAAGGAACCACGGTCGGTGATCATCGGGATTTCTCCCATCAGGATTTCTTCGTCCTTAAAGGCGCCCTTCTCACGGAGGCGGAGCTTAAGCATCACCGAGATCGCGTAGGTCGTACCTTCGCGGATGCACTCGAGTTCGGTCTGCTTGGGCAGCACCAGGCCGTACTCGAGGTACTCGAGACGGAAGTTGCCGTTGTTGCTCTCCACCGGGAAAGCTTCGCGGAAGACGGCGTCGAGGCCGACGTTCTTGCGGGCGGACGCGGTCTGGTCCAACTGCAGGAAATCGTTGAACGAGAAAATCTGGTTCTCGATCAGGTTGGGCGGAGGGATGACTTCGCGTAGTTTACCGAAGTTTTTGCGCTCTTGAGGCATGGCTGGTGAAGGTGGGCTCGGAGTGTCGGGTTGATTCGGTGGTGCTGACTGGTTTGCCTAGTTGGGTCGGACTGGGCGGCCGTTGGGAAGAAAAAGCGGGGAGGGATCGCCGGACCCGGGAGGGTGCTACCCTCCCCGCTTTGCAGAGATGCGTCGGAAGACGGATTACTTGACCTCGACCTCGGCGCCGGCGGCCTTGAGCTTGGTCTCGATATCCTTGGCTTCGTCCTTGGACACGCCTTCCTTGACAGGCTTCGGGGCGGTGTCGACGAGGTCCTTGGCTTCCTTGAGGCCCAGGCCAGTGATGGCGCGGACTTCCTTAATGACATTGATCGGGGTTGCGCCCTTGGCCTTGAGGATGACGTCAAACGTCGTCTTCTCTTCGGCGGGTGCGGCGGCGGCGGCGCCACCAGCGGCGGCGACGGCGACAGGAGCGGCGGCGGAAACGCCCCACTTGGTCTCGAGGTCCTTCACGAGGTTAGCGACGTCCAGAACGGACTGGGCGCTGAGCCACTCGATGACTTGGTCTTTGGTGATGTTGCTCATGGTATCTTGGTTCCTTGAATGGTTAGCGTCCGATGAAGGACATTTGAGGGCGCGAGGCCCCTAACCGGGGTTCTTTGGATGTGTGTTGTTTTTTGGTTTGGATTCCCCCCGCTCGGACGCCGCCACATGGCGAAGCCTCCGCGAGGAAAGGGGGTTAGGCGGCCGTCTCGTCCTTCTGGCGCTTGGCGTCCAGGAGGCGGACGAACTGCGAGGCAGGGGTAGAGAGCAGCGAGAGGAGCTGGGCACGGATACCGTCGAGGGACGGCAGCTTCGACAGGTATTCCACTTCGGCCTTGGTGAGGATTTTGGCGTCGAGGACGCCGCCCTTCACTTCGAGCTTAGAGAAGTCCTTGAAGAAGGTGACTAGGATCTTGGCGACGCCGGTCGGATTGTTGCCGCCGGTGACGAGGGCCGTGTGGCCGCTCAGGTGACCCGAGATATCGGGGAGCTTAGCCTGCTTCGCAGCGATGTTGAGGATGCTGTTCTTAACGACGTGGTACTCGGCACCGTGGGCACGGAGCTGATTACGGACGGAAGTAGCATTCTCGACGGTGACGCCGGTGAAGTTGGCGAGCAGCAGGTAGTTGGAGCTGGCCAGCTGGGCGGCGACTTCGTCGACGAGGAATTGTTTTTCAGCGCGCATGTTCGTGGATTCTCTTTGGCGTGGTTAGGTTAGGCGGACGCGACGGCGGCCGAGTAGGGCTTGAGGTCGACGGCGACGCCGGGGCTCATGCTGGCGCTGATGGTGATCGACTTGATGAAGCGTCCACCAGCGAAACCGGCGGGCTGGGCCTTCACGAGAGCGGACAGGGCGGCCTGAGCGTTCTCGGTGAGCTGGGCGGAGCTGAAAGACTTCTTACCAATGACGATCACGATGTTGCCGGTCTTATCCATCTTGAATTCGACGCGGCCAGCCTTCACTTCCTTGATGGTTTTCGGGATGTCATCCGAGACCGTACCCGACTTCGGGTTAGGCATGAGGCCTTTCGGACCGAGGACGCGGGCGACCTGACGGACGTCCTTCATCGCGGAGACAGTGGAGATGGCGACGTCGAAGTCGAGGAAGCCACCGTTGACCTTGGCGATCAGGTCGGCGAGGCCGGCGTAATCAGCACCGGCGGCGAGGGCTTCGGCCGGATTTTCGGTAAAGGCGAGGACCTTGATCTTCTTACCCGAACCATTCGGGAGGGAGACGGTACCGCGGACCATCTGGTCCGATTGCTTGGGATCGACGCCGAGGAAGGCGGAGATCTCCACGGTTTCGTCAAACTTCGTACCGGGCATCTTCTTGATGATCTCGGTAGCCTGGTTGACGTCATACTTGGCCTTCAGGTCGGCGACCTGGAGGGCGGCGCGATAGCGCTTGCTGGTTTTTTTGCTCATAGCGACTTTTGGTCTCCTGCGGGATGCAGTGGTGGGTGTTGGGTTTGGGTTGGGTTAAATTAACCGATGACTTCGATGCCCATCGAACGCGCGGTGCCAGCAATCATGCGGGCGGCGTTGTCAGGGTTGACGGCATTGAGGTCCTTCTTCTTCAGCTCGACGATTTCGAGGAGCTGCTTCTTGGTGACCTTGCCGACCTTGTCGCGATTCGGGACCTTGGAGCCGGACTCGATCTTCGCGGCCTTCTTGAGGAGGACGGAAGCGGGCGGGGACTTCAGGATGAACGTGAAGGACTTGTCTTGGTAGACGGAGATGATGACCGGGAGGATCATGCCGGCCTGGTCCTTAGTCTTGGCGTTGAATTCCTTACAGAACGCCATGATGTTGACGCCCTTCGCGCCGAGCGCGGGGCCGACAGGAGGAGCAGGGTTAGCGGCGCCTGCGGGGAGCTGGAGCCTGATTTCGCCGATTACTTTCTTAGCCATGGTGGTTGATTAGATGGTTGGGTTGAAAAAAGGATCAGTCGCGGTCATCGCGTTCGACCTGCCAGAACTCGAGCTCGACCGGAGTGGAGCGGCCGAAGATGTCGACGGAGACCTCGAGCTTGCCGCGGTCGGCGTCGATCTTGTCGATATTGCCGGCGAGATTGGCGAAGGGGCCGTCGGTGATCTTAACGCGCTCACCGATATTGAAGGTGATTTTCGGGACGACCTTGTCCGCAGCGTCGGCGACCTGCTGGAGGATCGTGTTGATCTCCTCGGTCTTGAGGGCGATGGGATTCTGTCCGCCGATGAGGCCGATGACGCCGTCGGTCTTGCGGAGGAAGCTCCAGGGGGCTTCGAGCAGAGCGCCTTCGTCGTCGTAGAGGCGGGCGCGGACGAAGAGGTACGAAGGGTAGAGCTTCATCTCGCTCTCGCGCTTCTTGCCGTTGCGGAAGTCCTTGACGGTCTTGACCGGCATCAGGATCTCGGCAACGAAGTCGCCCATCTCCTCGTCCTTGATAGCCTTGTCGAGCAGGCGCTTCACCTTGCTCTCGTTGTTCGAGAGGGTCTGGAGGGTATACCAGCGGAAATCAGAGGGAGAGGACATGGGGGGTTAGCGAACGAGCTTGGTCGCGAACTGGACGAGATTAGAGAGGGAGAAGTCGCAGAAGAAGACGACGGCACCCAGGAGGGCGACGGCGGCGATAACGACCAGCGTAGAATCGACGAGCTCCTTGGCGGTGGGCCACGAAGCTTTGACGAAGACCTCGGTGATGGTCTCGTTCCAGAAAGCGCGAAGGCGTCCGAGGAAGCTGATCATGGTGCTGGTGGTGATGAGGTGAGAGTGGCAGGGCGGGAGGGAGGAGAACCCACAACCAACGGCTTTGAGACCGCTTCTCTGCCAATTGAGCTACCGTCCTGTAATGGTGATTAAAGAGACGAATGCCGGGGCCCTTTTTAGGGGGCCTCGGCACCTTGGTAGGTCGTTTGGCGTCAGGAAATCACTTGACGATTTCGAGGATCTGGCCGGCGCCGATGGTCTTGCCGCCTTCGCGAAGAGCGAAACGCTGGCCCTTTTCCATCGCGACGGGCTTCTGCAGCTCGATCGTGATTGTGACGTTGTCGCCAGGCATCACCATTTCCACGCCTTCCGGGAGGATCACGGTGCCAGTGGCATCGCAAGTACCGAAGAAGAACTGAGGACGGTAGTTGTTGGCGAACGAAGTGTGGCGACCACCTTCATCCTGCTTGAGGACGTAGATCTGGGCCTTGGCCACGGTGTGAGGCTTGATGGAACCCGGCTTGGCGAGGACCTGGCCGCGCTCAATCTGGCTCTTTTCGATACCGCGGACGAGGAGGCCGACGTTGTCGCCAGCCTGACCCTGGTCGAGCTCCTTGCGGAACATTTCGACGCCGGTAACGGTGGTCTTGAGGGTGTCACGGAGACCGACGATTTCGATTTCTTCGCCGACCTTGATGACGCCGCGCTCGATACGACCGGTAGCGACTGTGCCGCGGCCAGTGATGGAGAACACGTCTTCGACAGCCATCATGAAGGGTTTGTCGATTTCGCGCTTAGGCTCGGCGATCTCAGTGTCGAGAGCGGCAAGGAGGTCCTGGATGGACTGTTCGCCTTCCGGGGTGCCGTCGAGAGCGGCGGTGGCGGAGCCACGGACGATCTTGGCGGTGTCGCCTTCGTAGTTGTACTTGTTCAGGAGGTCGCGGACTTCCATCTCGACGAGGTCGATCAGGTCAGGCTCGGAGAGGTCGATCTTATTGAGCCAGACGACAATCTTCGGCACGCCGACCTGGCGGGCGAGGAGGATGTGCTCCTTGGTCTGGGGCATGACGCCGTCAGCAGCGGAGACGACCAGGATCGCACCGTCCATCTGGGCGGCGCCGGTGATCATGTTCTTAACGAAGTCGGCGTGGCCCGGGCAGTCGACGTGGGCGTAGTGACGGTTGATGGACTCGTACTCAACGTGCGAGGCAGCGATGGTCACGGTCTTGGTGGCGTCACGGACGGTACCACCCTTGGTGATTTCCGCATACGACTTGTTCTCGGCGAGGCCGCGACGGGCCTGCACGGCCACGATAGCGGCGGTGGTGGTCGATTTACCATGGTCAATGTGGCCGATGGTGCCGACGTTGACGTGAGGCTTGGTGCGATTGAACTTCTCTTTGGCCATGTTTTTGGTGGTGAGGAGGTGGTTAGGTTTGGTGTGTGGAAAGTGATGGAGCCCCCGACTGGAATTGAACCAGCGACCTCGTCCTTACCAAGGACGCGCTCTGCCAACTGAGCTACAGGGGCGAACCGTCGACGTACTGAAGACGCGAAGGGAAGGGTTTGAATGACCATCCAAAACCCCACCGTCAAGCGGATTTTTGCAAGGGTTTTACACCCCTTCTAGCCCCCTTACGGACCCACGATCAGACGGTACGCTCCCGGGGGAAGTTGCTTGGCCCAATCGACCTCAGCTGCCCACCGTCGGATTGCTTCATCGACAATTTTTGAGCCTGAATGTCTCACTTCACTGCCGAGGGGAGCTTTACCAAGGGAGTCTACGCTCAAAATTACCTCAAATATGGAATTAAATGGGTTATTTTTTGATATTAAATCGTCTTTAATGCCTTTTTTATCACTAAAATGGGTGATTTTCCCACTAATAATAGGCTTATTGCTCCCACTCATCGGGTAAATCTCAAAAAAAGCGGCTCGCGCAGGGAGGCCCTCGCCGGCGTAGCTATGGGTTCCGAAAGTGGTAAAAGGGGCGGCCTCCGCCAACGGGACTGCTCTGGCCGGCCCGGGAGCTTCCCGGCGAGGCACTTGGAGGGTGGACTCCTTCCCCAGAGGCCGAGAAGGGTCGAACTGGAGGGCGGGGCTGAATTTGGCAAAGGGGGCATCCTCAGGCTGGCCAATCTCGGAGCGCCCTCCTCCCCCCAAGGCTGGCTTAGAGGGAAAGTACACGGCCGAGGTATCCAGGAGGACGACGCTCTCCGTCCGGGCGTCGCCCGGCACCACTAGGCGCACCCCATTGGCCAAAGGCTCGGCCGGATCATTGCCCCCGGCACCTGGCTTGAAGACCAGGAGAGCGAGCAGGAAGAGCCCGAGCCCAGAAAGCAATGCGGTGCGGGTCAGCGGCGGAATCCTGCCACCGGTCAGATTGCGGAATGTGGAGAGCGCCCGCATGCTCAGCGGTCGAGCGCGCGCTCAGCGACCGTCACGCGTGCCAACGAGCCGCGACCTTCGCGGATGAAGTTGACCATCAGGACTTCACCCGGCTTGCGGCGGGAAATCGCCAGACGCAGCTCGTTCCAATTCTCGAAAGGCTTTCCATCCAAGGCCACGATGATGTCACCGACCCTCAGGCCAGCCTTAGCCGCCGGTAATCCGTCGCTGATGAGCGAGACGCGCACGGCACCGTTCTTACCGAGATTGAGCTTGGTGGCTTCCGCGAGGGAGATGTCTTCGCCTTGGACTCCAATGAGCCCGCGGACGACCTTGCCGCCGTTCGCTAGATCCGTCGCGACCGAAACGATGAGATTGGCGGGAATGGAGTAGCCGAGGCCGATGCTCCCGCCGGTGCGGGACTTGATAGCGGTGTTCATACCCAGCAAGCGGCCTTCGAAATCGATGAGAGGCCCGCCACTATTGCCTGGATTGATGGCTGCATCGGTCTGGATGAAGTCCTCGAAAGCCATGCCCATGCCCTGCTTACCAGAGCGTCCAAGCGCGGACACGATGCCGGAAGTGACGGTAATGCCGGCGTCGAGGGGGTTACCGATAGCGAAGACGACGTCGCCCACGCGCGCCTTCTCGCTGTCGGTGAACTTGGCGAACGGGAGGTTGCGGCCCTCGATCTTCAGCACAGCGATATCGCTGCCGGCGTCGACGCCGAGGACCTTGGCCCGGAATTCCCGGCGATCCTGCAGCTGGACGATAACGGTATCGGAAACGGTGGCGCGGTCGGCCTTCAGCACGACGTGCCGGTTGGTGATGACGTAGCCCTCCGGATGGATGATCGTGCCGGAACCCAGGCCAGTCGGCATGAGCGTCTCGCCGGTCTTCTCGTCCTTGAGGACACTATCTTTATCGATACGGCCGCGGTAACGATCCAGGACGGCCTGAGGGATGACTTCGGCGGTTCGAATGCTGACGACCGCCGGCATAATACGGGCCAGCATATCAGCGTAGCTCGCGCCAGGTGCGTTGCGGTTGATCGGGCGGACATCGGCATCAAAGGAGACGCCGGCGAGGGCCATGGCCGGCAAGAGGACAAGCGCGGTGAGATGACGAATCATGACTCCCTCATCCTAGCCCTCAGGCCACCCAAAGCAAGCGACCTCAGCGGGCCATCGTGAACCCGCCCCCCGGCTGGTTCGGCTCGGCCTCGTCGCGTTCCTTATTGAAACGCATCGAGAACAAGCGCGTGACGCCCTTCTCCTGCATGGTCGCCCCGAAGATGGCGTCGGCCGCGGAGACGGTACGCTTATTGTGGGTGATCACCAGGAACTGGGAGAAACGGGTGAACTCGCGGATGATATCCGTGAAGCGGTTCACGTTGGCGTCGTCGAGCGGAGCGTCGAGCTCGTCGAGCACGCACAGCGGCGAGGGCTTCACCATGTAGATGGCGAAGAGCAGCGCGACGGCGGTCATGGTGCGCTGACCACCGGAAAGGAGCGAGATGCCGCGCAGCTTGGTACCCGGGGGCTGTGCAATGATTTCAATGCCGCTTTCGAGCGGGTCCTCGGCCTGGACCATCGTGAGGTCAGCCGTGCCGCCGACGAAGAGGCGCTCGAAGGTGAACTTGAAGTTCTTACGCACCTGTTCGAAGGTGTCGGTGAAGAGCTTGAGGGAGGTCTGGTTAAGTTCCTCGATTGCCTTGGTGAGTTCTTCCTTCGCCTTCCAAAGGTCATCGCTCTGCTTGGTGAGGAAGTCGTGGCGGTCACGGAGAGAGGAATACTCCTCTACGGCGACAAGGTTCACGGAACCCATGCCAGCCATGCGGTCGCGGAGTTCGGCAATCTCGCGGACGAGGGGCGGCCAATCGGCGGACTCCATCGAGGCAAGGTCTTCGGCGGTTGGTTCGCCTCGGCGGACGACGGCCTTCGGGGCCGGGCGGGAGCCTTCTTCATCGGTCTCCTCGAGGTCGTCGAAACTGGAAATACCTTCAGGTTCGCCGTCGGAGAGCCAGAGCTGCAAGCGCCAGTCGACTTCGGCGACATCGAGCTGATGGTCGGACTGCACCTTCTCGACGATGAAGCCGCACTGTGAAGACTGCTCAGCGAGAGAGACTTCAAGGCCCTTGAGGCGGGTGTCGGCAACGCGCAGGCGGTCGCGGTCGACAGAAAGCACACGGTCTTCAGATTCGACGGCCGCGTCGGTCTCATTGAGGGAGCCGCGCAGTTCGTTGAGTCCAGAGTTGGAGATCTCGATTTCGCCGGCGAGACGGGCGGAAGTCTCGCGGGCGGTGGCGGCCTGAGCCTTAAGCTCGCCGATGAGTTTTTCGTTCTGCTGGGCCTCGATACGACGAGAATTCAGACGCGCCACGGCTTCGGCACGGCGCGATTCGAGGTCGGCCAGTTCACGGCCGACGAGTTCGAGGCGCTGACGCTGTTCGGCATGAGCGAGTCGAGCTTCACCCAAGGCGTTGCGGCGTAGGTCAGATTCGGCGCGCGAAGACTCAAGCTGGACTTCGCCAGAAGTAATAGTCGCACGGAGCTCGGCGACCTGGGCGTCCTTGGCGGTGAGGGTGACTTGGGCGCGGTCGCGACGCTGCAGTGCTTCCGATTTTGAGTTATCGATCTCGGCCAGCTGGCGCTCTTCGCGGCCGATACGGTCATCGGCAGTGGTAAGGACCTGGCGGGCGGAGCGCTCATCGGCCTGGGCGACGGAAAGTTCCTGTGCGGCGAATTGCGTGGCGTCGCGGGCGGCCGAGACATCGAGTTCATTGGCGTCCATCGCGGACTGGATGCCGAGGGCCTTCTCGTTGAGCGTCGTCAGCTGGTCGTTCTCAGACTCAAGGCTAGCGCGGACAGAGCGGATTTCGCTTTCGCGGGAGAAGACGCCTGAACCGGCGTTGGCGGCAGCTTTACGAGGCTTGCCCGCGTAGACGAGGCCACGGCGGTCGACAAGGTCTCCTTCGGTCGTCGCAACGAGGAAGAACTCAAATCCCGGGTTGGCGCGCCACCAGCTGATGAAATCGCCGAGGGACGGGCAGACGTAGCAGCCATCAAAAAGATTGGCGACGAGGCGGGCGTGGTCTGGAGACTTCGCCTGCACGGCGGAAGTGGCGGGACGGAGCCAGCCGGGAGCGGCGGAACCGGAGCGGGAAGCCGGCGGAGCTTCGACCTGGAAGACCGCCCGGCCGAGCTGGCGTTCACCCATCTTGGCAACGATGCCGGGCAGGAATTCAGCGGAGTCGAGGGCGACGGCTTCGGAGGCGGCACCCAGGATATTCTCGAGCGCGGCAGCGGCGGAGATGTCGACGACCGTGACGAGATCGGCGAGAGCCGAAGCCTTGCCCGAGCGGAGCTCTTCAGAGAATTCACCGCGGAGGACGGCTTTAGCCGCCTCGGAGAAGCCTTCGAGACGGGACTGCATCTGCTCGAGCAAGCCAAGCTGAGCGGAGAGCTTGGCAACCTTACGATCTTGTTCGGAGATTGTCTGCTGGAGCGCGCGGAAATCGTTCAGTAGGTCGCGACCTTTCTCGGTGGCTTCCTGTTCGGTGGTGCGGGCAGCCTGGAGTTCACCATGGCGGGTCGTGACGACCGCGCCGCACTCGGTGACGCGGCGTTCGAGTGCTTCGCGCTCCTGCTTCGCCTGGCTGAGGGAAGCGGAGAGATCGACGTGACGAGACTGGTAGCCGCGGAGATCGACTTCGAGATTGGTGACATCGCCGCGGGCGCGGGTCATCTCACCTTCGGCAATCAGGATATCCTGGCGGGCACGGCGGAGAAGGTTTTCGGCCTCGACGACCTGGCGGGCGACTTCTTCGACCTGCGCGGTCTTCTCGCGGTAGGCGGCGTCGGTGGCGGAAACGGAACCGGCGGCAGTCGACTTAGCGTCGGAGCTGCCGCGCAGACGCATCTCGAATTCGGCGAGCGAGAGCTCAGTTTCCTGAGCTTCGCGGCGGACTTCGCCGAGACGGGAGGAAAGGTCGTCCGAGCGAAGGTCGGAAGTCCGGGCCTCGTTCTCGGCGTTCTCGCGAGCGGTCCGGAGTTCGAAAAGCGCCTGCTGGGCGAGCTGAACTTGCTCGGCCAGTTCGGTGCGACGGGCGCGCATCTGGAGGAGCGCGGCCTCACGGTCGCGCAGGCCGTCGGTCAGCGCGGTGACTTCGTCGCGACAGGCAGTGGCGCTAGTCTCGAGCGCGGCAACCTGGGCGCGACGGTCACCAAACTGCTTGGCATGCCAGGCGAGGTCGAGGTGCGTGAAGCGGTGGCGAAGGCGACGGAAGCGGAGAGCTTTAGCGGCCTGACGGCGGAGCGTGGCAATCTGACGACCTACTTCGCTGACGACGTCGGTGATGCGGGCGAGATTGGTGTCGACGCCGCCGAGCTTATTGAGGGCTTCGCGACGTTGAGCCTTGTAGCGCGTGATGCCGGCGGCTTCTTCGAAGAGATAACGGCGCTCGGAGGGGTTAGCGGAAAGGATCTGGTCAATCTGCCCCTGCACCATGAACGAGTAAGACATGCGGCCGATACCGGTGTCCATGAACAGGCGCTGGATATCCTTCAGGCGGGAGGGCTTACCGTTGATGAAATAGTCGCTGGCACCTTCGCGGTGGAGGCGACGCATGACCGAAACTTCGGCGAAGGCCGTGCCCAGTTCCTTTTCGCAATCAGCGAAGATCAGCTCGACCTCGCACTGCGGGAGGGGCTTGCGGCGGTCGGTTCCTGCGAAGATGACGTCCTGCATCGCCGGGGCGCGGAGGGACTTGGCGGACTGCTCGCCCAAGACCCAGCGGATGGCGTCGACGATGTTGGACTTGCCGCAGCCATTGGGCCCAACCACGGCCGTGACCCCGGGACGGAGCTCAATGCGGGTCCGGTCGGCGAAGCTTTTGAATCCGTTGGCGACGATTTCCTTGAGGTACATCGAGGGGTAAGCCGCACGATTGCCCTGCCCTACCCCCGCCGCAAGCGTCTAGTGCCCTCCAGGAGGCCCACTTATTCACGGCTTTAAATACCCTTGGTTTCGGGGTTGACGAAAGGCCTCCCCCCTTGTTCTTTCGACCCTCCAAACGCTCACATGTCCGTAGAAATCAAGATCCGCAAAGGCGAGACCGTCGACAAGGCTCTCCGCCGCCTCAAGAAGAAGATCGACCGCGAAGGCATCATTAAGGACGCCCGCGCCAAGCGAGGCTTCGAGAAGCCGGCCGAACGCCGTCGTCGCAAGAAGAAGGTCAAGAAATTCGGCGCCTACCTGCGCAAGAAGTGGGATAACGTCTAAGCGTACGTCCTGAACCAAGCACCCGAAGGCCCGTCATCGCGACGGGCCTTCTGCTTTGGCGGGGTCACCAGCCCGTCCGGGCCACAAAAAGGGCCGAACCCGGAGGTTCGGCCCTTGGTCTCGGCAAAGCCGGTGAGGCTTAGCGGAGGAACAGCAGCTCCTGGTAGGACGGCAGCGGCCAGTATTCGTCGGCGACGATCTCCTCGAGGGAGTCGGCGGCGCTACGGACCTTGAGCATGGCCGGGAGGACCTTATCGCAGGAGTGCTTGGCCTGGGCGTGCGTATCGGACTTGGTGACTTCGCGGGCGGCATCGAGGGCGTCGATGGCGGCGGCGAGTTCGTCGGCGAGGCCGATGACTTCCTTGCGGAGCTTGCCACCGGACTTGGTCTTCTCGACCGGGGTCAGGTCAGCGGCGAACTTAAGGGCAGCCGGGAGGAGCAGCGTCTTGGCGATCTCGGAGACGAGCTTCGACTCGGTGTTGATCGCGAGCACGTAGGAGTGCGTGTAGATCTCTTCGCGGGACTCGAGTTCGGCCTTGGAGAGGACGCCCTGGCGCTCGAAGACCTCGATCGACGACTTGGAGACGATCTCAGGGAGAGCGTCGGGGGTCGTACGGAGGTTCTTGAGGCCGCGCTTGGCGGCTTCCTTGTGCCACGCATCGGAGTAGCCGTTGCCGTTGAAGATGATTCGTCCGTGCTTGGTGAGGATGTCCTTGAGGACGCTCTGGAGCGCGGAGTTGAAATCGGAGTTCTTCTTGAGGGCGGCGGCGAGTTCGTCGGCGAGCTTATCGAGCGAGTCAGCCATGATCGTGTTGAGCACGGTCAGGGGACCGGCGACCGAGAAGGCGGAGCCTACGGCGCGGAACTCGAACTTGTTACCGGTGAAGGCGAACGGGCTCGTGCGGTTACGGTCACCAGCATCCTTCGGGAGGACGGGCAGCGTGTCGACGCCGAGGGTCATGTGACCACCCTTGCGGGAGGACGAAGCGGAGCCGCTCTTCTTCACCTGCTCGATGACTTCGTTGAGCATGTCGCCCAGGTAGATCGAGATGATGGCAGGAGGAGCTTCGTTGGCGCCGAGACGATGGTCGTTGCCGGCCGAGGCGACGGAAGCGCGAAGCAGACCCTGGTGGAGATCGACGGCGCGGACCACCGCGGCGCAGAAGGTCAGGAACTGGGCGTTCTCGTGCGGGTTGTGGCCGGGCTCGAGGAGGTTGCCGACGCCGGCACCACCGATGGACCAATTGACGTGCTTGCCGGAGCCATTGACGCCCGCGAAAGGCTTCTCGGCGAGGAGGCAAACGAAACCATGCTGGGTGGCGACGCGGCGGAGCAGCGTCATCGTGAGCATCTGGTGGTCATGCGCGACGTTGGCGGATTCGTAGATCGGAGCCACTTCGTACTGGGCCGGAGCGACTTCGTTGTGGCGGGTCTTGATCGGGATACCGAGTTTGAAGCACTCGCGTTCGGTTTCCATCATGCAGGCGAGCACGCGATCAGGGATGGTGCCGAAGTACTGGTCTTCGAATTCCTGACCCTTGGCCGGCTTGGCGCCGAAGAGGGAGCGACCACAGGTGTAGAGGTCGGGGCGGAGGTGGAAGAGGCGGGAGTCGATCAGGAAGTACTCCTGCTCAGGGCCGCACGAAGCGGAGATGTAGCCGTGCTTCTTGCCGAAGAGTGCGAGGACGCGGGTAGCGGCCTTATTGACGGCAGCCATCGAACGGAGGAGCGGGGTCTTCTTGTCGAGGGCTTCACCCTTCCACGAGACGAAGGCGGTCGGGATGCAAAGCGTGGAACCGTTCTCGGTGTCGAAGATGTAGGCCGGGGAAGTGACGTCCCAGGCGGTGTAACCACGGGCTTCGAAGGTGGAGCGAAGACCGCCGTTCGGGAAGGAGGAGGCGTCGGGCTCGGCCTGGATCAGCGCCTTGCCGGAGAATTGGGCGAGAGTGCCGTTGCCGTTAGGCTCGAAGAAGGTGTCGTGCTTCTCGGCGGTAAAGCCGGTGAGCGGATAGAAAACGTGCGCGTAGTGCGTAGCACCACACTCGAGCGCCCAATCCTTGATGGCGGCGGCGACGACGTCGGCAGCGGCGGCATCGAGCTTGATACCGGCTTCGATGCTGGCCTTGAGGGACTTGAAGACATCCTTCGGCAGGCGCTTCTCCATCTTATCCAGGGAAAAGACATTCTGTCCGTAGATCAGATCGATCTTCTCATTGCGGAAGTCGAAGCTGCCCTGGAGGCGAGGCTGAGAAGCAATCGCCTCGATGGCGTTGCGGCGGGCTGGGTTGGTGCTCATTGATTGGGGGATTGGAAAGGTGTTTAATTACCAACAATTTCAAAGCACCCACCGTGCCACGGTTCAATAGGGAACCATTCACAGGGGGTTTTGTGCTTTTTTAGACAACCGTGTCTATTTTTAGACAAACCTAACCTGCTCACTTCCAGACATAGGTCGTCCGTAGGAAGTAGGACGTATCCGTCTTCACCTGGGTCGGGAGGGGTTGGGACCTGTAGTCGTTAGACACCCCCACTCTCAAAGAAAGCGGTCCGGTGTTCCGCAGGACATTGAGACTCGTCTCGTGTCGGACGTAGAAGTCACCGGTCGTCAGGAACGAGGGTACAAAATTGAGCGAAGTGTCCCAGGCTGCCCATCCGAGCTCTCGCGAGAAGAGTAGGCCGATATCCGCCGAAGGCGCCGTCAAGGATGATTGGCTTGGCGAAGCGTACTGTTCGAAGCGGTGCGCCAGACCGAGCCGCACGTCGAGCTTACCCTTAGCGTCGGTGTATAAGCGGAAGCCTCTGCCAGCTGCGTTGACGGAGAAGAAGTCGATCAAGCGGGCATTGTCATAACCGGTATCACTGCGCGCGTACCAGAAGACGACGTCGGTCGGATTGGTCTCATAGGAAACCGTGGCGTGCAGGTCATCGGCGGAAGCCAAATTTCCTGACTCGGCGCGCAAAAGCCGTACTCCGGCGATCACGGTGTTAGCCTTGGTTACGCCCTTGGCCGAAAAGCCGGCGCTGAAGCCAGACCCCGTGACGACGCCGTTACGGCCCGAGACATCGACATCGGCCTGCGTGGTCCATTGGCGATCACCGGCGATGTCCGCGGGTCGCAGAGACGGATCGCGCCATAGCTCCAAGGCGACGTCCAGCGGGCTGGTCTCCACCCCGCCTTGTGAAGCCACGCGGCCGCCAGCGGCGTTAGCTGGGCCGCGCGACACCACGCCACCGGAACTAACCAGTACGGCATCCTCTGTGACGAATGATTCGACCTGTGCCAACTGCAGGCGCTGCACATTGGCCTCGCCGAGTGCTGGCACACGCATCTCGAGCACCCCCGAGGCGATGCGCGCGATGCGTCCTTTTAGGAAAGTGCCGTCCTTCATGGTGACGGTGTCCGCCAGGCACGAGGCGGTGAGAAACAGAAGCAGCAAGGCCCTCATGGGTGAATAGACAGCCGCAAGGACGCAGGGTTGCCAACCCTATCGTTCGCCCTCGATAATGGGGCCATGATGCTCGACGCGGTCATACTCGGAGCCGGACCGGCCGGATTGGCCGTCGCCAATGCCATGACTCGTGCCGGCGCAAAGGTGAAGGTAATCGAGCCCGCTGCCCGGGTCGGCGGATCCATCCGGACAGTCCGCGAAGGCGGCTGGCTGGTGGAGACCGGCCCCAATACCCTTCAGCTCGAAGGCGAAGGCGACGAGGCCTTGCTCGCCGCGTACGGCTTAGCGGAGGCCACACAAACCGCCGATATGCGGGCCGCCAAGCGCTTCATCTACGCCCACGGAAAACTCCACGGGTTCGGCGGTAATCCACTCGCGATTCTCACATCAAGCCTTCTGAGCTGGTCGGGAAAACTCCGCCTGCTCTCCGAACCTTTCCGGACGAAGGGCGGAACAGTGGGCGAGACCGTCGAAGCGTTCGCTTCCCGTCGCTTCGGCCCGGAAGCCGCCGCAATGCTCATGGATCCAGTCGTCTCCGGCGTCCATGCGGGCGACCCATCGAAGTTGGTGATGGCCGACTGCTTCCCCCGTATCCATGCGTTCGAACAGGAATACGGGTCCGTTCTCAAGGGCCTACGGCGCGCGCCCAAGGTGACGCGTAAGGTCGTCGGCTTTCCTCGTGGAATGCAGCAGATGGCCGACGCGATGGCGGCGACAATCGGCGACGCCAATGTACACCTCCGCAGCGTCGCCACGCAGATCCGCCGCGACGCCAAAGGGTGGAACGTCGCCTGGCGGAATGCCGACGGCATCGAGGAAGGTGCCTGTGCTAAACACCTGATTGTCACCGCACCCCATTGGCATTGGGCTTCCCTTCCCTTCGACGAGTCCGTCACCCGCATGTTGCGCGACTGGGAAAATGCGGCCGTTCCGGCCGTAACCGTCGTCGCCCGTGGCTATGCCCTCGCCGATGTACCGCATCCGCTAGACGGCTTTGGCTATCTCACACCAGGCGCCGAGAAACGCGATGTCCTTGGCTGCCTCTTCCCGACGTCGGTCCTGCCGGCCCGCGCACCCGCAGGCCACGCCCTGCTCTGCTGTTTCATCGGCGGCGCCCGCCGACCTGATCTGGCCGCTTTGTCCGACGAAGCCTTAAGTAAGGTCGTCGACGAAGAACTCGCCATGACACTCGGTATCAAGGCAGCTCCGCGCAAGGAGTGGATTCAGCGCTGGGAACGGGCCATCCCGCAATACGATGCCGGCCAACGGCGACGCGAAGAAGCGCTCACCCAAGCCGAAGCCGCGCACCCTGGGCTCCATTTCCACGGGGCCTTCCGCGGCGGCATCGCGCTGATGCACGTCATCCGGACCGGCGACGCGCTCGGTCGCGCCTTGGCTAAGGGTTAAGCCTTCAGCCGCTCGGATTCCGGTTCAGGCAGACCCCGGACGACCCAGATTGCGGGCAGCATCAGCAATGCGCCGCCGATGTAGACCCAGAAGTGAGAACCGAAGTGGAAATATAAAAGCGCCGCGGTGACGGGGCCGATGACACGCGCCAGTGAGCCAGCCGAGCGCAGGATACCTAGATTGCGACCCTGCTCGGAAGCATCGGAGTAGAGCGAGACAAGTGCGGACACGCTTGGCAGGATCAGACCCGTCGCGAAAGAGATCAAACCGAGGCCGAGATAGAACGCTCCCTCGGACCAGGCAGGGGAAGGCGTGCCAAGGGCCGGCGTCGGAATCAACGCGACGCAGACGAACGCGACGGAGGCGATGAGCATGCCCAGCATGATGACTTTGCGCTGCCCCAGTCGCTTGACGAGCTGACGGGCGAGGCCTTGGGCGAAGATCATGCAGGCACCGTTAAAAAGGAAGAGCCAAGCATTATCGCGCGGGCTGTAGACGAACAGCGCGAAGGTCAGGAACACAATCGTGTTCTCCATGCCGGTGAAAGCGACCTGGTAGACCAGATTCGCGAACGATGTGCGACGCACGGCGGAAGAACGAACCGTGGCGAGATCGAAGATCGAAGGACGCTTGGCGTCGGCCGCGGCCCGACGCTCCGGCGCCAAGGTCTCTGGGAAGAACTTCGCGACCAGGAGGAAGTTAAGCACGCAAAGCGACGCCGCGATGGCAGCTGGAACGGAGAATGGATTAAGCCCGAAGGAACCGGTAGTCGTCCCCTGGGCGAACTGGACCGACGATGCCAAGCCGCCGATGACGGGACCGAAGACGAAGCCTAGGCCGATGGCGATGCCGACCACGGCCATCCCCTTCGTGCGGTCCTTCTCATCGGTGATATCCGCGGCCGCAGCGCTGGCGACGGCGATGTTGCCAGCCATCATACCCGAGACGAGACGCGTCAGGACCACGACCCAGAATTGGGCGGCGAAGATCCAGAGAAGATAGGAGAGCGCGTTGCCAGCCAAGGTGATGGTCAGGATACGACGGCGTCCCAACCGGTCGGATAACGCGCCCCAGATCGGCGAGAAGACAAATTGCAGCAAAGAGTACAGGGTACTCAGCAAGCCTCCGAAGAGGACCGTCTTCTTGAAGACCGTGTCGCCACCCATCCATTCGGCAGCCGAATTCAGGGAGCCAATCAGCGTACCAGCGGAGCCTTCAGTCCGGATATAGTGGTCGAGCAAATGGGGGAACAGCGGGATGATGATGCTGAAGCCCACGATATCCATGAACACCGTCAGGAAGATGAGCCCGAGGGTGCGACGCTGGGTGGAGGCGACTGGGGCGGACATGAGCCCCAAGATGGGGCACTTGCCGACCTGCGCAAACAAAACAGCGACTTGCGAAGCCAGCCCCGCAGGGAGAAGATAAAGTCATGCGCATGCTCGCCATCATCGCCCTGACGCTCGGTATCGCCGGCGCCCGGGCGGCCACTGACCCCAAGCTACTTCTCATTGAGCAGACGCTCGGCGGCTTCGGCGATAAGGATTACGCCGTCGCGGTCGAGCGCACCCTCGGCGAATTCGAGAACCGTACCGGCGTCGGCCTCCGCCCAGCCGACCTGCGCCGTTGTGGACTCAAGCTCTCATCAGAGAGCGGTGCGGGCCTAGCCACACCCAAGCCCCTGGTCCGGGCGATCACCGCCGCCCTCATGCGGCGCGGCTTCTCCCAGAACGCCATCACGATCTGCGACGCCAAGGCGGGCAGCCTCCGCGAAGCGGGCTTCCTGCCGAGCCTTTCCACGCAGAGCCAGACCTTCGAAGGGTTTCCGGTCGCCGCCTGGGATACCTTTGCGCCGGATTGGGCCAAGGAAAGCCAGCTGCGCTACGTGAACCAGGTCCTCCCTCGTCCGGGCACCCAAGACGTGGCATGGGGCGATGCGCGGGTAAGCGTGTTACCAAAGACGCTAATCGACGGGGTCGATTTCTGGATCAATCTGCCCGTGCTTACCGATAGCAAATCTCTCGGCGTTCACGGAGCGATGGCGTCAGCCTCTCTTGGCAACATAGCCAACTCCGAGCGCTTCCTCGACAATCCCTTCAACGCCTACAAGGCAGCCATCGAAGTCTGCGCCATCCCGCAACTCGCCAAGCGTAACGTGCTCACCATCCTTTCGCTCGAGCGCTATCAGGTACTCGGCGGACCCAAGTTCGATGCGAGCTGGAGTCGTTCCGAGAAGACGCTCCTGAGTAGCGCCAATCCAGTAATCATCGACTTCATCGGCCTCCAGAAGATCAATGCCGGACGGGCCGCCAGCGGCATCGAAATCATCCACCCCGAACCGCCAATCTTCACCGGCGCTAACGCCGGAGAGATTCGCCTCGGCACCTGCCGCCCCGCCGACATCACGCTGGTCCGCCTACCGGCGCCCTGATTATCTGGGCATAAAAAAGGCGACCCGGATTAGCGTGTCGCCTTCTCTTTGACCGAACGCGATTTAGAGCTTCAAGCCGAGGGCTTCCGAGGCGGTGGCGCGCTCCTCGAGTAGCTCCTTCTCGGTGATGGCGATCTTCTCCTTGGAGAAGGCGTCGAGCGGCAGACCCTGCACGATTTCCCAGGAGCCGTCGGCCTTGGTGCGGAGCGGGTAGCCGAACATGATACCTGGCGTGATGCCGTAGTCGCCCTTGGAGAGGACGGCGACGGAGTGCCATTCGCCAGCCGGAGTCGGGACGTGGAGGCTGCGCAGGGTGTCGAGCGCGGCGTTGGCGGCGGAAGCGGCGGAGGAGGCGCCACGGGCTTTGATGACGGCGGCGCCGCGCTTCTGGACGTCGGAGACGAAGGTCTCCTTGAGCCAGGCGTGGTCGGTGATGACCTGCATGGCCGGCTGGCCGCCGATGGTGGCGTTGGTGAAGTCGGGATACTGCGTCGAAGAGTGGTTACCCCAGATGGCGACATTCTTGACGACGGAGTTGTGCGCGCCGGCCTTACCCGCGAGCTGCGACTTGGCGCGGTTCTCGTCGAGGCGAGTCATCGCGAAGAAGTTCTCGGCGGGCAGGTTGCCGGCGGAACGCAGGGCGATGAGCGCGTTGGTGTTGCAGGGGTTGCCGACGACGAGGACCTTGACTGACTTCTTGGCATTGCGCGCGATGGCTTCGCCTTGGCCGATGAAGATCTTGCCGTTGATGCCGAGGAGATCCTTACGCTCCATGCCTTCCTTGCGAGGCACAGCGCCGATGAGCAGGCACCAGTCAGCGTCCTTGAAGCCTTCATTGAGGTCGCCAGTGGCGACGACGTCGGTGAGTAGCGGGAAGGCGCAGTCCTGGAGTTCCATCACGACGCCAGCGAGGGCGTTGAGGCCGGGTCCGACTTCGATCAGGTTCAGGGCGACCGGCTGGTCGGCACCGAACACGGCACCCGAAGCGAGGCGGAAGATGGCGGCGTAACCGATGTTGCCGGCGGCGCCGGTGACCGCGACGCGAATGGGGGACTTGGAAGCCATAGAGGGACGCCTATCTAGTTAGGCTCTCCCCTCGGAGTGAAGCGGAAACTATAGCCCAAGCTCGCCTTGCATCAGGTCGTCGGCGGCCGGGGCCGACACGCTGTCACGGACCAGCTGCGAGAGGGGGGCGGCCGAGCGCCCTTCCAACCCACAGAGAGCCCGCAATACCAAGGCCGCGGCCAGCGCATCGTATAACGCGCAGTGATACCGGCGGCGGTTCGGGGGACAATACTCCGCGGCCAGCGCATCGAGGCGAGGGGCCAGGCGCAGAACCGACACCAGCGACGAGAGACGGAAGTCCCCCAAGGTGGGGGCCCAAGCCCGGGCGAGCCGGCAAGTATCGATCCACGGTCCCCATTCGGCGACGGAGGCTTCCTCGCCGACGAACGACGGCACCGCGGAGGGGCGCAACCAGGTGCCGCGTAATAGCCCCGATTCGACGGTGGCGTTATGCGCTGCGAGCAGGCCGGTGCGACGGAGAGAAACCCAGCGATCCCATTCGGACTCAAACGGAGGCAAGCCCTTCAGGTCCTTGGCCGCTAGGCCATGACACTGGGTATCGATCGCCGGCACCGGGACACGTGCAGCGTGCAGGCTGGTCGATGCGGAGACAATTTCGCCGCCAAGAATCGTGGCCACCCCGAACTCAACGACGCCGGTGCGCGCACTGCCCTCGAAGTCGATGACGTGGATCGGAAGCGATGACCAAGGTGCGGAAGAGGTGTTCATCGGATCAGCGCCATTCATGCTTGGGATAACGACCGCGTAATTCCTTCTTCACGCCTTCGTAGGAACCTTTCCAGAAAGCATCGAGGTCGGTGGTGCGTTGCTGAGTACGACGGGCCGGCGACTGGATACAGATAACCATGGGCACCTTGCCGAGGCACACGCGCAACTTGCTTCCGGGGAAATCATAGAGCTCCTGCACTGTGGCCTCGATCTCCGCCTGGCCGTCGGCGGTGTACTCGATGCGGGCGGGATGCTTTTTCCGAGGCAGGATGAGCTTCTCCGGGCAATAGGAATCGAGCGCCATCGCCTGCTCATGCGTCAGCCAGCCACGAACGACGCCGAAGACTGGGCGGTCACGGATGTCGCGATAGGCCACGGCGCCGGTACAGACTTCTTCGATCACCATGCGACGCGCAGCGTCATCGAAGACCGGAATACCTAGTTCCGGACAATGCTTCGAAAGGAAGTTCACCCGACGGATCCACGCGTCGACCGGCGCATCCCACATTTCGAGTTCCAGGCGGCCGGCGGCGACCTCCTCAGCGAGGATGCGGCTGGCGGCGTCGGACGGGGCGTCATCGCGCTCCTTAGCTTCGAGGACCAGGTCGCGGAAGCGCCGTTCGACGCGCGTGACAACGCGACGCTGGGTGGCGTCGTAACGGACATGGTTGACCGTGGAGAATTCGGAGGGGAACAACTCCTGCAGCCAGGACTCCTCGATGGCAGTCGCCAGAGAAAGATAGGTGGTCACACCGCCGCGCGCCTGGATCTCATCGACTTCCGCCGCAACCAACAGCTTGGCGTTACGGATGGAGGATTCGCGGCGGAGCTCGCCGGTACGACCGTGCACCAAGGCGCAGCGGAGGGTGCCCGCATCAAGCCTAACGGCGAGGCGGTCGGAAAAGCCGAGTAGTAGACAACGGCGAATGGCGGCTGGATCGGCGACGCGGTCGCTGACGGGAAGCCCCTGCCCTTCCGCGAGGCGCAGGAACTGACGGGCGGCCTGATCGGCCTGGCGCGCGGCTTGGCCGTGCACGCCGAAGCGATCGCAGGCATCGGCGTCGAACTTAAGGTCGATCGCCTGTTGCAGGAGCGCGAGCCGCGGGAAAAAGTCGGATCCATCTTCCTGTTCGACAGAGTCTCGGGCGTTCTCAGTGCGGTCATCGACCTTACGGAATAAGATGTCGCGGCCTTGGGCGAGGCCGGCAATGCGGCAGACCTCGTAGACGCAATCGAGCTCACCCGCAGCGAGTAGCATGCGCGCATAACGCGGGTGCGCCGGGAAGACTGACATGCGGCGTCCGATTGGCGTCAGCTTACCCTGCGTGTCGACGGCTCCGAGGTCGGCGAGGACAGTAAGCGCGCGTTGGAGCGCCTTGTCGTCCGGCTTCTCATACCAAGGGAAGGTAGCGGCATCTCCCCAGCCGGAAGAAAGCAGCAGCAGGATCGTCTCGGAGAGGTCGACTCGCTTGATTTCAGGGACTTCGCGGAGCGGGCGGGCTTCGTGGTCGGTCTGCGACCAAAGTCGGATGCAACGACCGGGACCAGTTCGGCCGGCGCGGCCGGCGCGCTGCTCAGCAGACGCCTGCGAGACCGGCTCAACCAACAAGGTATCGATGCCGCGATGCGGGTCGAAGCGGGCGATACGAGCGAAACCGGCGTCGACCACGGCGCGGACTCCAGGAATCGTCAGCGACGTCTCGGCGACGTTGGTCGCGACAATCACCTTACGGCCGGGGCTAGGCTTGACCGCGCGATCCTGCTCTTCGGGAGGTAGTTCGCCGTAGAGCGGAAGTATGTCCACGCCACCGGACTCGGGAAGGTTCCGCACTGCACCGATGGTGCGCATGATTTCGTAGGACCCCGGCATGAAGACCAGGATGTCGCCTTCAGCCTCTTCGCGTAGGACGCGACGAACCTGTTCCGCCGCGGCATCCCAGATCGGACGGGTCGAGTTACGCGGCATATGCGTATACTCGATCTGGACGGGATAGGCGCGTCCGTCGGCGGCCAAGGTCTCGGCCGAGCCGAGCCACTTCGCCACGGCCTCAGTATCGAGCGTCGCAGACATCGCCATGATCAGCAGGTCCGGGCGATGGGTCTCCTGCAACCGGCGCGCGAGGGCCAGGGCCACATCGGAGTGAAGGTTGCGTTCGTGGAATTCATCGAACACCACGGCGCCCACGCCCTTGAGTTCGGGGTCCGAAGCCATCTGCCGGAGCAAGAGGGCCTCGGTGACGAACTTGATACGCGTCTGGGCAGACTCGACGCGTTCGAAGCGAATCTGGTAACCCACTTCGCCGCCAAGCCGGACCTCACGTTCCTGCGCGATGCGCGCGGCCAACAGTCGGGCGGCGATACGACGAGGCTGTAGGACGACGATCTGCCCCTGGACAAGATTAAGGTCGAGGAGCATCTGCGGGATGCGGGTCGACTTTCCGGAGCCCGTAGGAGCGCGCAGCACCAGCCGGCGCACGCGACCGCAGGCGGCGACGAGGCCGTCCTGAAGGGTATCGATGGGCAGGGGTTGCTTCATGTCACGTCGAGGGTGATGAGGCGGGCGCTTGCCCTGCCCTCCCGCACCGTAATCCGAGCGACCGTCACGGGAAGGTTAAAGCGAGGTGGGCCAGCGCTGCCCGGGTTGAGTCGGAGCACGGCACCATCCTGCTCGATCTTCGGTACATGGGTATGGCCGGTGATCACAATGTCGGGCCGGAACGCCGCCTCATTTACCGGCAGATGCCCGTGATGCAGCAGAATGCGCAACCCGGCGACGACCTGCAGAGAGGTCAGCGGGAGCGTCTCATCGTCATCGCAATTACCCGCGACCACATGGCAGGGAGCGATCTCAGCGAGCTGCGGCATGATCAGCGGACCGCAGACGTCGCCGGCGTGGAAGATCACATCGCACCCTTCCAAGGCGATGATGGCTTCGGCACGAAGCCGGCCGTGGGTGTCGGAGATGACGCCGATTTCGGTCGACGGCGTCACGGTCAGAGCGGGCGACGCAGCTTACCGGCCGGAATCGGACGCAGGGCCGTGAAGTCTGCTCCGATGGTGTCCTTCAGTTTATCCTTTAGTCCAGGCGGCAGCGCGTTCACCGCCTCGAGGAATTCCTTGTCGCCTGGGAAAGCCGTCTTGCCGATCTCGGCGACCGGCAAGCTGGCGAGGGCTGACTCCGGGAAGACGAAGTCGGCACGGCGTTCGGAGTGGCTGGCCTCGGCCTCGGCGGCTTCGACATCTAATGGCGGGAGCGACTCCTCGAGCATGCCGGAGTCCTCGATCGGCACGTCAACGACGCGCGAAGGCGTCGGCACGGCAACGGGAGCCGCAACGACGGGAGCGGGGCTGGCGGACTCAGGCGCGGCCGGTGCGGCCGCCGTGGTCCTTATTTTTTTTTGGCCGGGCTCCCGAGGGAGACCAGCTGCGGCGGCGGCGATGTCTTTGATGAGGAGGTCTATCGACCGCGACCTACTTTGCTCAATCGCCTTGAGCAGCGTCACCTCGAAGTTGGCCCGAGGCGAGAGACCTTGGCGGATACCGTTCTCCCCTTCTTGAAGGCATTCCAGCAGGCGGACGAGCTGCTCCGTGGCGAGCGGGGCGCCGAGCTGAGCGGAGGTTCCGCTGGAGCGGACCGAATCAAGGGTGGCGGCACGGACGCGGACCTGGAGATCGGCGAGTACGCGGAGCAGGTCGCGACCTTCGGCGTGGAAAGCGTCGCAGAGCGCAAGGACCTTCTTGCCATCGCACGTGGCGATGCCGTGGCAGAGATCGGTGACCTGCTGGACGGAGGCCAGGCCGTAGATGGAAAGCACGTCAGCCTCGGTGATTTTCTTACCCGAGAAGGAAATGACCTGGTCGAGGATGGACTGGGAGTCGCGCATGCCGCCGGAGGCGAGGCGAGCGATAGCCGTCAAGGCGTGTTGATCGGCCGTGACGCCGTCGGCCTTGACGATGCGAGCGAGCTGGGCGGCGATGACTTCCTCCGAGATAGGATGGAACTCCAGGCGCTGACAGCGGGAAGTGATGGTCGGCAGGATTTTGTCCGCCTCGGTCGTCGCTAGGATGAACTTAACCCAGGGCGGTGGTTCCTCGAGCGTCTTGAGGAGCGCGTTGAAGGCGTCCTTCGAAAGCTGGTGGACTTCGTCGATGATGAAGACCTTAAACGGGCAGTTGCTCGGGGCATACTGGCATTCGTCGCGAATGCGCTTGGCGTCTTCGATGCCGCGATTGGAAGCGGCGTCGATTTCGACCACGTCGAGGCAGTTGCCCTTCTCAATCGCTAGGCAGACCGGATCCTCGAGGGAGAAGTCCGGCTTGGGGCCGCCGGCGCAGTTCAGGGCCTTGGCCAGGATGCGGGCGGTGGTCGTCTTGCCGGTGCCACGCGGACCGATGAACAGATAGGCATGGGCCATGCGCTTCGTCTCGAGCGCATTGCGGAGGGTCTTAACGATGTGTTCCTGCCCGACGAGTTCGTCGAAGCAGCGGGGACGCCAGCGGCGCGCGATGACCTGGAAGCCGGGTTCAGACACTGGCGACTAGGTAAGGACGGGCCGAAGGGGGTGTCAACGGGGCAAACCCCGGCTTATTCCCATTCGATAGTCGCCGGCGGCTTGGA
>JBIILC010000100.1:0-4748 GCA_044232865.1 Opitutales bacterium | reverse complement strand
CTGGACGAGGATACGCGTATCTTCTTTAACGAGAATAGACATGAGAGTGTGCTGCGAGGGGTTACTTGGCGTTGACCAGCTTCACGATCTTCTGGGCCGCGTCGGCCATCGAATCACCCGACACGATGGTCAGGCCCGAAGCGGCGAGGGTGGCCTTGCCGGCTTCGACGTTGTTGCCTTCGAGTCGGACCACGAGGGGGAGCTTCAGGCCGGTTTCTTTGACCGCTTCGATGATGCCTGTGGCGATCACGTTGCAGTCCATGATGCCGCCGAAGATGTTCACCAGGATACCCTTCACGTTGGCGTCTCCCAGGATGATCTTAAAGGCCGCTGTCACCTGATCCTTCGTCGCGCCGCCGCCGACGTCGAGGAAGTTGGCCGGGCTGCCGCCGAAGTGCTGGATGATGTCCATCGTGGACATCGCAAGGCCGGCGCCGTTGACGAGGCAGGCGATGTTGCCGTCGAGGGCGATGTAGGAGAGGCCGAATTTGGAGGCCTCGATTTCCTTGGCGTCTTCTTCGTTCAGGTCGCGTAGGGCGACCACGTCAGGGTGGCGGAAGAGGGCGTTGTCGTCGAACGACACCTTGGCGTCGAGGGCGAGGAGCTTGCCTTCCTTCGTGACGAGGAGCGGGTTCACTTCGACCATCGCGCAATCCTTCTCCCAGTAGAACTGGTAGAGCTTCGTCACGAGCGTGACGCACTGCTTGAAGAGGTCGCCCGAGAAGCCGAGCGAGAAGGCGATCTGGCGGGCTTGGAAGGCCTGGAGGCCGACGGCTGGGTCGACCTGCACCTTAAAGATCTTCTCCGGGGTGTGGTGGGCGACGTGCTCGATTTCCATGCCGCCTTCGGTCGAGGCGACGATGACCGGGAGGGACGTCGCGCGGTCGAGAAGGATGGCGAGGTAGTACTCGTCGTCACGGCCGTCCGGGCGCTTGCCCAGGTTGGCGGCTTCTGTGAAATAGATTGTCTGGACCTTGCGGCCGGCATCGCCCGTCTGCGCGGTCACGAGGGTGTTGCCGAGCATCGCTTTCGCGTTGTCGAGGGCCTTCTCTTTGGTCGGGGAGAACTTCACGCCGCCTTTGAAGCCGTCGGTGAAAGTGCCTTTGCCGCGGCCACCGGCGTGGATTTGGGATTTCACCATGATGCCACCGGAGGTGTCGATCTTGGCGAGCGCGCCTTCAAATTCGGCGGCAGAGGTGACCGCCACGCCCTTGGGCACGGCGACGCCGAACTGCGCGAACAGTTCTTTGGCTTGGTATTCGTGAATGTTCATGAAACGGGACGGAGACTGCTGATTAACCCTTCAACTCAGCATCCTTAGCCTTGAGGTTCTTTTCGATCTCGGCCGTGAAGTTGTCGGTGTGGGTCTGAATCTCCTTTTCGGAGCGCTTCAGTTCATCGTCAGTGACGAGCTTATCCTTGTTGCCCTTTTTGATGACTTCGAGGGCGTCGCGGCGGGCGTTACGCACGCGAACTTTACCTTCTTCGGCCATCTGCGTGGCGCGCTTGGCGAGCTCGACGCGGCGTTCGCCGGAGAGGGAGGGGACCGGGCAGCGCATGAAGTTGCCCTGCGGGACGGGGTTGATGCCGATGTTAGCGGCCATGATGGCCTTGCGGATGTCATCCATCACGCCCTTGTCGAACGGCTGCACGACGATCGTCTGCGCGTCGGGGGTGGTGATGGCGGCCATGTCCTTCAGGCGCTGCGTCATGCCGTAGGCTTCGACGTGGACCTGGATGTTTTCAATCATGCCCGGCGAAGCCTTGCCGGTGTGCAGCGTGGCGAATTCGTGCGAGGTGTGGTCGACCGCCTTCTTCATGGCGTTGCCGCCTTCGGCGATGAGTTTCTTGAGGTCCATGGGATAGGGTGGGGGTATGGTTTGTTATTGGAAAATTAACCGACGAGCGTGCCGATACGCTGGCCGAGGACGGCCTTCTTGACGGCGCCCTTCTCGGACATCGAGAGCACGATGATCGGGAGCTTGTTGGCTTCGCAGAGCGAGAACGCTTCGGCGTCCATCACGCCGAGGCGCTTCTGGAGGGCTTCGGCGTGGGAGACGCGGTCATAGCGCTTGGCGTCTTTGTGCTTCATCGGATCCTTGTCGTAGACCCCGTCGACCTTGGTGGCTTTGAGGATCGCGTCGGCGCCGATCTCGTTAGCGCGGAGGGCGGCGGCGTAGTCGGTCGTGCAGTACGGGTTACCCGTGCCGGCGACGAAGATGACGATGCGTCCGCGTTCGAGGTGGCGAGTGGCGCGGCGTTGGATGAAAGGTTCGGCGATACGGTCCATCGGAATGGCTGTCATCACGCGGCACTCCAGGCCGGCCTTCTCGAGGCGGTCCATGAGGGCGAGGCCGTTGATGACCGTGGCGAGCATGCCCATGTTATCGCCCGTGGTGCGGTCGGTGCCGTTGGCGCGTGCGCCAGCGAGGCCGCGGAAAATATTGCCGCCGCCGACAACGACCGCGACCTGGGTGCCGACCTTCTGGATCGAGCGGAGCTCTTCGGCGAGGCGGTCGAGGACGGCGCTGTCGATGGAAGCGCCGGTCGTGTCATTACGCAGGGCTTCGCCGCTGATCTTCAGCACGATACGACGGTACTTCGGCTTCTTGGAGGTGGAGGCGGGCATACAGGGGAAATGAGCCTAAGAATCCCCAGCGTCAACCCCGCCTTGGTCTCGCTTGACTCCGACCCATGAGTCGCTGTTCAGTCGGGGTGCGCAGACCCGTGGTGTAATGGTAGCACAGGAGTTTTTGGTTCTCCTTGTCGGGGTTCGAATCCCTGCGGGTCTACGCACCTTCTGGGCGGTCCGTCTGCCCAAAAAAGAACCCCGGCAAGCCGGGGTTCGATGCGTGCCTGGAAGGGCGGCTTAGGCGCGACCGAGGTATTCCTTGTTCTCGGTGCTGACTTTGATCTTCTCGCCCTGCTTGATGAAGAGCGGGACGTTAACCTGGAGGCCGTTTTCGCAGGTGACCGTCTTCTGGACGTTGCCGGCGGTGTCGCCCTTGACGGCGGGCGGGGCTTCGAGGACTTCGACGATGACGGAAGGGGGGAGGTCGACGGTGATGGGCTTGTCTTCGACGAAGAGTACCATGTAGGAGGTGCCCGAGATCAGGAACTCCTTGGAGTCGGCGAGGGAGGCGGCCGAGATGTAGTATTCCTCGTTGGTGCTGGTATCGACGAAGACGTAGCTGCCGTCGGCCTCGTAGGACATTTCAAGGGACTTGGTGCTGTTGTCGAAGACGTCGAAGCTGACTCCGATGCCGCAGCGGACCGGGATCTTGGCGCCAGTCTTGATGGAGCGGAGTTCCATCTGGACGTAGGAAGCGTTGTTCGGGGGGGTGCGAACGAGGCACTCGAGAACGATGCAGAGCTCACCATTGTAGCTCATGATGTTCTTCTTCTTGATACGGTTGACGGGTAGGGAGGCCATGGGAGTAAGGGCGAACACAAGCGGACGCCTTCGGGACGGTCAAGCCGGACTTGCCCGAAAGGAGGGGGAGAGGTGTTTCGCCCTGTAAAATAGGCGTGTGGGGACTGCCTCCGACTTACTCGAGCGTGAACAGGACCCCGCCGATCTGGGTGATCTTCATCTTGGCGGCGGTGCTGCCCGCGGCGGTCGCTGCGGCCGTTGCTCCATTCGAGCCTTCGACCGAAGCGCCGTCGACGGCTTCCACTTCGAAGCCGGTGTAAAGGGTGATCATCTTCGAGTAGAGCTGTTGCAGCTCGGCCTTGGACGTCACGACCATTTCCACGGTCTTGGCGTGGGTGGTGTTCGGGTAGGTCTTTACGACGAGGTCGCCAGTGCTGTTGCTAACCACGTTATTGACCTTCGATTCGATGATGGCGAGCGGGCCAGGGATCGGGAGCTTGCTGGCGTCTTTCGGGTCGAGGCCGCGGTTCTCGGAGTTTGCGGCGCTGGCGCGGTTGGCGCGGTTGGCGACGTCGGACGTCCCCGGCGGGCGGGTGTTATAGATGCGAAGTTGCTGGTTCGAGTCCTTCATATCGATGACGACTTCGGCGACGATGAAGGAGCCGGTGGTATATTCCTGGAAGGAGATCGACAGGATGGCGTCCGCGCGTCCGTAGAAGGCCATGTCGGTCTTGTTCACCTTGATGCCGAAGATGCCTTGGTTGCGGATGGCCTTCTTGGTCATTTGGAACGCTTCGGCCTGAGGGGCGAGGACGGCGATCGCAAGCAGGGCGGCGGCGAGGGCTTTGGGGCTCATGGCGTTAATCCTTTACCCACGGGGGTGCCGAAGCAAGATTACAACCGATGCTGAGCTGCCAGAATCTCACCGTGCAAGCGGGTAACGACGGCACCGTCATCCTCGACGGCGCCAACGCCCGCTTCCTTCCCCGCGGCCTCAATGCCGTCATCGGGCCTTCGGGTTGCGGCAAGACGACCTTGATGAAGGCCATCCTGGGCATCCTGCCGTCGACCGGTGAAGCCTGTCTCGCCGGTCAGCGCATCACCTGTACTGAAGACCTCGTCGGCAAGGTCGGTTTCGCCCCGCAGTTCACCGCGGCTCAGCCCCAGCTGACCGTCGCCGAGTCCTTGGCTTACGCCCTCGAACTCGCCGTGCCGGACGCCGCCGAGCGTGCCCATCGCCTAGAGTCTGTCTTGGGCGTCACGGGCCTGGCCCCGCACCGCGATAAGCGGGTCTCAGCCCTTTCCGGGGGTCAGTTGCGCCGTCTTTCGCTCGGCCTGGAACTTACCCTCGATCCGCCCTGTATGGTGTGCGATG
>JBIILC010000099.1:0-4847 GCA_044232865.1 Opitutales bacterium | reverse complement strand
TATGATAAGTCACCGTAGCCTCGGCCGTGATCGTGCGCTTCTCGTCGTCGAGTTCGGCGCGGATATCATAGTCAGCCCGGTTCTGCCAATAGCCTGAGCCCGGGGCGCCCGTGGCGAGCCGTTGGGGGGAGGGCGACGGCAGGAGGGAGTCCAGCTGCTGGAACTTCTGGACAGGTGTGCCGGTCTCGGCCGCGAACGCAGTCAGGGCGAGGAGCAGGGGCAGCAGTCGTCTCATACCGTCGGATTAAGCCGAAAGGGCTGGTGCAGGGAAACTTTTTCAGCGAAAAGGGGTATTAACAGAACGCCATGAGATTCCTGCTATTTTTTGCTACTTCTATGCTTTTCGCCGCACCGGTTCCGCCGGCCCACACGGTCAAGCCGTTCGGAGAGGAGTTTCCGAGCCTCGACTCGCTGGCGGTGGGCGCCTGGTGGGAGCCTCGCCCCGCGGCGGAGCCTCGCCCCGCGGCCAAAGCCAAGAAGAAGGCTGCCGCCAGTTCGGCTGCGCCGACGATGCTCGTCGAGCGTGACCAAGTCATCGCCTTCGCCCTTTACACCCAGCAAGCGGGCGTCCTGAAGCTATCCGCTCAGCTCTATCCTCTCTACCCCGAGGAATCCAAGGAAGCGCGTTTGGAATTCAAGCGCGACGGACGCTGGGTCGAGGCGGCCAAGACCGAAGTAGTTTTCCCCGGTTGGAGTGCCCACTTCCGGGTCGAAGGCTGGGATGGCTCCAAGGATGTGGCCTATCGCGTCCGCCATGGTGAGAAGGCCGCCTTCGAAGGGCTCGTGCGACGCGATCCGATGGATAAGGACGCCATCGTCATCGCCAACATGTCGTGTAATTCTAGCCGCACGACGGGCGCCCGCCCAGAGATTCTCGATAACCTGATCCGCCAGAATCCGGATTTGCTTTTCTTTGCCGGTGACCAGACCTATCGCCACACCGAGCACACTGCTGGTTGGATCGAGTTCGGTCTGCAGTTTCGCGACGTGATGAAGGATCGCCCGACGATTTGTATTCCGGACGACCATGACGTCGGCCACCCCAACCTCTGGGGTGAGGGCGGCAAGCTGTCCACCGTCGCTGGCATGGCTGACGGCGGCTATTTCTACCCGGTCACCTACGTGAACATGGTCCAGCGTCAGCAATCGTGGCACCTGCCCGATGCTTATGATCCGACTCCCGTCCAGCGGGGCATCAGCGTCTACTACACCCGCCTCAAGGTCGGTGGCATCGATTTCGCCATCCTCGAGGATCGTAAGTTCAAGTCGGCCCCGCAGGGGAAGATTCCTTCGCAAGGCCCGCGCCCTGATCACGTCACCGATGATAAATACGACCCGAAGAGCATTAATTTGCCCGGCCTGGAGCTTCTCGGCGATCGTCAGTTGAAGTTCCTCGCCGCTTGGTCCGAGGACTGGGTGGGCGTGCGTCATAAAGCCGTCCTGTCCGCCTCGGCTTTCTGTGGGGCCGTCCACATGCATGGCGGTAAGGACAGCCGTCTGTTGGCTGACCTCGATTGCAACGGCTGGCCGCAGAAGGGTCGCGATGAGGCCTTGCGTGCCTTGCGTCGCGTGCAAGCCGTGCACCTTTGCGGCGACCAGCATCTCGCCGTCACCGTCAAGCACGGCATCGAAGCTTTCGGCGATGGACCTTACTCGCTGACCAGTCCCGCCCTCGTGAACACGATTTACGGACGCTGGTGGCATCCGAAGGATGAGAAGGCCGGCCCGAATGCCGTGGTTGGAAGCCCCTTGCCCTGGACCGGTGATTTCCTGGATGGACTAGGCAATAAGATGTCGGTCGTCGCTTACGCCAACCCTGGGGACGTCCAGGACGAGCGCCAGCGTGCCGACGGTTACGGCGTGGCCCGTTTCCATCTCGCCAAACAGAGCGTCACCTTCGAGTGCTGGCCGCGCTTCAGCGATTCGCGCAAGGGGGACGGCGAACAGTTCCCGGGCTGGCCGCAGACCTTTGTGCTGGCCGATAACGACGGACGTAAGCCCACGGGTTTCCTGCCGACGATCGACCTCAGCGCTGAAGGTGACCGAGCGGTCGTCCAAGTTATCCATGAGCAAACTGGCGAGACGGTCTATGTGCGCCGTCTCTCAGGTGTGAAGGAATTCGCGCCCCCGGTCTTCGCGGCTGGCACCTATATGGTGAAAGTCGGCGTAGACCGTCCTAACGGTCGTACCCTCGCCGGTCAGCAGCCCGTGAAGCGTTAACGCTTCAGCAGGGCGTCGGTCTCGCTGAGTTTGAAACGCACGCTGACCACCGAGTTCTGCTCGGGGCCAGCCGTGTATTTCACGTAGGTCGTGGCCACGATCGTTCCATCGGCGAGGAGTTCGACGCCGGGGTAGCCGCAGTCGCCAGCGCGCTTACCGTAATGATGGAGCAGCTTGATGCGGGATTGGCCGGGGCGGCTGGACTTCAGGTCATCGTAGGTGCCGACCCAAGCGACGAAGTGTCCCTTGGTGGGGCTGTTGAGCGCTTGGTCGCGGAAGCAGACGACCATCCGGCCGTCGGACGTGAACACGCCGTTATGGCGATCGCCCGTGAGGCCCCAGTTCGTGTCCACCGGCGTCGACCACGTCGCACCTTCATCTTGGCTGAACATCATCAGGCTGCGCCCCTTGTGGGTATTCTCGCGGAGCAGACAGGCGAGTTCCTTGCCGTCGGGTGAGCGGAAGACATACGGCTCACAAGGATTCTTACCGGCGACTTCCGCGACGATGCGGGGTTCGGACCACGTGAAGCCGCCGTCGGTGGTGATTGTCTGTAGCGTCACCAGCGGGGCCTTGTCGGCCCCGCCCGGGCCGCGGTGATAGAGTCCGAGGGTGCGACCGTCTTTAAGGCTCACCACGCTGCTGAACGTCATTACGCAGGGGAAATTCAGCGGAGGCATTTCTTTCCAGGTTTTGCCCTCGTCCTCGCTCATGATGCTCGGCATCCCCGGCCCGCCGCGCTTACCGAGAGCGGCGGAGAAGACCCAGAGGCGGGCTTTGCCGGCTGGATCGATGATGCGGTAGATGCTTGGACAGTTCTGGTGGGTTGAGAAGCCCTTAGGTAATTGGGTGTCCAGTCGCGTCCAGGTCAGGCCGCCGTCGTCGCTCCGAGCCATCGGGCCCGCGGAACCGCCGTGGTTGATGCACCAGACCGAGAGGATCGTCTGGCTGTTGGGTAGCAGCAGGGTCGTCGGGTGACCTTGGTAGACCGCCTCCGTTCCTGCACCCACGACCACCTGGCGTTCCTTCTGTCCGGAAAGGTCGACCAAAGGCAGGTTCGGCTTTTCCTCGGCCATGGCCAACGAGGCCAGACAGAGCAGGGCGGGGAGCAGGGGGCGCATGCCGACAGCCTGTAGCGGGAAGATGGGGCTGCCAAGTCGATTGCCCGTCAGCGCCTGAGCCATCGGGGTTTTGTTTACCGTCCGTTTGCGGCGGACTTGGCTTCCGCTTAGGTGTCAGGCCATGGCTGAGCCGCTGACCTTCATCCCGACCCGTGCCGCTGCACTGGCGAGACTGGAAGAGTTTCTTCCTGCCGCGGGACGCTATGCGGCGGAACGTAATTACGTTAGGCCGGGCCATGAGAATATCTCGCGCTTATCGCCATGGGTGCAGAAGCGCCTTCTCTTGGAGTCGGAGATTGTCGCCGCGGCCAGAGCCCGATGGTCGTTCCCCGTAGTCGAGAAGTTCGTGCAGGAGGTCTATTGGCGCACCTATTGGAAGGGTTGGCTCGAGCAACGTCCGGCGGCGTGGACTCGCTGCTGTGAAGCCGTACCACGGTTGCGGGCGTCTTTGACTGCCGAACAGCGTTCGACTCTGGCAGCCGCCCTCGCTGGCCGCACCGGTATCGCGGGCTTCGATGCGTGGGCGCAGGAACTCGTGGCCAAGGGGTATCTGCATAACCACGCTCGCATGTGGTTCGCCTCGATCTGGATCTTTACGCTCCGTCTGCCTTGGGAACTCGGAGCCGCATTCTTTTACGAGCACCTCCTCGATGGGGATGTCGCGAGTAACACGCTCTCGTGGCGCTGGGTAGCGGGATTGCAGACGCCCGGGAAGACCTATGTCGCCAGGGCCGACAACATCGCATTCTACACCGACGGTCAGCATGTGCCACAGGCTAGCCAGCTCGCCTCTGCTCCGTTTACCATAACGGAGGAACCCTTGCCCAAGGTGCCGGCGTGGACCGAAGACGCTTCGCAGGTCGCTTCGCTTAAGTCTTTTGATCGAATCGGCCTATGGGTGCATCCCGAAGACCTCACGGTCGAGCAGGGGGAACTAGCCGGATTAAAGGTCCAGGCCGTCAATGCCTCGTGGCCGAAGGGTATCGTCGAACGAGCTGGATGGTCGGAGAAGGTGTCCGTCTGGACGCAGGCGGCTTTACGAGACGGGGCGATGCGGGCTGGTAATCATTTCGGTGCCGAAGTCTCCTCGGGCGAGACGTCCGATCTGTCGACGTCGCTGACCGAATGGGCCAAGCAGAACGAGCTGCAGGCCGTCGTCGCCTATCGTCCTTTTATCGGACCTTGGCTGACCGAAGCACTCGCTGTCGAGTCCGCCATGGCGTCCGCCGGCATCGCCATGATCTGGCGCCGTCGGGCCTGGGACACCGAACACTTCCCGCACGCCGCCCGCGGTTACTTCCCCTTCTGGGAGCGTATCAAGTCCGCCGGTTGAAAGTTGGTGGGCCCACCGGGATTTGAACCCAGAACCAAGGAATTATGAGTTCCGTGCTCTAACCGTTGAGCTATAGGCCCGTACGATGGACTTTGGCCGAAAGGGGGTAGGAGGGAAAGCCGATTCGCTGGATTGAAATGAAGGCGGACGAGGCCATAGTGCCCCTATGCGCA